>DASCPP010000152.1:0-12479 GCA_036012565.1 Flavobacteriales bacterium | reverse complement strand
ATGATATAATTAATCAGCTTTTGCAAAAAGATGATAGTCGAAAATCTACTCAGAAAGAATTAGATGATTTACTTTACAAAAGCAATCAATTATCCAAACAAATTGGGGAGCTTTACAAAATTGGGGAGATGGAAAAAGCAAATGATTTAAAAGTAAAGAGCACAAACATAAAAGAAGAAACCAAAGCTTTACAAGACAAATATGCAGCATTAGAGAAAAATATTTTAGGATTACTGTTGCAAATACCCAATGTGCCTCACCAAAGCGTGCCAAAAGGAAATTCTGATGCAGACAATAAAATCATCAAAGAATCGGGAGAAAAGCCAAAATTAGCTGAAAATGCAAAACCGCACTGGGAATTAACTACCGATTATGATTTGATTGATTTTGAACTTGGAAATAAAATTACAGGCGCTGGCTTTCCCGTTTATAAAGGAAAAGGAGCACGATTGCAAAGAGCACTTATTGCTTATTTTTTAGACAAAAATACCAATGCAGGATACACCGAATATTTACCACCTCATTTGGTTAATGAAGCATCCGGATTTGGAACTGGGCAATTACCTAAGTTTGAAGAAGATTTATATAAAGTTCCTTCTGAAATAGATTTATATTTAATTCCAACTGCAGAGGTACCTGTAACTAACTTTTTTCGTGATGTTATTGTAAAAGATTTTCCTATAAAATGCACGGCTTATACTCCTTGCTTTAGGAGGGAGGCAGGTTCTTATGGTAAAGATGTAAGGGGGCTTAATCGTTTACATCAATTTGATAAAGTGGAGATTGTGCAAATTCAACATCCTGAGAAATCTTATGAAACTTTGGATAAGATGGTAAGCCATGTCGCTTCTATTTTAGATGATTTGCAATTGCCTTATAGAATTTCTCAACTTTGTGGGGGTGATTTAAGTTTTACTTCTGCTCTTACTTTCGATTTTGAGGTCTATTCAGCAGGGCAAGATAAATGGCTGGAAGTAAGTTCTGTTTCCAATTTTGAGATCTATCAGGCCAATCGTTTGAAATTACGATTTAAGGATGAAAATGGAAAAAATCAGCTTTGCCACACCCTAAATGGAAGCGCTTTGGCGCTACCTAGAATCTTTGCTTCATTAATTGAAAACAACCAAATTGATGGTGGGATAAGAATCCCAAAAGCCCTGCAAAAGTATACTGGCTTTGAAATTATTGAGTAATGAAAAAACTTTTGTTTTTATGCATGCTTGTTTCTGCTTTTGTTTTTTCGCAAAGCAATCAAGCACAGCTTGCCTATCAGTATTATCAAAATGGGCAGTACGATAAAGCCATAGCGCTATATAAAGAACTTAATAAAAAAACTATTTCCCCATCTTATTACGCCCCTTACCTTTCTTGCCTAATAAATATTGAGAACTACAAAGAAGCAGAAAAGTTGGCTTCCAAAATTTTGAAAAAATATCCGAAAAGTCTTAATTACCAAGTCGATTTGGGCTTTTTGCAAAAAAAGAATGGAAAACAGGAAAAAGCTAAAAAAACTTACCATTCGGCAATAGAAAATATCAGCAAACAAGTTGGGCAAGTGATAAGTTTGGGAAATGCATTTATCCTGCGTAAAGAGTATGATTTAGCATTGGAAACTTACCAAAAAGCAAAAGCGGCAGACTCTACATATCCTTACGATTTGCAAGTTGCAAATGTGTACAAACAAATGGGGGACAATGAAAATATGGTAGCATCATATTTACGGCTTATCAAAAATCATCCCAACCAAAAACAAAGTGTAAAAAATAGTTTGCAAATATTTCTAAATAATGATGGAATTGAAAGCACAAAGAATTATAATATTCTTAAAAAACAGCTTTTAAAATTTGTGCAAAAAGAGAATTCAAGCACTGATTTTTCAGACATGCTTATTTGGCTTTTTATGCAAAACCATCAGTTTGAGCTTGCCTTTTTGCAAGCCAAAGCCATTGACAAACGCTTGAGGGAGAATGGGGAAAGAATTTTTGATTTGGCAGATATTTTTTTAAATAATTCCTATTATAATTTAGCTATTGACGCTTTTGATTATATTATAATAAAAGGAGAAGAAAATTCCTTTTTTATTGATGCGCATATCAATAAATTATACGCTTACAATTTGATGATTGAAAAAGCAGGGGCGCAAACAGATTTGGAAAAACTAGATAAACTTTATTTGGATATAATTGCAAAACTGGGAAAAAACAGAAACACCATTTTACTGCTTTCCAATTATGCCCATTTCAAAGCTTTTTACCAGCATAATTTATCATCTGCTGCCACTATTCTAGATGAGGCAATGCTTATTCCTCAGCTGAGGAAATCTGATTTAGCAGAGTGCAAATTGGAATATGCCGATATTATGCTACTAACTAATAAAGTATGGACTGCCATTTTGTATTATTCCCAAGTAGAAAAAAGTTTTAAGGAAAATCCTTTGGGGCATGAGGCAAAATTGCGCAGGGCAAGAATCGCCTATTTTCAAGGGGATTTTGAATGGGCACAGGCACAATTGGATGTGCTAAAAGCATCTACTTCCAAGTTAATTGCCAATGATGCCATGCATCTTTCCTTACTTATTACCGATAATTTGGGTTTGGATACTTCTGAAATTCCCATGCAAATTTACGCAAAAGCCGATTTACTATTTTTTCAGAACAGATTTTCAGAAAGTATAATTACGCTTGATAGCATTTTAGATATTTATAAAGGACATTCCTTAACAGATGAAATCTTATTTAAAAAATCGAAAATTTATCTAAAAAACAGTGAAATTCAAAAAGCAGTAGCAATGCTTGAAAAAATAGAAACAGACTTTTTTTATGATATTTTGGCCGATGATGCCATTTTTACTTTGGCGGAGATATATCAGAAAAAATTGAAAAATATGGAGAAAGCAAAAGCGCTTTATGAGAAGATATTATTAGAATATAAAGGGAGTATTTACACTGCTGAAGCGAGAAAAAGGTTCAGAAAATTAAGAGGGGATAATTTGGAAGAAAAGCAAACACTATGATAATTTATAATGTAACTATTAGCATTGACAAGGAAATGGAAAAAACTTGGATTGATTGGATGAAAAGCACTCACATTCCGGATGTAATGAATACGGGTATGTTTTTAGATTGTAAAATAAGCAGGGTTTTAGCAGAAGAGATGGGCGACCATACTTATGCCATTCAATATTCTTGTAAGGATATGAAAACTTATGAGCAGTATAGCGAACAATTTGCTACAAAACTTCAAACAGAACACAGTAAAAAGTTTGCAGGAAAATTTGCTGCCTTCCGCACCCTTTTAGAAGTTGTTTATAGCCATGAATAAGGTAAGGGTAAAAAAACATTTGGGGCAACATTTTTTGAATGATGAGGCAATAGCAAAAGCCATTACCGACTTATTATCAAAGGATGCTAACAAAGTAGTGGAAGTGGGCCCTGGAATGGGTGTGCTTACAAAGTTTCTTATCTTAAAAAATATAGATTTGAAATTAGTAGAAATTGACAAAGAATCTATTTTGTATCTCATGCTTCATTATCCGCAATTAGAAAAACAAATTATAGAAGCTGATTTTTTAAAGTTGAATTTGCCAGAAGAAATTGGTGAGCAATTTGCGCTTATTGGTAATTTTCCTTACAATATTTCCACTCAAATACTTTTTATTGTTTTTGAGAATAAAGATCTTATTTCAGAAATTATCGGGATGTTTCAAAAAGAAGTAGCCGAAAGAATTTTAGCGAAAAAAGGAAAACAGAGAGGAATATTGAGCGTTTTGTTACAGACATATTATGATATTGAATACTGCTTTACAGTGAATGAAGATGTATTCTCTCCCCCTCCAAAAGTAAAATCTGGCGTAATAAAACTATCCAGAAATAAAGTGAAACAATTGCCTTGTGATGAGAAATTATTCAAGCAAATTGTAAAGGTTGGTTTTAATCAGAGGCGTAAAACTTTGCGAAATGCATTAAAATCCTTTTCTTTGGAAAGGGAATTAGCCCACACCGATTTATTGCGAAAAAGAGCAGAGGAGTTGTCGGTAGAGGATTTTATAACAATCACTAAGGTATGTCAGAACAAAGAGAAATAACAGTCCAGCTTATACATGAAATAGGGGTGCAAATTGGGCGGAAGGATACTGCAAAATTGCAGGATTTGATAGACGATTTGCATGTTGCTGATATTGCTGAAATACTGGAAGAACTTTCTACCACTGACGCCCAATTTTTATATCAATTTATTGCAGAGGAAAAATCGGCAGAAATTCTTGTAGAACTGGATGACGATTTAAGGGAAGACTTATTGGCTGATTTAACTGCAAAAGAAATTGCAGAAGAAGTAATCGATAATTTAGAAACGGATGATGCAGCAGATGTAATTGGTGAACTTTCAGAAGAAAAACAAGAAGAAGTTTTATCACTTATTGAAGATAAGGATCATGCAAACGATATTTCCGATTTACTTACTTATCCAGAAGATACAGCTGGTGGGCTAATGGCAAAGGAACTCATCAAGGTAAATGAAAATTGGAACACTTTGCAATGCCTTAGAGAAATGCGTAAACAAGCTGAGCATGTAAAACAAGTACACACCATTTATGTGGTGGATAATGATGATGTTTTGCTTGGTTCTATGTCACTTAGTGGATTACTGCTTACAGAAACCAATACCCCAATAAAAGAAATTATTAAAACCGAAATTATTTCTGTAAAAGCCACAGAGGATGATAAGGATGTGGCGAATATCATGAACAAATACGATTTGATTGTATTGCCGGTTGTTGATGATATGAACCGTTTGATTGGAAGAATTACTATTGATGATGTAATGGATGTTGCTAAAGAAGAGGCGGAAAAAGATTATCAATTAGCAAGTGGTATTTCTGAAGATGTAGAAAGTAGTGATACTATTTGGGAGCTTACAAGAGCAAGACTACCATGGCTTTTAATTGGACTATTAGGTGGTTTGCTTGGCGCAATAGTAATAGATAAATTTAATATTTTTGAAATAAACTATCAATTGGCATTTTTTATCCCTTTGATTGCTGCAATGGGAGGAAATGTTGGCGTGCAATCTGCCGCTATTGTAGTTCAAGGATTGGCAAATGATTCCTTAAAAATGGATAATATATCTCAAAAACTCCTGAAAGAATTAGGTGTTGGTTTGCTGAATGGAATAATTTGTTCTCTTATTATTTTAGCGGCAGCATTTGCTTTAGGTTATGGTGACTTAAGTTTAGCTGTAAGCATCTCTCTTCTAGCAGTGATTGTTTTTGCAGCACTTTTTGGGACATTTGTACCTTTAACTCTCAAAAAATATAAAATTGACCCTGCACTAGCAACAGGTCCTTTTATCACTACAGTAAATGATGTTTTAGGCCTGTTTATTTATTTCCTTATCGGTCAAGCAATTCTTTAAAAAATGAAGATTCTTTTTATTGATACTGTCCATCCTTTTTTAAAAAAGGAGCTAGAAAAGCAAAATCATATTTGTGAGGAAGCTTATGATAAAACAAGAGAAGAGGTTTTAGCTATTATAGAAAATTATGAGGGAATAGTTTTGCGTTCTAGAATAAAAATGGATGAAGATTTTTTAAGTAAATGCCATAACTTAAAATTCATAGCAAGAGCTGGAAGTGGGCTTGAAAATATTGATGAGGAATATGCAAAAAGTAAAAATATAAAGTGTTTTAATGCAGCTGAGGGCAATCGGCAAGCAGTGGCAGAACATACTCTTGGAATGCTGCTTTCACTTTTTAATAATTTAAATAGATCTGACAAAGAAGTTAGAAGTGGAATTTGGGAAAGAGAAGTAAATACAGGGGTTGAGCTTGCTGGGAAAACAATTGGAATTATCGGCTATGGAAATAATGGCTCGGCTTTTGCTGAGGTTTTAAGTGGCTTTGGGGTTCGTATTTTGGCTTATGATAAATACCTTGAAAAATACAAATATCAATCTAGCATGCAGGAAATATTTCAAAAAGCAGATGTGCTTTCTTTGCACATTCCGCTAACGGCTGAAACGACTTATTTGGTAGATGAAAATTTCATCCATCAATTTGAAAAACCGATTTACATTATTAATACGGCAAGAGGAAAATGTGTTCATAGTAAGGATTTGGTTACTGCTATGAAAAATGGCAAAGTTTTAGGAGCCTGCTTGGATGTTTTAGAATATGAGAAAAGTTCATTTGAAGATTTGGAAAGAAAAGAATTACTACCAGAATTACAATACCTATTTGATTCTGCAAAAACGATACTATCTCCACATATTGCAGGATGGACTCATCAAAGCAGTCAGAAAATTGCAGAGGTTTTAGTTCAAAAAATCAACTCAATAAACTAAAAGCACATAGTGCTTATCTACCCTCTAAACACTCTAAAACCCTAAGGTAAGGCCTAAAAGATAATTTCTTGTAGCTTCAGGGAAATAAGCTGCCATATTATATCCTCTTTCACTATCAGTATTTACATATGGGTCACTCCCTCTTGGATCCCAACCATCAGAAATAAATCGGTATACCCAAGCATTACTTACATACTCATTATTTAGTAAGTTATTTACTTGCAATGTAAGTTTTACCGTTTTGAAAATCTTGCTATTCCATTTATAAGCAATTCGTAAATTATTCACTAAATAATCATCTAACATTCTATCTTTAGAAGATGTGTTGTCAATAAATTGCTCCCCAACATATTTACTGATAAGATCCACATGTATCTTAGCATTTAATTTCAACATAAATTGAGAAGCCCAAATAACTGAAGGAGAAAAAGCCAAGTCTGTATTTCCGTAATCTACTTTTTCTTGTCCCCCATTATCCCAATTATCAATATAGGCAGTATAATTCGTAATCTTATTCTGACTTAAAGTCATATTCCCAGACCATTTAAGATTACTTCCTAAACTTAGACTGCCTTCCAATTCTACACCTCTTCTAAACGACTTATCAATATTAGTACGGGTATTTGCCCCCACGTCATTTATTTGCCCTGTTAGAACTAATTGATTTTTATAGTTCATTTGATAAATATTGATTCCTAAAGATAATTTTTCACCACTTTGTTTATATCCAACTTCTGTATCGTAAAGTGTTTCGTGTTCAGGCCGAGAGTTGGGAGTGCTTTCTACATAATCGTTTCTGTTTGGCTCTTTGTTTGCAACAGCAAATGATGCGTAAATAGCTTGATTTTCATTTAACATATGAAATAAACCAAACTTAGGATTGAAAAAGGTTAAAGCAACTTCTTGTTGAGCAGTATTACCATCCTCATCTTTTCCCTGAAAAGTATAGTCAATTCTTCTTCTTTGTAAGTCGGCATAAAGATTGGTAGCATCACTGTATTTATAGTTTGCTTTTACATAAAAATTATGATCTAGCTTTTCGGCTTTGTTCCAATAATAGAGATGATTAAAATTAGCATTTGAAGCATATTGTGTCCAAATAATATTACCATAATGTTGCCCAGAATAACGATTGCCAGCTCCTCCTAGAATTAAATCGATATTACCCATTTTGTGAGTTAAAGAAAAGGTAAGGCCAGCAAAATCATTATTGAGCCACTTTCTTCTAATTAAATTAGTTGATGTGATTGTATCGCTACTTAAAATAATGTTTTCTAAACCATAATCTACTAAATCTTCTCCTAGCTTTTCTTGCTCATAATATCCTTCACCATGGGTGTAATGTGCAGCAATATTATAATTTGTTGTCTCACTCATTTGCTTGCTATAATGCAACTGATAATGCGTTTGTTCATAATCATCAACCTCATTATCATAAGTGTAAGGATTAAAGGCCCTGCTAGTGTCTAAATAATTAATCGGAATACCATACCAAGCCTGATAAGTGCGCTCATGTCCTGTGAACATCAATGCTTTGATGACAGAACTTTCCCCAAAATAAGTTCCTTGCAGGTAAAGTGATTTTAAGTTTGATGTAGCTCTATCCATATATCCATCAGATGAGATTTTAGACAAACGCCCATCAAAAGCAAACTTATTATTAAGTAGTCCTGTTCCGAATTCTATATTATTTTTAAAAGTGGCAAAACTCCCTAAAGTGTTGTTGCTTAAAAGGTATGCATTTTTTCTTAAACCGTCTGTTTTAAGATTTACAGAAGCACCAAAAGCAGAAGCTCCATTAGTAGAAGTTCCTACACCTCTTTGAATTTGGATATTCTCCACTGAGGAAGAAAAATCAGGCATATTAACCCACCATACTCCTTGACTTTCAGAATCGTTTAAAGGGATTCCGTTTACCGTTACATTAATTCTTGTTGCGTCCGATCCTCTTACTCTAAATCCAGTATAGCCAACCCCAGCCCCAGCATCAGAAGTAGTAACTACTGATGGAGTGAGTGAAATTATATAAGGCAAATCTTGCCCAAGATTTCCCTTTTCTATCTCTTGCTGATTAATATTAGTAAACGCAACTGGTGTTTTGTCTCCAGCTCTCAAGGCATTTACATTTACTTCATTCAGCACTTTTTTGATTTGTACTGAATCGGTTAGCTGTTGCGCAAAGCCAATAAATGGTATTGTAAGCAAAACAGACATGCAGTTTCTTTTGTTAAACATTTTTTATTTTTTTAGTTAACATTAACAAGTAGAATGGGGTTACTGCTTGCTTTTATTTAATGTTGACTCATTTTCCTTCCACTATTACTATGGCAGGTTCAATGGGTGTAATCTCAGCCAATTGGCACCCCTTTAAGATGGCGCGAAAATACAATTAGATTTGAGATTTAAGAGATTAGACTTGCAATTTTTGAAATCGAATTTTTAAATCTATTTTTACCCTCAATAATAAGATAATCATGCCCTAATTCTTCAATTTCTCTTTTATAGATTTTAAAAAGTTCATCTCTATTTAGTGGGCTTTCTCTTAAGGGATCTGCTTCCCAAGGAATGTCTGGTCTGCATAAAAGGTAATATCTATTTTCAGATTTTTGTTTTTCAATTTGCTCAAGTATCCACTTATCGCTTTTTCCATATTTGTATTCACTCCATATTTTAATGGTGATTAAATCAGTGTCCAATAGTTGTGAGTTGGTTTCAGATTGTAATTGTCCTTTTGCTATTTCTATTAAATCTTCTTCTTTGTATTCTCTTCCTAAATTATTTAGGTATTCTCTTGCGTATTCTTCAGTAGAAGGAATTTTGAAATGTTCGGACAATGCTTTGCACAAAGTAGTTTTTCCGCTACTTTCAGGGCCTGTAACAATGATTTTAAGCATCAGAAGTTTTGTTATTCAGCCAAGTAAAATAACCTGCAATAGCAATAATAGTATATGCAATAAAAAGCAGAGATGTAAGATGTAAATCTCTACTAAAATACAGATAAACAGAAACGGTATCAATCACAATCCAATAAAGCCAGTTTTCCAGTATCTTTTTTGTAACCATATAAGTTGAGATTATCGAGAATACAGTAGTAAATGAATCAACAATTGGTATTTTCGAATCTGTATAAGTTACAAAATAGAAGCCCATTAAAAAAGCAAAAATGGAACCTGCTAGAATTAATAATAGATGTTTGCTAGTAGTCCATTGTTTAATTTGAAGATTTCCATTATTTTTATTCCAATTGTAGTAGCCGTAAATAGCCATCATCAAATAGAAAATTTGTAGGCCTGTTTCAGGATAAAGTTGTGCAGTAAAGCAAATATAAATGTACAGAATCACACTAATTCCAGCAGCAGCCCAACACCAAATATTTTGTTTCGCAGCAAGTATAACATAAATCACTGAAAATATTACAGCAATAGATTCAACAACACTCCAGTTAAAAGTAGTTTGGTTAAGAAATTGAATTATTTCATTCATAAGATGAATCAAAAATACGAATTTGTATAAGTTTGCAAAGGGTTAGGTTAAATAAAAGTAATGATGAAAAAGACACTGTTAATTATTCTAGTATTAAGTTTTGTGGTAAGTATTTCTAATGCACAAGAAAAAGCGCATCAGATTTATAGTAAAGATGGAAATAAGATCTCATATAAAACAATGTTATTTAAAATGAAAAATGCTGATGTAGTATTGTTTGGCGAAAATCATAATGATCCAATTTCACATTGGCTACAATTAGAACTTACCAAAAGTCTTTTTGAAAAACATGGAGAAAATCTAATGCTAGGTGCGGAGATGTTAGAGTCAGATGATCAGTTTCAGTTAGATGAGTATTTACTAGGGTTTATTCGTGAGAAAGATTTTGAAAAAGAATCTAAAATATGGCCCAATTATAAAACAGATTATAGACCACTTGTAAGTTTCGCAAAAGACAATAATCTTCATTTTGTAGCTACTAATATTCCAAGAAGATTTGCAAATATGGTTTATCGTTTTGGTTTAGATACATTAAATTATTTGCCAGAAGCTTCAAAACAGTTTATTGCCCCACTTCCATTTGATTACGATACTTCTTTGTATTGTTATAAAGAAATTTCAGTTATGGCTGGCGGTCATGGAGTAGAAAACTTACCAAAATCTCAAGCAATAAAAGATGCTACTATGGCTCATTTTATTCATGCAAATATGAAAGAGGATACAAAGTTTTTACATTATCATGGCTCATATCATTCAAAATATCATGAGTCGATAATGTGGTATTTATTGCAACTGAATCCGGATTTAGATATTAAAACTATTGAAGTAGTTGAGCAAGCTGATGTAACGGAATTTGATAAGGAACTAATTGGCAATGCTGATTTCTTTATTGTAGTAGATGAAGATATGTGTAAGACACATTAACAATTATGCATTGCATTTGAAATTTCTGCAATCAGACTTTCATCTTTCTCAATAGCATTTCCAACTACAATAATATCTGCGCCAGCTTTGCAGTTTGCAATTGCTTTTTCTCCACTGCTAATTCCTCCACCAATAATTAAAGGAATATCAATAGATTTGCTAACTTCTGCAATCATTTTCTCAGAGATTGGATTCTTAGCACCACTTCCTCCATCCATAAAGATGAGTTTTAGTCCTAACATTTCACCGGCCATTGCTGTACAAGCTGCTACGGCATCTTTCTTAGCTGGAATAGGGGTCGTATTACTCATATAAGAAACGGTAGTAGGTTTTCCACTATCAATTAGCATGTAGCCAGTTGGTAAAACTTCCAAAGAAGATTGTTTTAATATTGGAGCAGTGATTACCTGTTTGCCAATAAGCATTTCTGCATTTCTCCCAGAAATTAAAGATAAAAACAAGATGGCATCTGCTTTATTGTTTACTTGCATGGCGTTTCCAGGGAAAAGCACCACAGGAATATCTGAGTGTGCTTTTAGTGTTTCTAAGCAAATATCTAAGCTATCATTTGTAAGTAAACTTCCTCCAACAAAAAAGTAATCGGTATTTGCATTTTTAGCTTTTTCAATAATAGTAATTAGCTGGCTTTTTTCTTGCTTGTCAGGATCAATTAATAGTGCAAATGATTTCTTATTTGCTTTTTTATTTGTTATTATATTATTGTAAATACTCATCTTATTAGTTTCTTAAGTGCAAACATACACTAAAAAGTGCGTATCTACTTTCTTATAATATAAAGTGTGCTTTTTGCTTTTGAATATTGCAGTAACCTTCCCTTCATCTTCTAAAATAAATGGCTTTAGTGCGATATCATTTTTAAAATCAACATTTCCTTTCTGATGCCATTTAAAGAGAGCTTCCTTACAACACCAAATTAAGGTTGCTTTTTCTTGAGATAAATTATTGCAAGCATCTTTAGAAATAAATTTTGAGGATAATCGGAGTGGTTTTTCACTAATTTGTTCAATGTCTAACCCAATTTTCTGTTTGCTACTTGCAATTGCAACTAAGTTTTTGGAATGTGAAATGGAGATATGGCTTCCATTTTTTATTTCGGGAGCTCCATATTTATTGTAGGTAATTTGCTGGCTTGGATGAATTTCATTGAGCAATAATCTGCTAGCTAACAATTCCTTTTTTCTTTTTTCTGTTGCAACTTTTGATAAATCAACTTTTTCAGATAACAGTACTAATTCTTCTACTGATTCTTGCATATCCCAAATAGCAATTGTGCAGTTGTTTTCTTTAAATTTTTTGATGACTCCCATACCCCTAATTATAGGGTGCTAAAATAATAATTATGCTTATCTTTGCAGTCCGAGAAAAATAAATATGGAAACAGAAACTATGAATTACAAAGTAAAAGACATATCCTTAGCAGATTGGGGAAGAAAAGAAATCCGATTAGCTCAGGCTGAAATGCCAGGTTTAATGTCAATTAGAGAAGAGTATGGGGAAGGCAAACCACTTGCAGGAGCAAGAATTGCAGGTTGTTTACATATGACTATACAAACAGCAGTATTAATTGAAACATTAATTCATTTAGGGGCTGAGGTTACATGGTCATCATGTAATATTTTCTCAACTCAAGATCAGGCAGCAGCTGCAATTGCAGCTACAGGAGTTTCTGTTTTCGCTTGGAAAGGAATGAGTGAGGAGGAATTTGACTGGTG
>DASCPP010000151.1:0-4902 GCA_036012565.1 Flavobacteriales bacterium | reverse complement strand
GGTGTTCTGTAAGTTCCTTTTGCTTAGGGAAAGATACTCCATAAATACGAGTAAGCTGTTTACGACTTTCATCTCCTCTCCAGTAGGCACCTGCAATATTCAAAAGTTTAATTGCTTTTATTTTTCCAGATGATGGAATATGTGGTCCTTTACATAAATCGGTAAAATTACCTTGGGTGTAAAAAGTAATTTCTCCATCTTCCAATCCTTCTAATAATTCTAATTTGTACTCATCTCCTTTATCAGTAAAGTAGGCAATAGCTTCTTTTTTTGAAATATCTTTTCTTTCGAACGACATTTTTTGAGAGGCCAATTCCTTCATTTATTTCTCAATTTCTGGGAAATCTTCTGATGAAAGAACACGATCTCCTAAATCGATATCATAGTAGAAACCATTATCGATTGCAGGCCCAATACCCAACTTAACACCAGGATAAAGCGCCTCCAAAGCTTCTGCCATAATGTGAGCAGAAGAATGCCAAAAACTCATTTTCCCTTCCTTATCCTTCCAAGTATGTAGGGTAAGGGTAGAGTTAGTAGTGATAGGGCGATTAGCATCCCAAACTTCTCCATTTACACTAGCCGATAGTACATTCCGTGCTAGTCCTTCAGAAATACCCATGGCAATATCCATAGCTGAAGTTCCGCTTTCTACTTGTTTTATGCTTCCATCAGGAAGAGTAATATTGATCATTAGGTTTTATTATTAAAGATGCAAAGATAGAAAATGCATTTATTTTAACTTTGAATAATTCCAGGATTATAAGCTTCTTTAATTGGCGCATGGTTGGCCGCTTCAATTCCCATAGAAATTACTTTTCTGGTTTCCAGAGGATCAATAATAGCATCTACCCAAAGGCGAGAAGCAGCATAGTAAGGAGAGGTTTGGGCATCATATCTATCCGTAATGGTTTTTAAAAGTGCCTTTTCTGCTTTTTCATCAATTTCTTCTCCTTTTGCTTTTAGGGAAGCTTTTTCAATTTGTAACAATACTTTAGCAGCTTGTTCACCGCCCATAACGGCCAGTTCAGCAGTTGGCCAAGCAACAATAAGCCTTGGGTCGTACGCCTTACCACACATAGCATAGTTTCCTGCACCATAGGAATTACCTATAATAAATGTAAATTTTGGGACTACAGAATTTGCCATAGCATTTACCATCTTGGCGCCATCTTTAATGATTCCTCCATGTTCAGATTTGGAACCCACCATAAAGCCAGTAACATCTTGCAAGAAAACCAATGGTATTTTCTTTTGGTTACAATTAGCAATAAAACGAGCGGCTTTATCAGCCGAATCTGAATAGATAACCCCACCAAACTGCATTTCTCCTTTTTTTGTTTTAATCATTTCTCTCTGGTTAGACACAATACCAACTGCCCAGCCATCAACTCTAGCGTATCCACAAACTAAAGATTTACCATAGCCTTTTTTGTATTCCTCAAATTCGGATTTATCCACCAAGCGCGCAATGATTTCTTTCATATCATATGGCTTAGCTCGATTACTTGGGATAAGTCCACAAATCTCCTTTTCGTCTTTTTCTGGAGGATGTGATTCTGTACGGTTAAAACCGGCCTTTTCAGTATCACCAATCTTATCCATTATATTACGGATCTTATCTAAAGCATCTTTATCGTCTTTTGCTTTATAATCCGTAACACCAGAAATTTCGCAATGGGTAGTAGCACCACCTAAAGTTTCATTATCAATACTTTCTCCAATAGCTGCTTTTACCAAATAACTTCCTGCCAAAAAGATAGAGCCAGTTTTATCTACAATAAGGGCTTCATCACTCATAATAGGTAAATAAGCCCCGCCTGCAACACAACTACCCATTACAGCAGAGATTTGTGTAATTCCCATAGAACTCATTTTGGCATTATTTCTAAAGATTCTACCGAAATGTTCTTTATCTGGAAAAATCTGATCCTGCATTGGTAAGTAAACACCTGCACTATCTACTAAATAAATAATGGGTAATCTGTTTTCCATTGCTATCTCTTGCAAACGCAAGTTTTTCTTTCCTGTAATAGGGAACCAGGCACCTGCTTTTACAGTAGCATCATTGGCCACTACAACACACTGCCTTTTTTTTATATAAGTAATCCCTGCAACTACTCCTCCTGCAGCACATCCACCATGTTCTGGGTACATTTCATAGCCAGCAAAAGCACCAATTTCAAGAAAATCAGCTTCCGTATCTTTTAAGTAATTAATACGCTCACGAGCGGTAAGTTTTCCTTTAGCGTGTTGTTTTTCAATCTTCTTTTTACCACCGCCCAAGGATACTTTAGCGTGTTTTCTTTTCATCTCCGAGATGAGTAACCTCATCTTATCATCATTTTTGTTGAATTCTAAATCTGCCATTCTCTAAAATTTTGTCAAAAGTAGGGAATTAGATTTAAGATAATAGTATTGAGTAGTTAGACTTTTGTCTAAATTCTTATAATCTAAATACTAATATCTAGATTATGTAAATAATCTTCACTTTCAGGACCTTTATTAAATAGTAAATCCAAAATAGAAAGGTTAGTAATAAAGCCACAATTATTCTCAAAAACTTGATAGTATTTTGGGCTATTTTTTACTTCAAATAAGGAATTTCTGAAATCATTTGTACTACTTTGTTTTTGATAGGATTTTGTAAGCGTAGAAGTGTCATTTATTTGTAAGCATTTAAAGACCACTTCTTGCAATTTCAGATTAAACTCTAAAAGGAAAGTTTCTCTCTTTTCGTAAAAAGGAATAAACAAATCTTCATAAAACTCAAAGTAAGAGGAAGAACGATAAGCACTACAAATAGATTTCCAATGTTCTTTTTGCCAAGGATGATAGTATGCTATTTTTATATCTTTTATGTGGGTTTTAGAGCTTGATTTTCTAAGTTTTGGAATACTTAAAGTTAGCTTACCATTTGCTCCATAAATATCACATCTGTTTCGGATGCTTTGTTTTACAAAATGTTCGTATTGTTCAATTTCACAATTTTCGTTTTGTAGCAAAACAGCATAATATCCAATAGGGCCTAAATAGGAAGTAGATAAAAGAAATGGATTATTTGACTCCATCAAACAAACGATTCCATCTTATTTTTTTCAATCCTTTGGCATTCTTATCCCAACTCATCCAAATAAAAAGTGCTTTTCCAACAATATGATCTTCTGGTACAAAACCCCAAAAACGAGAGTCAGCAGAGTTGTGCCTATTATCACCCATAAGCCAATAATAATTCATTTGGAAAGTATAAGAAGTTGCTACCTCTTTGTTTATCAGAATTTCTTCACCAACCACTTTTAGAGTGTTTCCTTCATATCTTTCAATAATACCCTTATAAAGGGGTAAGTTTTGGATTGTAAGCTTAATTGTTTCACCTTCTTTAGGGATAACTATAAGTCCATAATTATCTTCATTCCAAGTAAAGTTCTTACTATGAGGATAAATATACTCCTCATATTTCCCATCATCTTTAATTCTTTTATTAATTGATTTTACATTCGGAAAAGTAGCAATTGCATCACGGCTATTGTTTGTTAAAGTTAGCATGTATTCATTCTGATCTCTTCCGTATCCTCCTTCTGTAATATCGTATTTCTGGTACAGTATTTTGGGGTTTAACCCACTTCCTTTCGTTTGGATATTATAGTGCCATTGCTTTTTCATCCCTTCAAATTCTTCCTGGGGTTCACCATTAATCATTAGTTGCCCATCCTTAACTTCAATTTCATCTCCAGGAAGCCCAACACATCTTTTAATATAATTCTCTTTCTTGTCAACTGGGCGGCCTAGCGTTTCTGCTGGCCAGTTAAAAACGACACAGTCATTTCTTTCAACACCAATAGAGGAATTTTCATTTTCATCATTCAAACCAGACATTCTATAATAAGGGAGTTTTATTCTCTCAGAATAGGATTTTCCACCCACAACTGGCATGGTATGATGTACAAGTGGAAAAGCTAGTGGAGTCATTGGGACTCTTGGCCCATAGCTTGCTTTACTTACAAAAAGGAAATCACCAATTAGTAAGGATTTTTCCATAGAGGAGGTTGGTATAGTATAAGCTTCAATCAGGAAGGTTCTTAAAATGGTAGCTGCAATTACAGCAAAAATAATAGCATCAAACCAAGATTTTAATTCGCTTTTCTTCTTCTTTTTCTTTTTTACTCTTTTCTTCCAAAATGTATAATTGAAAGTATGCCAGAATAGATGATCGCCAACAAATAAGGGGATAAAATAAAGCCATTCTCCGCCAATTACATATACAAACAAAGTCCATGAAATTGTAAAAACAATGAAAAATACCAGTTTATAAAACCTACCTAACCTCTCTTTTAATTTTTCCATATTCATTAAAACGATATTTAATTTTTTTATTGTTTCAATACGTCTTGCAAACAAAACACGCCTTTTCTTCCTATAATCCATTCTGCTGCAATTATAGCTCCCATAGCAAATCCATCACGGTTTTTTGCAGTATGTTTTATTTCAATCTTATCTACATATGAACTGTAAGTTATTATATGTGTGCCAGAAATATCTTTGATTCTATCTGAAGTAATATTTATTTCTTTTTGAAGAATATTTTTTGTGTCTGTAGCCAAAGTTTTGGCGGTACCACTTGGTGAGTCAAGTTTTTCGGTATGATGTGTTTCATGAATCTTTGTCTCGTATTTCTGATTTTTAACAAGCTTAGCTAATTTCTTGTTTAGTTCAAAAACAATATTCATACCCAAACTAAAATTTGAAGCATACAAAAAGGCACCTTCTTTTGCAATGCACAAATCTTTAACATCTTGTAATTTCTCTAGCCAGGCTGTTGTGCCAGAAATAACTGGAATTCCACTATTTATTGCATGTGAAATGTTTTCAAAAGCAGTAGCAGGTGTGCTAAAATCAATTGCA
>DASCPP010000150.1:0-5042 GCA_036012565.1 Flavobacteriales bacterium | reverse complement strand
AGCCGTTTCAACAGTTGTACTTGCCTTTAACAACCCCCTTTCAACTACATGCTTTACTAGTCCGTCCAATGCAGGCTCCACAATATGGATTTTACCCTCATTAATTGTGTCTACCACCGACTGATTTACATCAATCCCTTTTACCTTAATTCCTCTGCTTGCAATAATGGCTGCTGTTTGCAACTCAATATAACCAAGCCCCATCATTACTACTTTTAAATCTGTCATTTTATTTGCTTGATAAGAATTCTACAATTCGCTTACTTGCCTTCCCATCTCCATAAGGATTGTGCAATTTACTCATACTCTCGTATTTTTCGACATCTTGTAAAAGTGCATTTGCTTCACTAAAAATTTTTTTCACATTGGTTCCTACCAATATTACTGTTCCGGCTTCTACTGCCTCTGGTCTTTCAGTTGTTTCTCGCATAACTAATACAGGCTTTCCAAGTGATGGAGCTTCTTCCTGTACCCCTCCACTATCTGTAATTATTAATTTTGATTTTTCCATTAGCCACAAGAATGCTTCATAAGGAAGTGGTTCAATCAAATCTATATTTTCTACTGCAGATAAAATCTTATTTACTGGCTCCTGTACGTTTGGATTCAGATGAACTGGATAAATAATTTGCACATTATTTTCTGTTGAAATTTTTTTCAATGCTTTACAAATATTCAAAAACCCTTCCCCATGATTCTCTCTTCTATGCCCAGTAACTAAAATTAAATCTTTATCAGGATTCACTAAATCTTTAAGCATATTAATTTGCTTACTTTGAATATCTTTTACTTTTTCTACGCCATCCAAGAGAGCATCAATCACTGTATTTCCAGTAATCAGAATTCCATCTTCTGCAATATTTTCATTCAATAAATTTTGCTTAGATTGCTCAGTTGGTGCAAAATGAAAATCAGCAATTCTACCTGTAATTTGCCTGTTTATTTCCTCTGGGAAAGGGGCGTATTTATTACAAGTTCTTAGTCCTGCCTCCACATGACATACTTTTGCGCCAGAATAAAACCCAGCAATACTTGCCGCCATTGTTGTAGTCGTATCTCCATGTACAAATACAAAATCAGGATTAAATTCTTCTAAAACAGGTTTTAATCCATTAATTATCTCTCCTGTTAAATTATACAAATTCTGATTAGGTTTCATCAAATCCAAATCATAATTAGGAGTAATATCAAAAAATTCTAACACTTGATCGAGCATTTCTCTATGCTGTGCAGTTACACAAACCTTTGTCTCAAAATTATTGCTTTGGATAAATGCTTTTACAACTGGAGCCATTTTAATGGCTTCTGGTCTTGTGCCAAACACAATCAATACTTTTTTCATTTCACTTTCATTTTCTCCCAATTCCAAGCGTCTGTCATTGCGGCTTCAACAGAAATTTCTGCTTTCCAATTTAGTAGTTTTTCTACCTTTGTATTGTCCGAATAAATTTCTTCAACATCTCCATCTCTTCTGGTACCAATGCTGTAATTTATTTTCTTTTTATTCACTTTCTCAAAGAAATGAACTGCCTCTAATACGCTTAATCCTTTTCCTGTGCCAATATTAAAAACATCTTTTTTAGGGTTTTTTAATAAATATTTTAGTGCAGAAACATGCGATTTTGCCAAATCAACTACATGAATATAATCGCGAACACAAGTACCATCAATAGTATTATAATCATCTCCATTTACAATTAACTTTTCTCTTACCCCCTTTGCAACCTCACAAATAATTGGAATCAAATTGGCTGGCTTATCTGACGAACAATCGCCAATTAAACTTGAACTATGAGAGCCAATAGGGTTAAAATATCGCAAGGAAATACTGTTAACATCCGATTTCTGTAAAATATTTTCACACATTTGCTTTGTTTCCCCATAAGGGGATTCTGCCTTTTTAAAAGGAGAACTTTCCGTTACAGGCAATTGATCAGGAGTTCCATAAACCGTGCAAGAGGATGAAAAAATAATATTATTCACTTTATGTTTAATCATTTGATTTAATAACACTTCTAATGAGCCAATATTGTTTTTATAGTATTTTTCTGGCAATCTTACTGATTCTTCTACCGATTTGTAGGCGGCAAAATGAATTGCTCCATTTATTTCCTGCTCATTCTCAAAAACTTCATTTAACTCCTGTTCTATACTACAATCCACATTATACCATTTTACATTTACCCCTGTAATAGTTTTAATTCCCTCTAAATTTCTTACAGAGGAATTGCAAAGATTATCTACAATTATTGGCTGAAATCCTTCCTTAATTAGCTCTAGAACTGTATGGCTTCCAATATAACCTACCCCTCCTGTAACTAAAATTTTCATCTTGCAAAGATAGGGTTTTTACTATATGACTTGTATAAAAAAACCCCTTGGTAAGAAGGGGTTTTCATTAGCTTTATAAACAGATTTTAATATTCCCACAAGTCGTGTTCTATATTAAATAGTTCTGCTTTTATTTCTTCTGATTTTAAAATAGCATCTAAACCAATCATGTATTCATTTAACTTTCTATCCATCACATTTGATTCTTTTACGATGTAGGAGGAGAACATTCTTTTCCAGAAAATGTCATCATATGTTCTTCTCTCTGCATCATTCTTCATTAAGTTGAAAATCTCAGCATTTGCAAGTATTGATCTTGCCTCTGGGAAATAAACCCAAAATAGAGGTGCAAATTCACCAGTTGGTTCTCCAGTTATCTCATCCTTTCCTTCTTGTAAAGGGCAGATCCCAATAATTCTTACATCCATAACAGACCTTTGTTTATCGAAATACCACTCCTCTTTCATCCTCCATTTTTTTACAGTTGTTCGGTCAAAATTAACTTTCATTAGGGTGTCCTTTATTGCATCTTCTTCGTCGCTAGACCAATCGATCACCTGCATTATTTCTTCCCTAGCTCCACCAATCTTTTTAATCTCTTCTTGAGTCATTTCTACCTTAAACTCATCATCATAAATAGCATTGGCATAGGCAGTAATACTTCCTTCAATTACTGCATCCATTATTACATCTATCAAACTTCTTCTATCATTTGGTTGGTTATTCCCTGGCTGAATAGCAGGATAATAAAAAGGATGATTTACTTTTTCACGCAAATCAATTTCACGCCAAATTTTTCTAGACCACATTACATCTGCTTGTCTTAAATGCGGATAGGGTTGCACTTTTCTATTTTCATAAGTTGTCTTACGATCGTAAGCGCCATCCAAAATATCTTGTGCATTTCCAGTAGTGGAAATCATCAAGAACGAAATAAATAGTAAGATTAATTTTTTCATGACTTTGTTATTTAATTTTTAAAACGAGTGGAGGTAATGATCTAGTAGCTGTTCCTTTGGCATCTGTTCTTCTTGCCATAATATTAGAAACAGTTATAGAATTACCTGATTTTGTATTGTTAATAATTGCATTTATTCTTGTTGTGAATTCTTGTCCATTGACAGTTTCTGTAACCTGATCTCCTTTATAAACAGTTGTAAAAGAATAAGCAACAACCTTATATCGAACGCCTTTGAAATCGAAATCCTCTAACTTGGCTTGTATTCCGCCTGCTGCTAACATTCTTTGTTTTTCAATTACCCCTTCCGATTTTCCGCCAATTTTTGGTGTTGGAGGAGGCACTTCTTTTACTCTAAATTCCATAGAGCCCATTCTGGTTCTTTTGCCTTCAATAGTTGTAAATAAAGTTACAGTTGCTTTTCCTTTTTTAGTTGGTCTTGCGGTGTATTCTCCAGCCGACTTTTTAGTCACCTTTATATTTCCATTGGTCATGGATGCAGTAATATCAGCAGCAGCAAACCCAGGAACTGAAATTTTAACAGGATTATCTACCTCTAAATAAAAGACATTCATATTTACAGGAGAAACCACAACACTTTTATTAGCAACCAAATAACTTCCTTTGAAAGGATACGTTTTAGTTCCCATATCTGTTTTCATGGTAATCAATCCTCCCCATTGTTTCAATCCCTCAGATGTTGTTCTTACTTTAAAAATACCTTTTCCATTTTTTACAGAAACTGTTTCATAATCACCAACCATTTCATAACCGCTTTCTGTAATATTGTATTCTCCTACAAAAATATCTGGAGCTTGGGTGGTGTCTTTAGCGGCTATAAAAATCTCTGCCTTAAAACTATCTCCTCTTAGAACAAAATTAGAAGTTGGAAGTTGAATGGCTTCAGCTGAAGTAAACTTCAATGATCCCGCATCAATCTCTTGTCGTAAGAAATCAATTACATTGGCCTCAGAATTTCTAATATCAGATTGCATTTTGGAGAGCAATGTAAAAGCAGCAACTGAAGGCATGTCATTAAAATAATAGCTCTCCCAAGCTTCTTTTCCTTCTCCTTTCTTTTTTTGTTTATCAGAAGTATTTAAGGCATCTTTAATGGCTTCTTCTAATACTTCATTTCCCTTAGCTAATAACAACAACAAATCTCGAAATTCAGCAATAGATTGTTTCAAGATAATTCCTTCCCCTGAATTTACTAACAATTCTCCTGATGCATCTCTATCCTCTTTATTGTTTAGGTCGGCAATAGTCAAGTTTTTTTGTTGAATTGAGAGCTCATCAAATGGAACTTCTACCATATTTTCTTCAATAATATCGCCTTCAGAATTGTATTTTTTTCCAAGATAAACTTCATTATCTACCTTAAATGCAAGATTGTATTTTAGCTTTTGAATATTAGCATGTAATTTTCCAGCTTTTTCTTTAATCTGAAATGCTTTATCTTTCCAGGGACCAGCTTTTACTGGATTTTGCTCAACAGCTTGCATAAATGCCAAATAAGTCTCATCATTTTTAGTGTCAAACTGATTAGTAGTTCTTACTATACCCGTATTCACTTCAAAGAATGAATCCAATACCTCCTTGGATACATTAAGTGCAAGGAGAGCTGTTAGCACTAAATACATCATATTAATCATCCTCTGCCTAGGACTTAATTCACTGGGGTGATTTCCTGCCATTTATTCGTTTCTTAAAATTTTTATTTATTCGGATTCATTGCATTCAACATATTACC
>DASCPP010000149.1:0-11706 GCA_036012565.1 Flavobacteriales bacterium | reverse complement strand
TGTTTTAAAGCCCTCCGATTGGATTTCTCCAAAATGAGCGAAATAATCAGTTCCGTCTTCACCTTCAATGAATCCGTAACCTTTACTAGCATTAAACCATTTTACTGTACCTTCCATAATTGTTTGTTTTAAAATTTATAATTTTACTAATTTTGTTAATCTTTATTATTTTGTTGGGACTGTTCCTTTTACTTTTAAGCCCATACTTCTTGCAGTACCGGCAACCATTAGCATTGCAGATTCTAACTTAAAAGCATTCAAATCTACCATTTTATCCTCTGCAATTACTTTAATCTGATCCCAAGTCACAGTTCCTATCTTTTGTCTGTTTGGCTCTCCTGATCCTTTTTTCTTTTTTGCAGCTTCCAAAAGTTGAGATGCAGCAGGAACAGTTTTGATGATAAATTCAAAGGATTTATCTGCAAATACGGTAATTACTACTGGAACAATCTTTCCTGGTTTATCTTGTGTTCTTGCATTAAATTGCTTACAGAACTCCATAATATTAACACCTTTTGCTCCTAATGCAGGTCCAACTGGTGGTGCAGGATTTGCAGCTCCTCCTCTAATTTGTAATTTGATAATTCCTGTAACTTCTTTTGCCATTGTTTAAACTTTTTCTACTTGCATGAAATTTAACTCCAAAGGAGTTTTTCTGCCAAATATCTTTACTATTAATTTTAACTTTTTCTTTTGTTCATCAATATTCTCAATATCCGCATGAAAACTATTAAATGGTCCATCAATTACTTTTACAGTTTCTCCAACTACAAAAGGAATATTCACATACTCATCACTTATGGCTAGCTCATCTACTTTTCCTAAAATCCTATTGATTTCAGATTGCCTCATTGGTACTGGTTCTCCACCTTTTTTCTCACCTAAAAATCCAAATACTCCAGGTAAAGCCCTTAAAGTATGCTCTATCTCTCCTGCCAAATTCGCTTCAATCAAAACATATCCTGGGAAAAAATTCTTCTCTTTACTTACTTTCTTTCCTTTTCTTATTTGATATACTTTCTCTGTAGGCACCAAAATCTGAGTAACATACTCATTCCAATCCAATCGATTAACTTCCTTCTCTATATAAGTGCTAATCTTCTTTTCCTGACCACCTTTTACCCTCACCACATACCATTTATGTTGTATTGCTTTCTCCTCCATCTGTAATTTATCCAAAAAAATCATAGAATACCTTCATCATCCCACTAAAAATAGTATCCATAAAATAAATAATAGCAGAAATTATTACAGTTGCAATTGCAACTACTATTCCACTACTCTGTAAATCTGACCAGCTTGGCCAACTTACCTTATGTAATAACTCATCAACCGACTCTTTAATATATGAACCTATCTTTATCAATCTTTCTTATTTTCTCTTCTAGCACGGGTGGAGAGACTCGAACTCCCAGCCAATGGTTTTGGAGACCACTACTCTACCAATTGAGCTACACCCGTTTAAACAGCAATAGGAAGACGAAATGTCTTCCTTTATTGCCGAAAAACTATGTTTTTACTCAATTATTGAAGTAATTTGTCCCGCACCTACTGTTCTCCCACCTTCTCTAATAGCAAAGCGCAAGCCTTCAGTCATTGCTACCTTATTTATCAGTTCAACTGTAATAGTTAAATTATCCCCTGGCATAACCATTTCTACGCCATCTGGAAGAAAAATCTCACCAGTAACATCCGTCGTTCTTATATAAAACTGAGGACGATACTTATTATGGAATGGTGTATGACGACCCCCTTCTTCTTTCTTTAATACATATACCTCAGCTGTGAATTTGGTATGAGGAGTAACAGATTTTGGCTTACAAATAACCATTCCTCTTCTAATATCCGATTTCTCAATACCTCTTAATAATATTCCAACATTATCTCCTGCTTCTCCTCTATCAAGAATTTTTCTGAACATCTCAACACCAGTAACTGTAGAAGTTAGTTTCTCAGCTCCCATTCCAATAATATCTACGGCATCTCCAGTATTTGCAACACCAGTTTCAATTCTTCCAGTTGCAACTGTTCCTCTACCAGTAATAGTAAATACATCTTCAATTGGCATTAAAAATGGTTTTTCATTATCCCTTACTGGCTCCTCTATATAAGAATCTACAGCAGCCATAAGCTCATCAATCTTTCCTACCCACTCAGCTTCACCATTTAATGCACCAAGAGCTGAACCAGCAATCACAGGAGTATTATCTCCATCATATTCATAAAATGAAAGTAATTCTCTTACCTCCATATCAACTAATTCAATGAGTTCCTCATCATCTACCATATCTACTTTATTCATAAATACAACCATTCTAGGAATACCAACTTGTCTTCCTAATAAAATGTGCTCTCTTGTTTGAGGCATAGGTCCATCATTTGCAGCACACACCAATATTGCTCCATCCATCTGAGCAGCACCTGTTACCATATTCTTGACATAATCTGCATGTCCTGGACAATCAACATGTGCATAATGACGGTTTCCGGTCTCATATTCAACATGAGCAGTATTAATAGTTATACCCCTTTCTTTTTCTTCAGGAGCATTATCTATTGAATCAAAAGTTGATACCTGAGCTAAACCTTTTTCTGACAACACTTTTGTAATTGCTGCAGTTAAAGTTGTTTTTCCATGATCAACATGACCAATTGTACCAATATTTAAATGTGGCTTGGTACGATTAAAATTTTCTTTTGCCATTGTTTTGTTTTTTTAAGTTACTATTTTAATTATTTTATTCTACAATATCTTCTTTGTTCTTAGTAAGAGCCAATGACGGGATTTGAACCCGTGACCTCTTCCTTACCAAGGAAACGCTCTACCCCTGAGCTACATCGGCTAAATATAGCTTTTGAGCGGGAGACGGGATTCGAACCCGCGACCCTCAGCTTGGAAGGCTGATGCTCTACCAACTGAGCTACTTCCGCTAGTAATTCGTGGGGAGAACAGGATTCGAACCTGTGAAGGCTATGCCAACAGATTTACAGTCTGTCCTCGTTGACCGCTTGAGTATCTCCCCCGGCTTTAAAGAGCCGATAGAGGGACTCGAACCCACGACCTGCTGATTACAAATCAGCTGCTCTAGCCAACTGAGCTATATCGGCAATCACTCTTCCTACTTAAATAACAAAGAACTATACCCTTAAAAAGGGGTTGCAAATGTATTAAAGTTTTTTTATTTCACCCAAACAATAAAACAGATTTTTTTGAAATTTGTTTTAACCTAGTAAAGAATTACTTTTCGCTTTATTTTTCAAGATTTGTTTTCGTAAAGCATGAAAAACTTGATTGGTTGATTCTTCAAATGTGTCGGATTTTCTTTTAGCAAAGAATTCGGATCCGGGATATTTTAGTTTGATTTCAGCTATTTTGTTAGAATAAGATTCTGCTTTGCTCAATTTTAAAAAAACATCAGAGCTGATTATCTTATTGTCCAATCTTAATAATTTATTTATCTTTTTTTCGATAAAACCTTCTAAATTGTTATCGATATGAAAATGAATGGAGTGGATGTTGATAGTCATAATTTTTGGTTTTATGCTCTTGGGTGAGCTTGTTTATAAACTGTTTTTAATTTCTCAATGGTATTATGTGTATAGTGCTGTGTCGCATTCAAGCTAGTATGTCCTAAAATTTCTTTAATCGCATTGATATCGGCACCATTGTTAAGCATATGAGTAGCAAATGTATGGCGCAAAATATGTGGGCTTTTTTTATCTAAAGAAGTTACCATGGAAAGATACTTATTTACTAAACGATAAACTTGTTTTGCAGAAATTTGCTTTCCTTTTTCGGTTATAAATAAAAATTCACTTTTATTTAAAGAACTTAATTGTTTGATGTTAGCTAAAATAGGAGAAGTTAGCGGAATTAACCTTTCTTTATTCCGTTTTCCCAAAACCAATATAGTAGAATTAGAATAATCAATATCCTTATTTTTGAGATTAATAAGTTCTGATAATCTAATTCCTGTAAAATAAAATAATTCTAAAATCAACCTATCTCTTTGTGCTAAAAACCCTTCTCCAAAATCAATCTCATTGAATAGTTCTTCCATTTTTATTTCCTCCACAAAAACAGCTAATCTTTTGGAAGTTTTAGGAGAGATTATTTTTTGCATTGGGCTAAGCTCTATTATATCTTCTTTTATTAAAAATCGAAAATAAGTTTTTAGAGTAGTGATCTTTCTGTTTACAGAGCGAGCAGAAATATTACTGTTTAGAAGATTAGCAATCCAGCTTCTGACGAATTGGAAATTTACTTTTTTGACAGAATTTATTTGAAATTCTGAGAATAGGAACTTAATAAATTGCTCTAAATCGGTAGTATAAGAAAGAATTGTATGAACGGAATATCTTTTTTCGTGCTTTAAATAGTGTAGGAATTTTTCCTTATGCATAAACCTGCCTTTTAGAAGTATACGAATATACACAAAAAAAGTATAATAAATCTAAAGAAAAATATGATTTTTAAGACTTATTCGTCTTCCTGAAGTAGTTTTTGAGAATAAGCAGCCTTTAGTTTTTGTTCGCGTAAGATTACCGATTTTTTAGTGAACTGCTTTCTGGAGCGCAATTGCTTCATGGTTCCTGTTCTCAAGAATTTCTTCTTGAACCTTTTAAGAGCTCTGTCAATTTGTTCTCCTTCTTTTACTGGTATAATTATCATTCTACTGTTCTAATTTGGACTGCAAAAGTATAAATATCTTTATAATAGACAAAGTTATTTCAAAATTTGTTTTGCAATTACTAATTTTTGTATTTCTGAGGTTCCCTCACCTATGGTACAAAGTTTTGAATCACGATAATATCGCTCAACCGGAAAATCCTTAGTATAGCCATAACCTCCTAGTACTTGCACAGCATTAGTAGCTATTTTTACAGCAATTTCAGATGAATAATACTTAGCCATTGCTCCCTCTAATGTCATTCGATCGCCCCTATTCTTTTTGTCAGCCGCATTGTAAATAAGCAGTTCTGAAGCTTCAATCTCTGTAGCCATATCTGCTAATTTAAAAGCTATAGCTTGAAAATGAGAAATAGGCTTGCCAAACTGCTCGCGTTCTTTTGAATATTGCAATGCAACTTGATAAGCTCCTTTTGCAATTCCTAAACCTAATGCAGCAATTGAAATTCTACCACCATCTAGAACTTTCATTGCTTGCATAAATCCTTTACCAATATCTCCTAAAATGTTTTCTTCAGGGATTCTACAGTTATCAAAAATAAGTTCAGCAGTTTCAGATGCTCGCATTCCTAATTTATCTTCTTTCTTCCCTGAAGAGAAACCAGGAATTCCTTTCTCAATAATAAAAGCTGTCATCCCATGAGAATCCCCTTTTTCACCAGTACGAGCAATTACAACAGCTACATCAGCCGTAATTGCATGAGTAATAAAATTCTTTGCGCCATTCAAAACCCATTCATCACCATCTTTTACCGCAGTAGTTGCCATACTTGCAGCATCAGAACCTGTATTATGTTCTGTTAACCCCCAAGCGCCAATCCACTCGGCTATTGCTAATTTAGGTAGCCATTTCTGTTTTTGCTCTTTATTTCCAAATTGTAAAATATGCCCTGAACAAAGGGAGTTATGTGCCGCCATAGAAAGCCCAATAGAAGGATCAAGAATAGACAACTGTTCAATAGCCGTTACATATTCAGTGTAGGAAAATCCAGAACCCCCGTACTCTGTTGGTACCAAAACTCCCATCAAGCCCAATTCTCCCAATTTCTTAAATACTTCTACAGGGAAAGTTTGAGTATCGTCCCACTCACGCACAAAAGGTGTGATATTTTGCTTGCCAAATTGCTGAATCATATCAGTAATCATTTTCTGGTTTTCGTTCGTATTAAAATCCATTGTTATTTAATAGTCTTTCAGACTTATGATATTGTCTGAATATTCTTTTAATTTTTCTTTTCCATTCAAAAAATCAAGAGAAACTACAAAAGCAAATCCTGCTACTTTTGCATCAAGTTGATTAATGAGTTCAGCAGCAGCACATGCTGTACCCCCAGTTGCTAACAAATCATCATGAACGAGCACATTCCAATCCTTTTGAATGTCATTTTTATGAATCTCAACTTCAGCAGAACCATATTCTAAGTCATATTTACACCTAAGTGTTTCGCCAGGAAGTTTTCCAACCTTTCTTATAGGAATAAATGGAATCCCAATTTTATTGGCAAGTAAAAATCCAAATAAAAATCCTCTGCTTTCAATACCGACTACAGCATCAATCTTAATCTGATTTATTTGCTTTACAAAAGAATCAATTATCTCATTTGTCAAATCATTATCCATCAATAAAGGGGTGACATCTTTGAAGTTAATTCCTTTCTTAGGAAAATTAGGAACTGTTCGTATCGCGTTATCTAATCTTTGGCTAATCATTCATTCTTAAATAAGGTGCAATTTTACGAAATTTTTCTGGGCTAATTGGTTTTATTTTCTGAATGTCTTTTAAGCTTTTGAAATCACCATGCTGAGTTCTATAATTTACTATCATTTTTGCCTCTTTATAATTAATATAAGGATGCTTCCTAAACTCATTAATTTCCGTTCTATTAATATTTATTTTCCTAATTCTTGTTGTGTCAATTTGAGTTTGAACCTTCAATTTTTCTAAATCTAATTTGTCTAAACCCCAAATTTCAAAGAACTGATTATAAGAAAGAAAGCCGCCTAATTCTTTGCGATATTTTATAATTTGTTTGGCATAAAAAGGACCTATTCCTTTTATGGAAATAAGTTGTAAGCTGTCAGCTTGATTGAGCTCAACAATTTTAACTATAGTTATTGGTTGGCTGTTATCAGCTTTTATTTCTTTCTTAGAAGTTTGCAGGTTATCTATTCTGGGAATTACAACATAATTTTTGATCTTATTATAGAAATCATCTCCAATAGCATAACATCTTTTTAGATCCTCTTTTTGTTTGAAATAACCACCACTATTTTGATAATTTCTAAGCACTTTTAATTTACCTTCAGATAGACCCAATGCTAACCACCCATTATCGTTCAAAGAATTGGGGTTAAACTTAAAAAGACTATCCTTATATTCGGATTTAGCATCTTCTTCAATGTATTTCAATTCAGCAATTGCTTTTTCAAATTCTGAAAAATCAGTAATAGTTTCTGAGACAAATAAATGTGTAAACTGATAAAAAATAAGTAATAAAAAAAGGACAAAAGAAAGGAGCAAAATACCGTTTCGCTCCTTTTTGTTATAAGTAAAGTAGTTTTTAACTTTCTTAATCACTACTTATATTTCTTGATCTCTCCACTTTTAAGTCTTGAAAAATAGGAGTCTAAATCAAATCGAACTTCTTTAGATAAAATTAATAACCCAACAATATTTGGAAAAGCCATTGCAAGAATCATCATGTCTGAAAAATCAAGTACTGAACCTAATTTTACTGAAGAACCTATTACAATAAAAATAAGGAACATTAACTTATAAGAGTATTCTGATACTTTACTTTTCCCAAATAAAAATGTCCAAGATTTTAATCCGTAATACGACCAGGAAATCATTGTTGAAAATGCAAAAAGAAAAATTGCAACAACTAATAAGTATGGGAACCAAGAAAATACGGATCCGAATGCATGGGATGTCATTTGCGCACCCTCTAGACCTTCAACATTATACATTCCAGTAAAGATGATAACCAAAGCTGTCATTGTACAGATTACAACAGTATCAATAAACGGTTCTAAAAGTGCAACAATACCTTCTGAAACTGGTTCATTAGTTTTTGCTGCAGAGTGTGCAATAGATGCCGAACCAACTCCTGCCTCATTAGAAAAAGCAGCTCTTCTAAATCCTTGAATAAGCACACCGATAACTCCACCAAGTGCAGCATCAGGAGCAAAAGCACCTTTAAATATTAAACCAAGAACTGTGCCTATTTCTGTAACATTCATAAGGATAATAATAATAGCTGTACCTACATATAAAGCCGCCATAAACGGAACTATTTTCTCCGTAACATTAGCAATGGACTTAATCCCCCCAATAATTACAACTCCAACTAAAATAGCTAAGATTGTCCCAAACATAGGACCGTTACCAGCCAAAATAGGGAACTGACCAGAGAGTTGTGCGTAGGCCTGATTGGCCTGAAACATATTTCCACCACCAAAAGAACCTCCAATACAAAGGATTGCAAACAGAACGGCCAAAACTTTTCCTAATCCGCCAAAATTATATTTAGCCAAACCATCACGTAAATAATACATTGGCCCTCCTGAAACTTCACCATTTTCATCCAACTTTCTATATTTTACACCTAAAGTACATTCTACAAATTTAGCTGACATTCCTAGCAATCCTGCTACTATCATCCAAAAAGTTGCGCCAGGGCCCCCTACTGAAATTGCTATAGCAACACCTGCAATATTACCTAAACCAACAGTAGCTGAAAGTGCAGTGGTTAAGGCCTGAAAGTGAGAAACTTCTCCTTTATCATTCGGGTCGTCATAATCACCTTTTACTAAACCAATAGCATGTTTAAACCCTTTAAAGTTGATAAAATTCATGCGGAAAGTAAAAAACACTGCTCCAAAAACTAACCAAATTACTACAATTGGCATATCAGCACCCACATCAAATCCCATTGCTTTTATTGGATCCCAAAAAATTACAGGAATCAAATAATCATTAACAATTGGTTTAAAAAACCCGTCAATTGTTTCACTTAATGTTTCTGCCTTTGCTGAGACAAAGGAAATAAGCATTGTTGTAAAAAGTAAAAATTGTTTTTTCATTTTATTAATTAGTTAGTTATTATTCTATTGTTATTCGTTTCTCAACCCTACCATCATCATAGATGTAGAACAAAGGAATATTAAGTCGATCGGAAGTAGATTTTCCTAACATATCTCGTATCAATCTGGGCTTATTGCTTTTTTCATTCTTTTCAGATAAAACAGATGGATTAGATTGAAATAAATATTTTTGGATAAAAACTCCACCCCCACTTTTATCATATGTCAAAAATAAAAATCCATCTAACAATAATAAATCAGGCCTAAAACACTGATCGGATGTAAGATGTGCTCTGTAAAGCTCATAAAAATTATCATCAAAAATAACGATATCTATATGTTCATTATTAATTGATGTAGTTTGATCAATATGCTGGAATGCTACTATCCAAAAATTATTAACCCCATCATAAACTATGCCAGTAGAAAACCAATTACCATCTCCATTCATACTAGGCAAAATACTCTGAGGATGGCTTATAGCTGGGCTCCAGTCCGTATTCCATTTAGTTAAAGTAAGGTTTGAGTTATGCCCAAATTCATTGCCGGTAAACATATAATAAAATGGAGGCTTGTATATAGCATCACCAATATTATTGTGAGGTAATACGGAAGAGGTTAATTGATTCTGGAGGAAATTAAGGTTTAAGTCATATGTATAAACATTATGCTGTGAGATTGGTCTAAAAAATAGAATATGCAAAAGGCTATCTGAGAGAAAAAAAATCATGTCATTAGTCGGATCAGAATGTGCTGAAACTACCGTTACCATATTACCAATTCTGTTACCATAATTATCCGTTTTGAACAAATATAAATCCTCATCTTGAGTTAGTGAAAATGTTACATAAAGTTCATTATTTACAAATATATGTTTATGATCGGTTATGCTTTTCCCAGCAGGAATATCTATATCGAATGTTAATTGTATAGGATTTCCTATTTGATTTAAACTAGTATCAAAATCTATCAAAAATATATGATTACCTGAAGTATTACCAGGCATCATTGTAGTAATCCTAATATTACCACTATCAAATGAAACCCCACTCCATATTTGTGATTGATTAATTTTTATAGAATCAACTTTTATTAAAGACTGACTTATGGAGATAAGTGGAGAACAAAGTAATATAAGTAGTAGTTTTTTCATTGTTTAATTAATTGCTGATCTATTATAGCTAGGCAATGCTCAAAACTATATGGATTATAACCTAAAGCCTTTCTAGCCTTATCTAAAACAAACCCTGTTTTTGGTGGTCTTACCGCTTTCTGGTTTAGTGTTGCTGTACTAATTTTATTCAAATTCTCTGTTGACTTTCCGTAATATTTTGCTATCCTTTCAACTATTTCATAAATGCTCATAATGTCTTTCCCAGAAGCATTGAAAATTCCATACGCTTTTTTCTTGGCTGCTAATATACAAGCATCTGCCAAATCCTCAGCCAAGGTGGGCGCACGAAACTGATCATCAATAATATTAAGAGGATCTCCTTTTTCTAAAGCCTCTTTTGCCCAAAGCACGATATTTCCTTTACTCAAATTCTCCCCTACCCCAAACAGAATAATAGTTCTTAAGATTGTCCATTTCACTTTGTGATTGTATAAAATCTCCTCTGATCTTAATTTTGAAGTTCCGTAATAGGAAAGTGGGTTGGGCGTATCTTCCTCAATATATGGACCATCTTCTCCATCAAAAATAAAGTCGGTAGAAATATGAATTAAATGAGCCTCTATCTTTGTACAAGCATCCGCTAAATACTGAACTGCATCTACATTTAAAATATCACACTCTAATTTCTTGTCTTCACACAAATCCACATCTGTCATAGCTGCGGTATTAATAACTACATCCGGCTTTTGCTCTAGAATTATTTTTGAAACAGCATTTTCATTCGTAATATCTAAATCAAAATAAGTATATCCATTCTTTTCAGAAACTATATTTTCTCCTAAAGAAGTTGCAATAAGCTCAACTGTCTTGTCAACTCTTAATTTATGTAAGAGTTTTTGTCCAAGCAGTCCATTACTTCCAGTTATTAAGACCCTCATTTAATATTCGCTAGGTTTTACTAAATATAATATGAAATAAACCAAAATAGGAGAGCCCAAACCAAAAATAGCAGCAGCTACAAACAAAATTCTAACACCGCCAACATCTAGCCCAAACTTGTCTGAAAGCCAAGCACAAACACCAAGGATTTTTCTTTCAGTCATTAGATTGTGATTCAATTAATATATCAATTTTATCCACAATGGTCTTCTCAAGATCCATAATAGAACTTTCAACTTTTAATATTTGATGCTCTAATTCAATAATCTTATTTTGGTTCTTCTTTGACTTTTGAATATCAATAATCAGCCAAGCAAAAGCCACAACTTCTATAATTAATAATGCAATTGTGAGTGTAATCTGTAAGTTTTCCATAGTTATTATAAATCAAAAACGCTTTTTCTTTTTCTATACTTAAAATGATTTCTTAGCTTTAATAAGAAGATCATAGACAAATATATCAAAATAGTAAGTGCATTAGTAAACGTAGCATAAATAAAAAACAAACGGATATATGATGCTTTAATTCCTAATCGGCTTCCCCACCAAGAACTTACCCCAAACACCTGTTTCTCAAAAAAATTTCTTAAAAAATTAACCATTCTTCTTAACTGTTTTCCAATGCTGCAATTTATACATTTTTTTTTAGCTTGCAATAAATATTATCTAGTAGAATAATCTAATACTTTCAACAGCATTTCTTACATTTATCTCTAATTCAAAAGTACTTGATAAATGGGAGACCCTAATCTATGAATGGATAGGATATATTATATATAAAATAAGATTTTAGATTCCTTTCTCAGATAAAAGAACAGCCATTTCTTGCTGTAAGTTTTGAGCTTGTTCTTTTGCTTTTTCTGCAAAATCAGTTCCA
>DASCPP010000148.1:0-5344 GCA_036012565.1 Flavobacteriales bacterium | reverse complement strand
GCATTTCTTTGGAGTCCTTGGTACTTTGATGTTCTTGCTTGGTTTTGGGGTATTTAGCTATATAGGAGGTGCTAAATTGTATGCTATGTTTGCTGATATTCCAGCTAAAAATATTGCTGAAATGTCAGGATTTTATATCGCCCTTACTTCCATGATTATTGGTGCACAACTTTTCCTTGCTGGCTTTATTGCTGAAATGATTTCAAGAAATTCTGCTGATAGAAATAATTATCAAATTGAGCAAAAAATAGGAATCTGATGAAGATCACTATTTTAAGTACAGCATTTCCTTATCGTGGAGGAATTGCTGTTTTTACAGAACGTCTCGCAAGAGCTTTTCAAGCAGAAAAAGATGATGTAAATATTAGTACATTTTCGCTTCAATATCCTAACTTTTTATTTCCAGGAAAATCCCAATATTCATCTAGTGAGAAGCCAAAAGATTTAACTATTACACAAGAAGTAAATTCTATCAATCCCTTAAATTGGTTTTGGCTTGGCTTAAAGCTAAAGAAACAAAAACCAGATATTCTTATTTTAAAATATTGGATTCCATTTATGGCACCTTGTTTGGGTACTATTGCTAGGATTGTAAAACGTAATAAGCATACTAAAGTAATTGTTGTAATTGATAATTTGATTCCTCACGAGAAAAGATTTGGAGATTATTTATTGAATACTTATTTTATAAATAGTGTAGATGGTTTTGTGGCAATGTCCGAAAGCGTATTTAATGATTTGGATCAATTTGACGTAAATAAAAAGAAAGTTTTGGGGATCCATCCTTTGTATGATAATTTTGGAAAAGCAATAAGTAAAGAGAATGCAATAGTGCGTTTATCTTTAGATAAGAATTATAAATATATACTCTTTTTTGGTATTATCCGGAAATATAAAGGATTAGATATCTTATTAGAAGCTTTTGCAGATAATCGTCTTCAAAATCAGAATCTCAAATTAATAGTCGCTGGGGAATTTTATGAAGATGCAAAACCTTATTATGATTTAATCGAAAAATATAATCTAAGCGATTCAGTGGTATTGGCTACAAAGTTTATTCCGGATGAAAAGGTAGTAGATTACTTTTGTGCAGCGGATATTATTGCACAACCTTATAAAAATGCAACTCAAAGTGGCGTTACCCAAATTGCTTATCATTTCGAAAAACCAATGTTAGTCACCAATGTTGGTGGACTAAACGAAATTGTTCCTCACAATAAAGTAGGGTATGTGTGCAAGCCAAACGCTAATGATGTAGCTAACTGCTTAGTCGATTTCTTTTCTAATAATAAAGAAGTTCAATTTACCTGTGGTGTGAAAGAAGAAAAATCAAAATATTCTTGGGATAAAATGATTGAAAATATTAAATCTTTACATAGGCAGATGTCTTAATATTTACTGCCCTTTTTCTTTCTATATTTGCCAAAAAATAAGTTTATGAAGAAACTACTTTTATTTTTATTACTTATTCCTTTTTTATCTGTTAGTCAAATAGTTAATCAGGTGGATGCTAGTGGAAAAAAACAAGGATCTTGGTTAAAGAAATATGAAAACGGAATACCTAAATATGAGGGGATATTTAAAGATAATGTGCCTCAAGGAATTTTTAAATATTTCTATCAAAGTGGTGAATTGAAAGCTACAAAGGAGTTTTTTCATAAAGGGAAAGCTGCTGCTTCTCATTTTTTTGATAAAAAAGGTAATCTCATTGTGTCAGGGTTGTATGTAAGTCAAGAAAAAGATAGTATGTGGAATTATTATAATGAAGATAGTATATTAATTTTAAGTGAGCAGTACAAAGCAGGGGAGTTGCATGGAACAACAAAAACATTTTATGAAGAAGGACAACTGTATGAAATAAAAAGTTGGAAGAATGGTTTGGAAAATGGAAAATGGGAGCAATATTACAATACCGGTCAGATTTTGATGAACACCTTTTATGTGAAAGGGGTATTAAATGGAAAATATACTTATTATCATCCTAATGGAAAAATAGATATTATTGGAGATTATAGTGATAATATTAGAGTTGGAGATTGGATTTATTATTCCAAAGAAGGTGTACAAGACACCATTATAAATTACAATGAGTAAAGGGAAAGTTTTGATGGCAATGAGTGGAGGTATTGATAGTACTATAGCTTCACTTTTGTTGCATGAGGAAGGGTATGAGGTGATTGGGTTAACTATGAAAACTTGGGATTATGAGACTTCAGGAGGTAACGAGAAAGAAACGGGTTGTTGTAGTTTGGATTCTATAAATGATGCACGCCAATTAGCGGTTGATTATGGTTTTCCGCATACTATATTAGATATTCGTGATGAATTTGAAGGTTTTATTATTGATAATTTTGTAGAAGAATATATTGCAGGACGAACTCCAAATCCTTGTGTGCTTTGTAATACACACATCAAATGGGAGGCACTTCTAAAAAGAGCAGATATGCTTGGGTGTAAGTTTATTGCTACAGGACATTATGCTCAAGTTCGTGAAGAAAATGGTAGATATGTAATATCAAAAGGTTTAGATGAAAGTAAGGACCAATCCTATGCACTTTGGGGAGTTACTCAGGAATGCCTAAAAAGAACTATTTTTCCAATAGGAAAATATCATAAGAAGGATATTAAACAGATAGCGATTGATAGAGGATATATTGCTTTAGCTGAAAAAAATGAGAGTTATGAAATTTGTTTTATTCCAGATAATGATTATAGAGGTTTCCTAAAAAGAAAGGTAGGAGGTTTAGAAGAGAAAGTAAAGGGAGGAAACTTTGTCACAATTAAGGGTGATGCAATTGGAACACATGATGGTTATCCATTTTACACAATCGGACAAAGAAAATTAGGTGTTTCTTTAGGAAAAGATCCTACTTATGTAATTGGGATTAATCCTGAAAAAAACACAGTTGTTGTGGGTAGTAAAGAAGATTTGAAAAAACAAGAAATGTTTGTTCGTGACATTAATTATTTGAAGTATCCAAAGATTAAGGATGGTATGGAATGTTTGGTAAAGGTACGTTACAAACACAAAGGAGAGAAAGCAAGAGTTACTAATGATGGAGAAAACTTAAAAGTGCTCTTTCATAAGAAGGTGGAAGGAATAGCTCCTGGCCAATCAGCTGCTATTTATGAGGGAAATGATTTAATTGCTGGTGGATTTATTTTGAAGAAATGAGAATAAAAAAGACACTTTTTTTTATAATAATCTCATTTTCTTCTTTTGCTCAGCAAGATTCCATTACTTATAAATATTGGGTAGAGTTTACGGATAAATATAATTCTAATTTTTCTGTTAATAATCCTGAATTATTTCTTTCACAAAGAGCAATTGAAAGAAGAGTAAGGCAAAATATTCCCATTAAAATTCAAGATTTACCAATTAACAATTGGTATGTAGATAGCATCATAAATTTAGGGTTTGATGTGCTAAATCGTTCTAAATGGTTTAATGGAATTATGCTTTCTACAAACGATTCTAATCTGGTGGATAATATAAATTTCTCATTTGTAAAAAGCACTTTTTCTTTTGGAAGATGGAATAGAAACAAATCCAATCAGAGAACGAATTCTAAGTTTGAGAATGATTTTAACAAATCAGATTATGGGGATACTTACAATCAATTACAAATGCTAAAAGGAAATATCTTACATAATAGAAATTTGAAAGGAGAAGGGAAAGTTATTGCAGTTTTGGATGCAGGTTTCTCTAAGGCTAATGAAATGGATGCATTTAAGAAATTGTTTGATGAGGACAGGATCCTTGGGAGTTGGGATTTTGTAGCTCAGGAGGAATCCGTATTTGAAGATCATTCACATGGAATGATGGTGCTTTCAACTATGGGAGCAGAGAATAAAGGCCAAATTATAGGAACTTCTCCTAATGCCTCTTTTTGGCTCTTACGCTCAGAGGATGGCGATACTGAAAATCTGATTGAGGAATATAATTGGCTTTGTGCAGCTGAGTTTGCAGATAGTGTAGGGGCAGATATTATCAATTCTTCATTGGGTTATACCACATTTGATGATGTGAATCAGAATCATACTTATTCTGATATGGATGGAAGAACAGCCCCTGTAAGTATTGCTGCAAATCTTGCAAGTAGAAAAGGAATGATTGTAGTTAATTCTGCGGGGAATTCGGGTTCAAGTAGTTGGCATTATATTGGCGCTCCTGCTGATGCAGATAGCATACTTTCCGTAGGTGCTGTGGATGAGAATAGAGATTTTGCTTGGTTTTCTTCTTATGGTCCATCTATTGATGGACGAATAAAACCAACTGTTGTTGCTCAAGGTAGAAATACTATTGTTGCTACTTCAGATAATGGCATCTTGGCTGGGAATGGAACTTCTTTCTCTTCTCCTGTAATTGCAGGAATGACTGCTTGCCTATGGCAGGCTCATCCAAATAGAACGAATATAGAAATTATTAATGCAATTATTTTAAGTGCGAATTTGCACGATAATCCTAATGATTCTCTAGGATACGGATTGCCTAATTATGATTTAGCTGATCAATTATTAACTTTTCCAAAAGAACAAAATCTCAATGGACTGATATCTGTTTCTCCAAATCCAATTACAACAAAAAGTGCTTTAATTATTAATATGGAAGGTTTTAATGGGTCTTTATTCTATTATAAAGATCTATTAATAGAGGTCTATGATATAAGAGGAAAAAAAGTACATAATAATGATTACATAGTAACTCCATTATCTTATAACCAAGTTCATTTTTCATTTTTAGAAAAGATTTCAGCTGGAACTTATTTTTTAAAGATTCAGATTGCTCAACAAGAGTTTTTGGAGAAAGTGATTGTGATTGATTAACTTATTTTATTATAACTTTAAACATTTCTTTTTCACCGATAAACCCTTTTAAGGTATCCATAGCACTTATTTTTCCAACACCTTCAGGAGTACCAGTAAATATTAAATCCCCAATTTTTAGAGTGAAAAATCTTGAAACATAAGCAATGATTTGATTAAATGAGAAAATCATCTCTTTAGTATTTCCTTCTTGTACTATTTCTCCATTTTTCTCTAAACTAAAATTTATATCATCTAGTTCTAAATCAGATTTATCAATAAAAGTTCTACTTATTTGTGCTGACCCATCAAAACTTTTGGCCTTCTCCCATGGGAGACCTTTAGCTTTACACTCCTTTTGTACATCACGAGCTGTAAAATCAATTCCTAATCCAATTCTTGAGTAGTATTTATGAGCAAACTGTTCTTCAATATGTTTCCCAGCTTTATTGATCCTTACTACTAATTCTACCTCATGATGAATATTGTTACTAAAATGTGGAATAAAAAAAGGATGGCCTTTTGGCTGTATGGCAGT
>DASCPP010000147.1:0-3176 GCA_036012565.1 Flavobacteriales bacterium | reverse complement strand
AAAGAATGGGAATAATAGCAAACTCACCACTAACAGCCAAGTAAGCACCAATAGGAGTTAATGATAACCCTAGACCTAACACTAAATGACAAAGAGCTGTAAAGCGTTTGGTAAAGCTATATCCTAAGATAATAATAAGCGCAATAGGAGATAGTCTAAAACATAAGGAATTAATGAAAAAAGTAACCCCAATAAATAGCATGGAATTAATAATTACAAATATTAATGCGTTTTTTGCAGTAATTGTTCCATTTGGGATTTCTCTAATTTTGGCAGTTCTTTCGTTTGCTGTATCAATATCTTTATCAATATATCGATTAAAAGCCATTGCTGCCGAGCGTGCAAAAATCATACAAAGAACTACATAAAAAAGTGTGATCCATTCAGGTTCAGAATCTTTGCTAGCCAAGAAAAAACCAATAAGTGCAAAAGGCATTGCAAATATGGTATGGCTAAATTTTATTAATGAGAGATATTCTCTCATAAACTATTTAGGGATGTTGATTTCAAATGATATGGTAGAATCTTTTGTGATTAGCCAATTTTCATCAAACTTTTCAAGATCTGACCAAAACAGTCCGTTAGGATGGTCTTTTTCTCTAATAAGTTCCCATTTTCCTTTAAGAGTTGCAGTAGTCTTTGAAATAAGTCTTAAATCTAAAATCTCAAAATTCAATGCTCCCATACTAGATTTTGTTGGGTAACTATTTTTATATCTCTCTAAGGTATTGTCCCATCCATATGCTGGTTTATGACTTAGTGAAGTTAATATTAATTCTTCAGAATTCCAATATCCTTGCATAAATCCATCTATATCTCCATTATTCCAACATTCTTGTTGGGTAGTTAATACCTTTTTTATAGCATCAATCTCGAAAGGGTCCTGTTTTATGGTCTCAATAGTCTTTTTATTATTCATACTGCAAGACAACAATATAAGAAGGGATAAGGTAAATAGTTGTTTCATAATTTTCGCGCCAAATATAGTGAAACTTATCTATTATATTTTACGATATTTGCAAACAATTATGAGTAACACAAAACCGTCTATACCAAAAGGAATGCGTGATTTCACATCTGAAGTAATGTTCAGGAGGAATTACATTTTTGAAACTGTTAAAACAGCTTTCGAATGCTATGGCTATGCCCCAATTGAAACGCCAGCAATGGAGAATGTTGGGACCTTAACAGGTAAATATGGTGATGAAGGCGATCGTTTAATTTTTAAAGTTTTAAACTCTGGAGACTATCTTTCTAAAGCTAATTTGGAAAATGATATTACTTCAAAATCTTTAACAAAACAGATTTCTGAAAAAGCATTGCGTTATGATTTAACAGTTCCTTTTGCTCGTTTTGTAGTACAAAATCGGAATGAGATTACTTTTCCATTTAAGCGCTATCAGATGCAAAATGTATGGCGTGCTGATAGGCCGCAGAAAGGAAGATATAGAGAGTTCTATCAATGTGATGCAGATGTTATTGGAACAGATTCTTTGCTTTGTGAGGTTGAGTTGGTTCAACTTTATGATGATGTGTTCTCTAAACTAAATATACCTAATGTGGATATTTGCATTAATAACAGAAAGGTATTAAGCGGGATGATTGAACTTATGGGAGCAACTGAAATCTTTGATGATGTTGTGATTATTATTGATAAGTTTGATAAGATTGGTATTGAGAAAGTAAAAGAAGAAATGCAGAGTAAAGGTGTTAAAGAATCATCAATGAGTATTTTGGATACTTTTTTAAATGCTAAAAATATTGATGATTTAGCTGCATTATTAGGTCAATCAGAAGATGGAACAAAAGGATTAGAAGAATTGCAATTTGTGATGCAAAAGATTAACAAATTAGGGTTGCAATCGACTAATTTAGTATTTGATATTACTCTAGCAAGAGGGCTTAATTATTATACAGGGTGCATATTTGAGGTAAAAGCGAATGATGTGCAAATTGGCTCAATTGGAGGAGGAGGAAGGTATGATGATTTAACATCTAATTTTGGATTAAAAGATATCTCAGGAGTTGGAATCTCTTTTGGAATAGACAGGATCTATTTAGTGCTTGAGGAATTAGGATTGTTTCCAAAAGATATTACAATTAGTACTACTATAATGTTTGCAAATTTTGGTGCTATTGAATCATCTTATTGTTTACCTCTTTTAAAGCAATTGCGTTCAGCTGGCATTAGTTCAGAACTATACCCTCAAAAAGCAAAAATGAAAAAGCAAATGAATTATGCAAATACTAAAGGTGTTCAGTTTGTAGTATTAGTTGGAGAAAACGAGATGGAGTCTGGTGTGTTAACTGTAAAAGACATGAATACTGGTGAACAATCAGCATTAAATATTAGTGAATTAATTAAGCAACTTTCTTAAATGGCCAAAGCATTTAAAATAGGGGGTCAACCTTTATCTATTTCATCTATAGTTGAGGTTTTAGAAACAAATACTCCAATAGCTTTAAGTAAAAGTGCACAAAAGAAGGTTAAAGATTGTCGTAAATATTTAGATAATAAAATTGCATCATCATCAGAACCAATTTATGGTATAAATACTGGTTTTGGTTCACTTTGTAATCATAAAATATCAGATGGTGAGCTAGCTCAGCTACAAAAGAATTTGGTATTATCTCATGCTTGTGGTACTGGGGAAGAAGTTCCTCAAGAAATTGTAAAGATTATTTTATTGTTAAAAGTACAATCACTTGCATTCGGACATTCAGGTGTTCAATTAAGAACAGTTGAGCGTCTTATAGATATGTTCAATAAAGATGTATTACCTGTAGTTTATCAGCAAGGGAGTTTAGGAGCAAGTGGCGATTTATCTCCATTGGCTCATTTATCGTTACCGCTTATTGGGGAGAGTGAAGTATATCTTGACGGAAAAAAGAGAAAGTCAAAATCAGTATTAAAAGGTTTGAGTTGGAGTCCTATTCAGTTGCAATCAAAGGAAGGATTGGCGCTACTTAATGGAACACAATTTATGAGTGCTTATGGTGTATGGAGTTTGATTAAAGCACAGAGACTTTCTTATTTGTCAGATATGATTTCTAGTATTTCATTAGAGGCTTTTGATGGTAGAAGTGAATGTTTTGATGAGTTAATACATTTAGTTCGACCGCATAAAGGACAGTTAAAAACTGCTGAAAATATTCGTGATTTCTTAGATGGTAGT
>DASCPP010000146.1:0-4120 GCA_036012565.1 Flavobacteriales bacterium | reverse complement strand
GATAATGGTGTTACTTTTCAGCCTACTAATTCATTTTATAATCTTGCAGGAGACAGCACTTATTATGTGATAGTACAAGATGATAACGGCTGTTTGGCTTCATTACAAACTACAATAAGCGAGCCGACTGAAGTAACTTTTATCATTACCGCTACTGATGCTACTTGCTATGGTTATTGTGATGGAACTGCTACTTTAAATATTATAGGAGGAACGCCTAGTTATACTGAGGATTGGGGCGGACTAAATCCTAATAATTTATGTGCTGGATTGGTAAATATAAGCGTAACAGATGCTAATGGATGTATTGCTACAAACTCTGTAACTATAAACGAACCACCACCACTTATTGTAAACATTTCTCAATTTGGGAACATCTTAGATGCAGGAGTTGGCTTTGCAAGCTATCAATGGTTAGATAATAATTTGAATCCAATAAATGGCGCTACTTCTCAGCAATTCACGCCACAAACAACTGGTGAATATTCTGTTTTGGTAACAGATGCTAACGGATGTTCGGCAACTTCATTCTCTATTATGTTTATTGCAGATGGTATTGCAGAAAGAAATACCCTATTGAATATTTACCCAAATCCCACTAAGGACAAATTAAATATTCAATATGAAGGTTTTGGAATTACATCATTAATAATATTGGATGTAAGCGGAAATATCGTATTGCAGAGAAATGACATTCTATCAGCAGGGGAAAACACCCTACAATTAAACTTATTATATCTTCCAAAAGGAATGTATGTTTTACAATTAATTAGCGATAAAAAGATAATAAATCATAGCGTAATTTTGCAATAAGCAGAAGTTTATTAAAAATTCCGTAAATTGCGGGCGCAAAAAAGAAAAGAAATGTATAAAAAAATATTTTTAAGTTTAGGATTAATTTTAGGGATTTCCCTATTTGCTAATCAGAAAATGTTAGCTACTACTATTACTGATAGCACAACTACTGAGCAATATACGCCATTCTACTGGGATGTAATTTCGGATGTTGACAAAGTATTGCAACATGAAAAAATGAAGGACTTGAACAAAAGAGCAATTGACCAGTCCAAAATTGGTAGTGAGCATTACGAAACAGCCGTTAAAAAAATGCAGAATAAAGATTATTTGGTAGCCATTGCGGAATTTAAAAATGCCATGAAAAGATACAAAAGAGCAAAATTAGGTCCTGATGCATACAACTATTTGCATACAAATATGGCTTTGTGTTATGTAAGTAGTGGGAAAACGAAAGATAAAGTAATGGCAAAACGATATGTCAATTTATTGACGAAAACCATCTTTAAAGAAGAAAAGTGGCTTTATAACATTGCTATTGTACAATATCACCTTAATAATCAAGATGAAGCAGCATCCATGCTTTCTTCTTGTATAAAAATGGATGAATTCAATTATCAAGCTTACACCACATTAAAAGCACTTTATGAAGAATCTGGCAATACCAAAAGTGCAAATAAAGTACACGAGCAAATGCAATCTGCTCAAGCAAAAAGATTAAAGGAAAAACAAAGAGCGAATGCTGATAAAAAAAGAGGGGAAACAAAGAAAAAAGGTAAAGTTGTAATTGCTGCATCCTCTGGCATTGAACCAGATATTAATAATTTAAAAATTGTTACTAATGACGATCATCTTCAATTTAACAAAATTAACGAAATTGACGAAAGAAGTATGGCCCAAATACAACAAGGAGTTGGTGCTTACAATGACGGCATAAAAGCGCTTAAAGACAAACAATACAGTAAAGCAATTGATGATTTGAAGGAAGCCGAAAAGCGCCTTAAAAGAGGAAAAATAACAGAGGATGGCTTGAACTTTGTAAGGGGAAATTTGGCAATTGCATATCTTAGTAAAGGAGATAAAAGAGGATTGGGGCAAGCAAAAAGATATTTGAAATATTTAACAAAACAAATTTACAAAACAAGAGACTGGACTTATAATCTGGGAGTTGCATATTATACTTTTGGCGATAAAGAAAAAGCCTTGGATTTATTCAAATTAGCTACAAAACAGGATCGTCTTTATTTGACTCCTTATCAGAATATGATTTATGTTTACACAGAAATGGATGAAGGAAAGAAAGCGCTTTCAGTTCAAAAGTCCTATGAAAAAAATAGAGACGATTTGATAAAATCATTTAGCAGACAAGATCAATCAAGATACAATGTTACTGATCCTTATTTGTTTAGAGTAAATTTGGGTACTTATGGAGAATTTGATACTCCTGAGGATTTATTTGATGAAAGTAATTTAATTTCTGTTCCATTGAATAATTCTACTACCACTTATTTAGCTGGAATTTTTTATAATATGAATGATGCGACAGATTACCAAAAACAAATGAGAAAGAAAGGGTATTCTGATTGTTTTATAGTAGCTTTTAAAGATGGTGAAAAATTAGAGTTTTAATATTAAACACATAAATTTGAAAAAAGCCCCTTTTGGGGTTTTTTATTTTTTCTTATTTGAATGGAAAATATTTGGACTATAAAATACAATTCATTAAAATTATTTGTGCTAATTTTGAATAGACTTAACTTGCCAAAAGAAAATTAATTATAAATTAAAAACAAGGATCATGAAAATAAAAATATTAATAATCACATCAGCAATTTGCACAATAAATGTTTTTGCTCAAATTACAGTTACGGATGTCGATATTGTTGAAGTTGGAGACATAATTTATCAAGCAATAGATACTAGCCCTGGGAGCGTAATAACTCCTGGAAACTCTGGGGTTAACCAAACTTGGGATTTCTCTTCATTACAGGAATCTTCTACAGGAAGTCTATCATTTATCTCCCCTATAGGTACTGCATATCAAAATCAATATCCAAATGCAAATTTGTGTATGAATGATAACGGTTCCTTTAGTTATTATGATAAAACTAGTGCAGGGCTTTTCATGCACGGTGTAGATGATACTGTATTTCATTCTCCAACTTTATTTTATCCACTGCCACTAACTTATAACCTTAGTATGTCTGATGGTCCGATTTTAATAATAGACAATGTGATCACTGGTTCACTTCTGAGTATGGCTCTTCCTCCTTCAACTGTTGCTACATTATCTAATGGTTTAGCTAATAAAGCTGATACAGCCCTAATTAAAATAACAAACACTACAGATTTCTTAGTTGATGCGTCAGGTACAATGACGACACCATTAGGAACTTTTGATGCTTTAAGATTAAAAAGTATAAAATATACTAATTCTGAGTTAGATATATATTGTTCTGACACTTTATCTGGTATAGGTGCCTGGATTCCTAATGTTCCATTTTCAGCAATCCCTTTCCTAGGAGGTTTCTCAAATAATGAAATAGAATATAAATACGAGTGGATAACAGATGATTCTTCAGTAGCATTTCTATTAGCAGAGATTATTGTTGATTCATTAGATAATATTATTAATGGAGTCTCATTTCAAACTTCAGTCCCTTCATATATTAATGAATCTAATCAAGATATATTTAATATTTATCCAATACCCGCAACTTACAACCTAAACATTGAAGCTAATTCTACTGATTTAGCAACCTACAAAATGCATGATATAAATGGAAATTTGATATTGGAAAATACTTTTACTAAAAACACAGAAGTAGATCTAAATAATATAGCAAAGGGCTCTTATTTTCTAAACATCTCAACTGGAAAAGAAAGTATTACAAAGAAAATAATTGTAGAATAAATCTTATAATTCAAAAAAGAGAAGCCTCAAATGAGGCTTTTTTTTAAAAATCTAAATAAGAATTATGCAAATTGGTTTTAATCCCAACAAGAAGATACAAATGATTTACATCTTGCAAATCAGAAGAAATTTGCCTTGATATTAATTGTCCATATAAATAAATACTACTCTCTTTAATCTGCCTACTAATAGTTACCGTAACATAATCTTGTGTGGTTTTCACTCCTTGCCCATTAAAGTTACCATATGAATACTGGTTTTCATCTCTTTCTGCTTCAAAATCTGAAAGAAAAATATTCTTTCCAAAATGCGTTTCCGTACTATCCTCACCATAAATAGCATGATTCCATTTTACTTCCAGATTCCATTTTTTATGATCATAACTTAAAATTCCAATCATTTCCTTAAAAT
>DASCPP010000145.1:0-5501 GCA_036012565.1 Flavobacteriales bacterium | reverse complement strand
TACTTCATTTCCATTAGTAAGACGAACCCTTGCTACTTTCCTTAGTGCAGAGTTTGGTTTTTTAGGGGTTGTAGTATAAACCCTAGTACAAACTCCTCTTCTTTGAGGGCTGCTACCCAAGGCTAAGGACTTGCTTTTTTTAACTAGCTTTTGTCGGCCTTTTCTTATTAGTTGTTGTATCGTTGGCATAAAATATTATACTTTAATCCTTATTAAAATGGGCGGCAAATGTATGAATTTATTAATACAACAGAAAACGAAAAATTGTTTTTTTTACTATAACCTTTTTGGGTAAGAAAAACAAAAGTGCCAAAAGACACTTTTATTCTGATTTTTGAGCTTAGGAATAGGTGTATTTTTTTGTTAAAAAATGTTAATTTTTGGCCACCAATTTGCTTTGAACATCATTTGGGACAATTGCGTATTCGCTAAATCGGCTAGTAAAACTGCCTTTTCCTTGCGTAATGGATAACAATGCAGTGGAATATCTATCCAACTCAGCCAAAGGTGTTTTGGCTTTAATTATCTGATAATGCCCTTTGGTCTCCATCCCCAACACTACCGAGCGCCTTCCTTGTAAATCGGTCATTACATCTCCCATCAAGTCTTCTGGCACCATTACCTCTAATTCCTGAACTGGCTCCATTAGTTTTGGTTTTGCATTTAAAAAAGCTTCCCGAAAAGCCATTTTTCCTGCAATTTTAAAAGAGATATCATTAGAATCTACTGGATGCATTTTTCCATCATAAAGCATTACTCGAACATCTCTGATATAGGATTTCGTTAGTGGGCCTTCACTCATAAGTTCCAAAACACCTTTTTGCACTGCCGGAATGTATCTTTCATCAATCACACCTCCTACTATACAATTATAGAAAATAAGTTTTCCACCCCAATCTAACTCTACTTCTTCTTTTTTTCTGACTTTATACTCAGTTGGGTCTGGCATTCCTTCTTTGAATGGCTCTATTTTAATATACACTTCCCCAAACTGCCCAGCACCACCTGATTGTTTTTTGTGTTTGTAATTGGCAAGTGCAGAAGTTCGAATAGTTTCTCGATAAGATATTTTTGGTTGTTTGTAATCTATTACCAATTTGTATAAATGCTTTAATCGCCATTTTACCAATGAAAGGTGTAATTCGCCTTGCCCTTGAATAATGAGTTGCTTTAATTCCTTTGCATAAAATACTTTAATGGTTGGGTCTTCTCTTTGGATATCATCAAGCGCTTCACTTACTTTTTCTTCATTTTCCTCATTTTCTACTACTATTGCCATGGTAACTCTTGGTTCAGGAAATTCGATAGGACTAATTGCAAAATCTTCCCCTTTTTCGTGAAGAGTATGGTTGGTTTTAGTTGATTTTAATTTCAGGGTTGTGCCAATATCGCCAGCATAAATTTTATCCACCGGATTTCTTTTGTTGCCATCCATTACTTGCAACTGATTTATTCTTTCGTTTGATCTCGTTTGTTGATTGACCAAATCCTTACCTGTTTCAAGCACACCTGAAGTTACCTTGAAAAAAGACAAAACCCCCAAATGTGGTTCAATTACTGTTTTGAAAATGAAAAGGGAAAGTGGTCCATCAGAACTGCAAACAATATCAGCCCCTTTTTTAGATTGTTCTGCTGGCATATCAGCAGCAGATGGGCATACATTGGAAATAAATCCCATCATTCTTCCACTCCCCATATTGTGTTTTGCCGAAAGACAGAAAACAGGATACACATCATTTTTCATCATGCCAATTCTAAGTCCTTTTCGCATTTCATCTTCATCTAATTCTCCTTTATCAAAATAAAGTTCCATTAAATCATCATCATTTTCGGCCGCTTTTTCTACCAGTTCATTGTGCAGTTTGTCTGCTTTTTCTTTTTCTTCTTCTGGAATTGGGTGCTTGGCAGGCTTACCTCCTCCCTCTGGAAACTCATACATAACCATTTTCAGTAAATCAATTATTTTGTTGAAACCATCCCCTTGGTTTACTGGATATTGCATAATGGTTACCCCATTGCCGAAACTCTCTTTCATTCCAACAATAGCAGAATCAAAATCGGCCTGGGAATGATCAACTGCATTGATAGCCAGAAGCATTGGTTTTTTATAATGCTGGATGTGATTCCAATGCAATTCTGTACCAACCTCTACGCCATTTTTGGCATTTATTAGCATTATACAAGTATCGGCAACACGCATGGAGGAGACTACTTCCCCAATAAAATCGTCAAAACCTGGCGTATCAATAATGTTTAGTTTGGTACCTCTCCATTCGGTATGCAGTGAGGTGGCATAAACGGAATTCCCTCTATCGTGTTCTATTTCATGATAATCGGAAATGGTGTTTTTCTCCTCTACCGTTCCTCTTCTTTCAATTACTCCTCCTTCAAACATCATAGTTTCGGCCAAGGTAGTTTTTCCTGATTTTGTGCTTCCGATAAGCACTAAGTTTTTAATATCGTTTGCCTGAAATACTTTCATAGTCGTAATATTTTTGAGTTTTGTTTTGCTTGTCTTATTTTGCGACAATAAAAATAGAAATTTTTTATTAATCTCAAAATTAAAGTACTTATATTTTTAATTTAGTCCTCCCAAGAGAGTAATTTTTTATAAAAAGAAAATGCTAAAATAATTTTGAAAAGTGAAAAAAATTGTTTTAACTTTATCGGCAACTAAAAAACCCAAAATCTATGATTATTACATTTAATGAACTCCGAGAACTTAAAGACAAATTACCAAACGGTAGTATGAAAAAAATTGCAGATAAACTGGATATTGAAGAAGATACCGTTAGAAACTATTTTGGCGGGACACATTACAAGGAAGGAGAAGGCACAAGTGCTGGCATTCATATTGAAAGAGGTAGAAATGGCGGCTATGTACAAATTGATGATGACAGAATATTGGAAATTGCAAGAAAAATGATTCAATAATATTTATACACTTCCGGCACCTTTATTTCAAAATTTATTTGCTGTACAATAAAGGGTAAACATGGTTAAGTTTATCCTTCAGAATTTTATTGACTTCATTTTTATACTTTGAAAAAGTATTACTCTTAAAACTTAAATCAATGAAAAAACTAATTTTATTTTTAGCACTACTTCCTTTTTTAAACTATGGCCAGATAATATCACCATGTTCTTCAAGCGATACTGTTTTTTGTGGACCTCATGCATATGATTATACTTTTAATAGAACTAGAGGATTGTGGTTCCAAGCAAAATCTTCATTTAAGATTGTAGGGGTAATAGCAGGTGATGGAAATGCGCAAGGAGTAAATGCAACGCATCAATCGATAGAGATTATACAATTTACTAATGGAGCTCCACTTGCATTTGGATTTACTAATCCTCATACTGTATTATTTTCTACAATTAACACCCCCTGGGAATGGATCTCATGTAACGCTCAAATAGATTCTGGTGGTTATTACGCTATAGTAGGAGCAAAGAATGACTCAATACCATTCGATATGTATAATACCTATCTATCAGGCACAAATAAGTTATTTATTAATGGGGATTCAACCGAAATCTATAGAGCGGGTATTCAATATGCTATTTGCCTTGGTACAGCAGCGAGTGGTCAATATTTTGATGATGGACTACATACAGCAGGAAGAATACATTTTATTACGGAAACAGATAACAATCCTCAAGCACAAATTAATCAGGCCGGTCAATTATACCTTGATGTATCTGTTTTGGGAGGATTGGCTCCTTATTCTTTTTCTTGGAGTACAGGTGAAATAACACAAATAATAAGTCCACAAGCAAATGGTAATTATTGGGTATTAATTACAGATGCAAATGGGTGTATTTCAGATACAGCATACTATAATGTAACTTTTTTTCCATCAGCTTTAGATGATTGTTTAATTGATAACTCAAAAAGATTAAATAATATAAGAAATATACTAGGAGAACCGACAAAACCTAAGCCTAACACTACTCTTTTTTACATCTATGATGATGGTAAGGTTGAGAAACGAATTGTTATTGAATAACTAGTCGTTTGTGGTAAGTTTCACCATCCATTTTTACTTCTAAGAAGTAAATTCCTGATGCTTTCTTACCCCTTTTAATGGTGAATTGTTCTGATTGTTTCAAATCGTAAGTTTCAATAGCGTTACCACAAACATCTAATATTTTTATAGAAACCACATACTTCAAAGTACCAAATTCTAAAATAGTCTCTCGCTTAAATGGGTTAGGATAAATCGTGAATTCTTCTGTTTCAATAATTTCAACAGCAGTGATAACAATGGTATTTGAAACTGCCATACAACCGTTTGCATCAGTAATGGTAAGGGTGTATGTGCCAGAATTATTAGCAATAATATTATGGCTAGTTTGTCCACTACTCCATTGGTAAGAGTATGGTGGTGTGCCTCCGTTTACTGTGCCTGTGCTTACTAATTGATTACCATTTTGGGTTATACTAACAACCAATGTGGTTGGCTCAGCAACTATAAAAATATCGGTTTTGTAGCAGTTGTTGTTGTCAGTTATATCCACTGAATAAGTGCCAGCAGCAAGATTGTTAATGCTAGCTGAATTCTGTCCATTACTCCATACATAAGAGTAAGCTGGTGTTCCTCCTGTTGCTGCTATTGTTATGCTTCCGCTACTTTGTCCGTTACAAAGCGCATCATTTACAGTAGCGTTTGTCATTATCTCAGCTGGTTGCGTTATGGTTATCGTGTCGGTAGTTGTACAGCCAGGATAAGAACCAAAAGAATCGGAATAATGGGCAAAAAGCACATAAGTTCCAGCTGATAAATTATCTGCAATAGTATCTGTTCCAAAACTGTTTCCAACTAAATCTTCCCAACTATACTTATAGTTTGGTGCAGCCATTGGGTCTTGAACAGCAACAGAACCAGTTGGAACGCTATAACAAATAAGATGCTGCACAGTGGCAGGATCGATAGTGGCATAAGTAGCAATAGTTGTACCAATAGTTTGTTGGCTATTTCCGCCTTGTATTAGAGTGCTTTGGCAGTCATTGGTATCTGTTAAACTTATGGTATAAATGCCAGAGCAAATTCCCGGAAAAGTAATGGTATCACTTAAAATTTGAGAAGTAATTACATTGGTCGTACTATTATTAGTTGCAATACCAAAGTAAGGAAAAGTTCCTCCTAAAATATCAAGAGTAACTGTTCCGTTACAAGCTCCTAAACAGCTTTCATTAGAGGAAAGGTAGGAAGTATATTGCAATAAATCTGGCTCAGTAAGGTTGATGTATCGATTAATCAAACAGCCATTGGTATCTTCAATAGTTACCGAATAAGTCCCAGCAAAAAGATTCTCAATAGTATCAGTCGTAGATGTGTAATTGTTTGGTCCAAACCATTGATAAGAATAAGGAGCATGTGCAGAATCTGCTGTTACAATTGCCATTCCGTCATTAGCTCCAAAACAACTTACATTTACACCACCTACATGTAATTGCGTGTTAATTGTGGCTGTCATTGTGGCTGTGATGGTATCAA
>DASCPP010000144.1:0-11485 GCA_036012565.1 Flavobacteriales bacterium | reverse complement strand
CCAGAATTTAGCGCTTCTATCATCATTTTGGTATTGGTTACCAAAAACATAGGAGCCATTATTATTGGATGTTTTATATTTAGTATTGTTGTTAGTTGCTTCATTAGAATTTATATCTTAATTGGAGTTTTATTTCTGTCATTTTGTTTCCTTCAATTTCATCCCACCCGCTTTTTATTGCAGTTCTATCTGTATATGTAGTGTGTGCAAATCTTAGCCAAAGATCGACATTTCTTATTGGATTATACTTTATAACAACATACGATTTATTTCCTTTTCCGTAATAAGCAGGAATGGAGTAACCATACAGCACATCATTTTCATAGGCATAGATTCTATTATCATATTCAATTGCATTAAATAGAACATAACGGCTTGTAAAGCTAAATTTTGAAAATAAAGGTTTGTATTTTATATCCTGATAAAGCATGTAGCCATTTGTTTTTGTATCATCAAAATCAATTAATGAAGTCTCAAATCGGTTTGCAAAGCTCCAATTTTCTCCTTCTTTGTAATTAATATGGAACCTGAAGTTTTCCTTTCTTTTTCCGCTAATTGCAGTAGATTCAGGTAATTCGTCTTCCTTAGTTTCTGATTTAAATCGAACATACATTTTAATTGCTCTACTGATTTTGTAATCAGCTTGCAATAAATAATCATTTCCTTTGCTTGGTGCATCTACTCCAAATCTAAGCCAAGGAAACTCATAATTATCAGCATATCCTTTAATTTTAAATTTATGGTTCGGGGTAAATTCTAAGCCAAAATAAAGACCTTTTTCATTCTGGGAACTTCTTTCTCCAAAGGCATTAGCGTATTCACTTTGGTAATCTTTGGAGTAATCTCTGTAAAGTAAGGATGCAGAAATTGTTTTGTCTAAGCCCATCATTATTCCATTTACATGTGCAATCCCTCCATTCTCACTCCTTCCTATTTCTCCAAAAAAGTTCATATTTCTGTATAAATATTGATAATCTATACCAAGATTTTGATTAGTAGTTCCATTAAAATCAAACTTATTATAAGGGTAAATATTCTTATCATAAAAGCCTTTAACTTTAGTTTTATAATAGGAAATTCCAAGATTGAGATTCTTCAGATTATAGTTGGCATGCATTCCAAAATGATTTTGTAAAATCACATTTTTATCTAAAAGCTCACTCTCTGTTCTGTGCATTCCTGTCCCTTGAATAGAGGAAAAAGCAATTTTTTCATTTTCTAGTGTATCAGTAATATTTGCATCTACTTTATGTGAGGATATAAAAGCAATAACATTTAAATCTTTGATAGGTTCTATTTGTATTGCACTTCCTCTGAAAAATAAATTTTCTGCAGCAGCAGTGTGTGCTTTTATCAAATTTCCACTTTTCTGAATATTAATTACCTCTGATGATTTCCCAAAACTCATTCCTGATTGCATTACAACTCCTTGCCCGAAATTCATTTGATAGTCTCCAATAATTACATTTTTTATTTTTCCAATATTTTTAGCTTGCAAATGAGCTGAGTAAAAGTCAAAACCATAAGGCTGTCTTTCTCCTAGGAAATTCTCTCCAGCATCTTTTTCTGCTGTAATTCCTGCTTGTAAGAAGTTATTTTTTAAACGATACTTAAAGTAAGTTCTGTGCGCATTTCCTAAGTAGTGAATTTCATCATCTTCATCAGGGATATAGCCTTTTTGTTCTTGCAAATAAAACTGATCACGAATAATTATATATTGATTGATGTTTGCAAAAAGTTGCTTACTTGTGACTTTTGGTGTAATACTGATAAATGGCAACAAGTTCTGAATTGTTTGCACATCAAACCCAGCAATTGTTTGCAATTCCAAATAGGAGAGGAGTTTCCCATTATTTTCAATATGTACTAATAATTTATCAATTTGATAAGCATTCAGAAAGTATAATTCTCTTAACTCCTCCTTTGTAGTTTTATTCAGGTTTATAGGGTTTTCAGCAAAATAATAAAGTGCTTCATATAGTTCGCCATAATCTAACTCCTCATCATTCTCCTCTGCAATTTGCTCCACAATTTCTTCTAATAATTGATTATTGTCTTGTCCAAAACTTAGCAGTGCTATTACTGAAAGAAAGCAAAATATTAAAAGCCGTTTCATGCTAAAAAGTACTACTTACTGAGAACTGTGGGGAATAACCCAAAAGTTGATGTCGGTTTACCGCTATATCAAGTTGTATCTTATTAAGTGTGTATCCAATTCCAAAGGAATTTTTGGCAGGATTAGTACTGAAGCCAGTTCTTAATTGTATTTGTTTAATAATCTTGTATTCTAATCCGATTTTAAGTTTAGCATTTTGTTCGCTTTCTAATTCTCCTTCTGTAAAAATAGCAACTTTATCATTAGCATCATAGCGTAATCCTAGTTTGAAGATAGATGGAATATTTTCCTGCTCATTTAATTTTACTCCAATAGGATTAAAAATATGAGCTCCAAGCGTTAACTCTCGCATTAACCTTTTCTGAGCCCCTATTTCAAAAGTGAAGTTATTACGATTATTAGTGCTTTCATCTACATACACACCTAAATAATCTATTTGAACCCCAATATTAAATCCATCACTTAGTTTTTTTGCAAAAGCTAGTCCAATCTTACTTTCATTGTATAATTCGAAACCAGTATAAGCTATGTTTAATCCAAATACACCTCCATTTACCGGAAGAGCAAAAACAGCAGTATGTGTACTGAGTTCTTTTATGCCAAAAGAGTTTTCAGTTCCTACCCCAATTGAAATCTGATTAATTTCTGCAAGTCCAGCTTGGTTTGTAAAATTGCTCCAAACAGAAGTTTTAGTAAGTCCAACTCCCCCTAGTGAATTGCTTTTAGAATCATAATTCTGACTAAAACAAATTAGTGAGAAAAAACTAAATAATATTGTAAAAAAATAGGACCTCATTTGAAGCCCTAAAATAGTAAATTTATTGTACTCTGAAAGGATATTCATGGCTAGCCAGATCTTCATTGGCTTTTACAATCTTTTGCTTTAAGTTTTCTTTATAAGCAAGTACTTTCGCATGAATTTCTTCATTATCAGTTGCTAAAATTTGAGCAGCCAAAATTCCTGCATTAAGCGAGCCATCTAATCCAACAGTAGCAACTGGGATACCAGGAGGCATTTGTAAAATTGAAAGAATTGAATCCCATCCGTCAATAGAAATAGATGAACGACAAGGAACTCCAATTACAGGGACAGTTGTAAAGGCAGCAACTACTCCTGGTAAATGTGCCGCACCTCCTGCGCCTGCAATGATTACTTTCACTCCATTCTTTCTAGCATTTGTTGCAAACTCTTCTACCATCTGTGGTGTTCTGTGTGCTGATAATGCATTTATCTCAAATGAGATTTCCATATCATTTAAAAACTCTGCTGTCTTTTTCATTACCGGCATGTCAGATGTGCTTCCCATAATTATACTTACTACTGCTTTCATTTTTTATTTTTTGGAGGTGCAAAGATACGAAATCATTAATACATGATTTTTAAATCTCTCGCATGATTTCTGATGTTCTCTTTTCTTTCCAATTACCTCCTGTAAAATCAGGGAAAGCTATTGGTTGGCTATCCAAACTTACAGAAAGTTCTGAAAGGGGCGTAATGGCACTCCACATCACGCTATCATACACATTTATATCTAGCGGAATACCTTTATTTAAGCAGCTAATCAAGCGGTAAATCATAATAAAATCCATGCCACCATGTCCTTGTTTGAAAGATTCACTAATTTTTTTGAGTTTGCTCATCATAGGGTGTTCGTACTTTTTGCTGTAAGTCAAATAATCCTCTTCCGATAACCATCTGTGTCCCCAAAATTCTAATTCTTCCCCATCAATATAAAGCCGACTCGGATATCCTTCATGCACTGCTTTTGTGCCAACTAACTGGTTTATCCTAGAATAAGGTCTGCCTGTATGCACATCAAATTGCAACATAATGCTTTTTCCGTTTTCTGTTTTAATTAGTGAGGTATTCACATCTCCACATTTTACGCTCGGGAAATTACTATTTGTTTTTTTTACAGCTGCACTCAAACTTTGCTCTTTCGAACTCATTGAAGTCAAATATTTGAAAGTGTCACCCCTTCCAATATCCATGTAAAAACTTACCGGTCCAATACCATGAGTAGTGTAAAAATTCCCATTCCTCTCAGTATGGTGTTTCATTCGCCACTGATTTTTGTAATAAGTTTCATGTAAAAGTAAAGCGCGCAAATCATGATTATAAGCACATTCCGCATGGGTTAATTCCCCAAAAACCCCCTCTTGAATCATATTCATAATCCAAAGTTCTTCCCTATTATAACAGCAGTTTTCAATCATGATGCAATGCTTTGAAGTTCGCTCAGCTATCTGAACAATTTTTACGCAATCTTCCAAAGTATAAGCAATAGGCACCTCAGAGGCAACATGCTTTTCATTTTCCATTCCAAAAATTGCCATTGGCGTATGCCACTCCCAAGGAGTTGCAATCAAAAGTAAATCCACCTCTTCCAATTTTGCTAGATTTTCCCAATCATTTTTTCCATTACCATATGTTTTAGGAATCAAAGATTGCTTACTTTTTAAATGATTAAGGGCATAATCAATATTTTTTTGATCCAAATCGCAAAGGGCTACAATCTCGGCTTTCTCATTCTCAATCAGCCAATCAAACATTTGAATAAGCGTTTTTCCTCTATTCCCTATTCCAATAAGTCCCACTTTTACTTTGTCAATAGGCACAGATTTAAAGGCCACCATATTCCCCTTGCATTTGTCAGTTAGACCATTTATTTGATGATTGATCTCATCCAATTCTTCTGGATTACTACAATAGGGAACACTTAGTAGTGCTCCTGCTCCAAAGATTGACTTTAAGAAACTTTTTCTTTTCATTTTACGGCTATTAGTGAGATTTCTACATTCACATTTTTTGGTAAGACTGAAACTTCCACTGTTTCACGGGCAGGAGGGTTTTCTCCAAAATACTGTGTATATACCTTATTTATATCCCTATATTGGCTTATGTCTTTCAAAAAGACACTACACTTTACAACATTTTCGAAAGTCATTTCAGCTTCTTCTAAAACGGCTGCCAAATTCTGCATTACTTGATTGGTTTCAGCTAAAATATCAGAAGTAATTAACATTCCATCTTGTGGGTTTATTGCAATTTGTCCCGAACAATAAAGTGTGTTATCTACCAAAATTGCTTGACTATAGGGGCCTATTGCTTTTGGAGCATTTTCTGTTGAAATTATTTTTTTCATGGCTGTAAATTTATAAATTAAACAGGAATAACTACTTTTGTTTTGCAATTACTGATGCTATCGCTTCTTTTTTAGAAGAGGAAAGTCCGGACACCACAGAGCAGCATAGCGGATAACATCCGTCCATCCTTTTGGGTGAGGACCAGTGCAACAGAAAGCAAGTACAGTTCGGCTGTAGTGAAATCAGGCAAACTCTATGTGGTGCAATGCCATGTATATCAGGATTCTTGGGTTGCTCGCCCAATCTTGAGGGGTAGGCAGTTAGAGGTTAAAGGCAACTTTAATCCTAGATAAATGATAGTACCTTTTGGAACAGAATCCGGCTTATGTGTAATTGTAAGCAAGGCAGCTTTTGCTGCCTTGCTTTTTTTATCTTTGCTTTTATGAAGAAAATATTAGTCTTACTTTTTTTTCTCTCCAAATTTGCTTCTTCACAAGAGCAAATCGTAAAGTCAGTTTTGCTTGATAGCGTAACTATCACAGGAGTAAAAGATGGTTTTGATGTAGATGAATTTATTCATTATGTAAAAACGGATACTACTTTTTACATGGCTTTTAAACATTTAAGATATTACACACATAAGTATGAAAGTGAACTAAACATCTTTAATAAGAAAGAGAAAAAAATCGGTATACTAAATAGATGGGGTACTCATTTTTCTGATGGTAAAAAAGCTTGGGTTGTAGATGACTCCATTCATTATGAGGGGAAGATATTTTCTAGAAAGATCGCAAGAATATTAAAAAAAGATATAGATTCTACTTCATCTTTTTATGCCAAAATAAGTAAAATAGAAAATAAGTATAGGTATTATACACCTGATGCATTTGATGAGGTATTCTTTCCTGACGACACTATAGGTGTTTCTTTAAAAATATCAAATGGAAAAAATGAAAATGAGAGTCAAAATATGCGAGATGCAAAAACGGTGGGATTTTCAATTGGGAGTGATGATACTGAACAGAACAAAGGAGGAGCCTCTATTAAGTTAGCGGTATTTGATATTAGTATGCAGCAGTATTACGATTATAAAATTGATACTATAAACTATAAAGAAAGGGATTGTTATATTTTTTTGGTGGAAGTCAAAAAAGATTTAAGCAAAAAGGATTTGGGGGAAGCGCTTATTAGAAAAATTGTTTCCTATTTTGATAAAGAAAATTTTAATGTAATTTACAGAGAATATGTTTTTTCTTATCAGCATTGGCTTATTGATTTAGATATGCAAGTAATAGTAAATATGGATTATTTTAATAGTAAGCACATTCCAACTGATATTTACTACAAAGGATCTTGGAATGTACCATTCCTTAAGCCAGAAAGGGCTGATTTTAGATTAAATCTAAAAGACTATAAAGTAGATTAAAGTGTTTTATGGGTTCCATCACAAAAAGCTCCGTTTACTGATTGTTTGCATCCACACCAGGCTACTTTTTTATTTTCTTTTAATTCTACAATCTCAGGAGAAAATCCGGTGTCTTTATGCGATCCATCACAATAAGGGTCTTTACTGCTTAACCCACAACTACAGAATGCCTTTTTACCAGCTTTCTCCTCAATCACATAGGGTCTCTTTTGTACTATCTTTGGTATATTTTTCATCAGTTTTATATATTTACTTGCTCTCAGCTAGGAAGCGTTCTGCATCCAAAGCTGCCATACAGCCCGTACCTGCAGAAGTAACAGCCTGCCGATAAACATGATCAGCTACATCCCCAGCTGCAAATACGCCAGGAATTTTAGTTCTTGAAGTTCCTTCTTCAATTAAAAGATAACCATTTTTGTCCATTTCTAATTGCCCCTTGAACAAGTCAGTATTTGGTATGTGGCCAATTGCCACAAAGAATCCAGCAATAGGAATAGTAATTTCCTTACCGGTCTGATTATTGAATGCCGTTACACTTTCTACTCCCTTCTCTCCATTTATACTTTTTGTTTCATGATGGAAAAGTACATCTAGATTAGAAGTGCTAAAAACTCTTTTTTGCATAGCTTTTGATGCACGCATTTCATCTTTTCTTACAAGCATTGTTACTTTATTGCAAAGTTTAGCTAGATATGTTGCTTCCTCAGCTGCTGTATCTCCAGCACCAACTACCACCACATCTTGTCCTTTGTAAAAGAAACCATCACAAGTTGCACAAGCGGAGACTCCATAACCACTTAATCGTTTTTCATCCTCCATACCTAACCATTTAGCAGAAGCACCTGTTGCAATAATTATAGTTTCAGCTAGGACATTTACTTTTTCATCAATCTCTACTTTAAATGGTCGTTCAGATAAATCAACTTTAGTAACCATCCCCCATCTTGTATCAGTGCCAAAACGTTCAGCCTGGGCTTTAAAATCTTCCATCATCTCAGGGCCTGTAATTCCATCTTTGTATCCTGGATAATTATCTACATCAGTAGTTGTAGTCAGTTGCCCACCCGGCTGTAGTCCTTGAATAACAACCGGATGTAAATCAGCTCTTGCCGCATAGATTGCTGCAGTATAACCTGCAGGGCCTGATCCGATAATTAATGTTTTAATTTTTTCTATATTATTACTCATTATATTATTTTTTGTAAAATTAAAATATATCTATGATTTCCGGTACATATTCTTTTTTAATAATAGTATCCTTTATAATAGGAATCTTATAATACACTGCCCCATATCCAGTCCAAACTCCCAAACCATTGATTATATTACTTACAAGATTCATTGGCTCAGTAAATGGATTATTATTTGATGTAGATTGACGGACCACACCTCTCCAGAATTTTACAGAGAGCACATCTATTTGACAAAATTTAATTAAAACAATATCATGTGATAGAAAGATAGTATCTTCAGTACCGTTATTATCAAATATTTTATAATGATCAGTATTATATGATCCAGAGGGGAATCCTCCTTCTTCTCTAGGCCTTGGAAAATAAGTCTTAAATGATTCTCCATTTGCAAGTACATTCGGGGCAGCATCAAGCAAAATTAGTTGAGGATCATTTTCATTTTTAATCTGACCATCAATAGAATCTCTTTTCCAATGTTCTAAACGTTTACTTCTAATTAATATATTATTTATGGCACCTACAGGATCAGAATATACTGCTCGTATATCATATTTAAAATCTTTCTCAGCTGTTTCACTTTTTTCAACCCAAAGACAATCTAAAGGAGTTGGTTCAGGTATGGTAGTTTCAGCAGTAACAATCTTATCATTCCATTTAATTTCTAAATAATAGGTCTCTCCTTCTTGACTGAATTCATAATTGTTGGCAATACTAAAATAACTCAGATCTGTATAAATAGGAGGTAGCGAATCTAATCCTGGGATTTGCTCTAGTATTCTAATTTTTCTCTCTCCATTGTCATTATAGTACCATACTTTAACTGAATCTATATCATTCACAAATAAATCATTATATGTAGTGTTATCGATAGATTCAAAATACCCTTGATTTCTTGTTAAAATAACATAAGGAGGAAAGCCAGGCTCAATAGCTCCTTCTACTACAAGCTTATTTTCTGCTTGTGGTAAATCAAGCGTTATCTCTTCTTGACATGAGAAAAATATAAAAATAATAAGAAATAAATAGTTTTTCATAATTAAAAATTAAAATTCCAAGTAACTGATGGTAAAATTGGGAATATTGATACTTGATATGCTTTTGGTGTTAGATCTCCATTCTGTATACTTCCTTCTTGCCCTTCTGCTGATTCTAAAGCGAAATATATAAAGTAAGGATTCTTTCTACTATAAACATTATATATAGAAAAGCTCCATGAAGATTGGAATCTTTTTTTCTTTTTAGGAGTGTAGGTAGCACCTATATCTAATCTGTGATATGGTTTCATTCTAAATCCATTTCTAGAGGTGTATTCAGTATAGATATTTCCTCCAACCATATATCTTTCAGTTGGAAGTGTAATAGCATTACCTGTTGCATAAACAAAAACACTACTCAATGTCCATTTTTCAGATAATTTATGCTTAGCAGTAATAGATAAATCATGTCTTCTGTCGTATTTTGCAGGAAATGCAATACCCTCATTTACTTCATCAAAATATCTTGTTGTTTTTGATAAAGTATAGCCAATCCATCCAGTTGTTTTACCTTTAGTTTTTTTTATGAGTAGTTCTAATCCATATGAATCACCATTACCAAAGGTAAAAGCACCATCACTATTTGAGTTAGTATTATCCTCTGGCAATACCCCTTCTTTGTATTCAATAAGATTTGTCATTTCTTTATAATAAGCCTCAATAGAAGTTTCGTACATATTATCTTTCAAGTTCTTAAAATATCCAATTCCATATTGGGTTGAAAATTTTGGTTTAATTTCTGAAGAGCTTGGCACCCAGAGATCACTTGGAAGGCTACTTCCTGATAATAAAGCTAAATGAACATATTGATAGTTCTGAGTATATGCTCCTTTTAATGAACTTGTACTATTTAATTTATATCTAAATGATAATCTAGGTTCTAAATGCCTATAATTATCATTATTTGCCTCTATTTCATTCTTTAGATAATCTCTAAAGCTTATATATCCACTATGTTGGAATGAAGAATAACGTAATCCAGCATGTATTTTAAAAGCATCCGTAAGCTCTATATCGTCAGATAAATAGATAGCTCCTTCATTTGAGTATTCTTTGTAGACTTCATCAGGTTCAAAGATTACTTCTCCTGACTTTCCAGTTGCATTTCCAGGCATAAACTCATGATAGGTATAATTTGTACCAAATTTTATAGTATGCCTTTGATTGGGTTGATATAAGAAGTCTACTTTTGTGTTCCAGTCATTTATACCGGTGAATATTTTAAACTCAAATTGACTCTGTTCTAGATTAAATTCAAATCGATAATCTGAGAAGATAAGAGATGTGTTCATGAATAATTTATCATTGAATAAATGATTCCATCTTAGAGATGTTGTAGCATTCCCCCAAGGAATCTTTATTCCTATGTCATTATCAGAATTAATAAATTTAAAGACATCTCTTCCAAAATACCCACTTAAGAATAAACGATTCTTATCAGATATTCTATAATTAATTTTTGTGGTTAAATCATAAAAATAATATCCTGATCCATTAAAAGCATTATCCTTTTGCATAAATGGTTTAGACAAAACATCTATATAAGTTCTTCTTCCAGAAACAATAAAGGAGCTTCTATTTTTTTGCACAGGACCTTGTAGGGTTAAGCGTGAAGAAAGTAAGCCAATTCCACCATCTACCTCATATTCTTTATTATTGCCATCTTTCATACTAATATCCAAAACAGAGGATAGTCTTCCTCCATATTCAGCTGGCATACCCCCTTTAATGATATTAATATCTTTAATAGCATCAGCATTAAATACTGAAAAGAATCCAAAAAGATGTGCAGCATTGTATACTACTGCTTCATCAAGTAATATTAAGTTCTGATCTGGGCCTCCCCCTCTTACGTAAAGTCCTGAATTACCTTCCCCACCAGACTGGATCCCAGGTAAGAGTTGTGCTGATTTTATAACATCAACCTCCCCAAGGATGACAGGTAATTGTTTAATGTTTTCAACTTTAAGTTTAGCTTGGCTCATATCCGAACTTTCAATATTTTTATCTTGTCTTTCAGAGGTGATAATTACTTCTTCTGAAAGAATACTTTTTTCTGATAAAGAAATATTGAGTCTTATATTTTCATTTAGGTTTATTTTTTTAGTGATTGTATTTAAGCCAATAAATGAGTAAATGATTTCGTAAGTTCCTTTTTCAAGAGTGATAGAATAAAATCCATACTGATTGGATGTAGTTCCTTTTTGAGAAGCTTTGTCATAAATTGAAACTCCAATTAGATTTTCTCCAGAATTTTCTTCTTGTACATAGCCACTAATTGTAAATCTTTCTTGACTAAAAGATAGTTTGAAACAGAGAAAAAATAAGCTTAATAAGATTAGATTTTGCTTCAAGTGTTTAAAAATTAAAATAGTTTTGCAAAACTAATTTTTGTTTTTTATTAGCCAATAATTAAATAGAGATTTTTTCGGGATGTAGCTTAGTCCGGTTAAAGTGCTGGTCTGGGGGACCAGAGATCGGAGGTTCGAATCCTCTCATCCCGACTTTCTTTTCTTTTATTATGCTTAGCATAATACTTCCTTTTTATTTACTTTTATTTGTATCATGAAAAAGATTATTCTACTTTTAATTACACTAATAACACTTACAAATGTGAGTTATGCTTCTT
>DASCPP010000143.1:0-4178 GCA_036012565.1 Flavobacteriales bacterium | reverse complement strand
AAAGAATTATATGGAGGAATTATCCTAACAATTTTTGGTTTGCTTATTACTTGGTACTATAATTTTAGCGGACCAAATTTTTGGTGGACTACTTTCACTATGACTTCTCTTATAACCTTATTAGGGGTTATTTTTATATTGTTAGGATTAAAGAAAATTAAAAACTAGGGATGTCTTCTACAAACTTAATCTCATTTCTTTTATACTCCATCTTACAACAAAAATGTTGCAACCCATTTGTAACCACTAAAAATTCTGACCTTAACTGAAAATTATATTTTGCTATTTGATTGAAAGAATCTTGGGTTATTTTCACATTTGGAGCTTTACACTCCACTATCATATTTGGTTTTCCATCAGTATTATACAGTACAATATCAGCTCTTGTCCGTAAATTATTATACTTTATTATTTTTTCCACTCTCATCAAGCCTAATGGATATTTTTTCTCAATATTTAGAAAGTGGATAAAGTGCTGCCTAACCCATTCTTCTGGAGTTAAAACAAAATATTTTTTTCTTACTATATCAAAAACTTGTGTAGTCCCTTCAACTAATTTAATTTTGAGGGCTGCTTTTGGCAACATTAATTGTGGCATTTTCATAAAAACAAATTAAGTGAAATTTCAAGACATCATATCATCTATAGAAAACAAAGTATACCATCCCGTGTATTTTCTTTGTGGGGAAGAGCCTTTTTATATAGATAAAATCACAGATTATATTACAGATAATGTTTTAGAGGCACAAGAGAAAGAGTTTAATCACTCTGTGCTTTACGGAAAAGAGGTGAATATAGCACAAATCATTGCGGAGGCAAAACAATTTCCATTTGGCTCCACCCATAGAGTAGTAATTGTAAAAGAAGCCCAAAATATCCGTAACATTGAAGACTTAGAAAACTATTTGAACAATCCTCAACCCTCTACTCTTTTGGTGATTTGCTACAAATACAAAAAACTGGACAAGCGAAAAAGGTTTACAAAAACCTTAGTAAAAAAAGCTTTGCTTTTTGAAAGCAAACGACTCTACGATAATCAAGTCCCGGATTGGATTGCAAAGTATTTGACAGAAAAAGGACATAAAATTGAAGAAAAGGCCAGCTTTATGTTGACAGAATTTTTAGGAACTGAGCTTGCCAATATCAGCAATGAATTGGATAAATTAACGCTAATTGTAAAAAAGGAAGAAAAAATTACTGCCGGTATTGTTGAGAAAAATATCGGTATCAGCAAGGACTATAATATCTTTGAATTTCAGCAGGCCTTAGGGGAAAAAAATATTTTAAAAGCAAACCAAATTGCAATGCATTTTGCAGCAAACCCTAAAAATCACCCTTTGGTTTTAACTTTAGGAATGCTCTTTTCCTTCTTTCAAAAAATAATGACATTTCACAGTTTAAAAGATAAAAGCAAAAACTCTGTGGCTGTCGAGCTAAAAGTTAACCCCTATTTCGTTCAGCAATACACGACAGCTGCAAGGCAGTATTCTCAAAATAAACTGTTTGATATTTTTACCCTCTTGAAAGTATATGATTTAAAATCCAAAGGGGTGAATAACACCAGCACAAATGATGGTGAATTACTAAAAGAACTTGTATATAAAATACTACACTAATTTCATTACATTTGCCACCAATTTTTATGAAAATTCAAAAACTTCTTTTTACCATAATAGTTCTGATTTTATCTGTTTCCGCTTTTGCGCAAAGCGGAACCATTAGAGGTTTTGTCTATAATAAAGAAAGTGGTGAGCCAATCATTTTCTGTAATGTCACCCTTAAAGGAACCTCTATGGGTGCCCCAACGGATGTAAATGGTTATTTTTCTATTGCCAAAGTACCGGCTGGCGATTATAAAATAATCGTTACTTATTTGGGCTTTGATTCCTTACAAGCAAATATACACCTTGCAGCTGGGAAAATCCTCACCAAAAGGTTTGAACTTTCTGAATCAAGTATACAATTGAGAGAGGTAAAAGTATCTGCCGAACGCCAAGAAATGAAAACGGAAGTAAAGGCTGCCGTAATTAAAATAACACCAAAAGATTTAGAGATGATTCCTAGCATTGGTGGCGAACCTGATTTGGCGCAATATTTGCAAATTGTTCCAGGAGTAGTTTTCACTGGTGACCAAGGCGGGCAGCTCTATATTAGAGGTGGTTCTCCCGTGCAAAATAAAGTTTTACTAGATGGAATGATAGTGTATAGCCCCTTTCATTCCATTGGATTATTTTCTGTTTTCGATACCGATATTATTAGAAATACGGATGTGTACACAGGAGGTTTTAGTGCGGAATATGGTGGAAGAATATCTTCCATTATGGATATTAAAACAAGAGATGGGAATAAGAAAAATTTTGAAGGAAAACTTTCTGCAAATACATTTGGCTCTAAATTATTGATGGAAGGTCCGCTTAGTAAAACAGGCAAATCTTCTTTTGTGTTTTCAGGGAAAACTTCTTACTTAAACAAAAGCTCCGAACTTTTTTACAAACATCCAATACTCTCTTTTGATGAAAAGGGCTTGCCTTATTCTTATACCGATTTGTATGGAAAATTTTCTTTTCATGGAGGAAATGGAAGCAAACTAAACATCTTTGGCTTTAATTTTACCGACCAAGTAAACTACCAATATATTTCTGATTTACAGTGGGACTCAAAAGGAATAGGCAGTCAATTTATACTTGTACCAGGAAATTCTCCAATCCTGATTGAAGGGAATTTTGCTTTTTCTAATTATGGGATAACCATGAAAGAAGCTGCTTCCCCACTTAGGTCAAGTGAAATTGTTGGCTTTAATTTAGGTTTTGACTTTACTTATTTTCTGGCAAAAGGAAAAGTAAAATATGGTTTTGATGTATTAGGATTTGAGACAGATTTCACCACTTATAATTCAGTAAACTCCATTATTGAGCAAGATGAAAATACTTCTGAATTCTCGGCTTATGTAAATTACCAATACACCTCAACAAGATTTATTATTGAGCCAGGATTTAGAATTCAAAAATATACACTCGGTTTTTCACCTGAACCAAGATTAGGTATGAAATACAATGCTACCGATAAATTACGATTGAAATTTGCAACAGGAATTTATTCCCAAAATATTTTAAGCACTGTTTCAGATAGAGATGTAGTTAATTTATTTTATGGTTTTATATCTGGTCCTAATCAAACGTATTATAAAACAAATGGAGAGGAATATCCGCACAAATTGCAAAAAGCGACACATTTTATTGCGGGTATTGAATATGATTTAGGTACAAACTTGGATTTGAGTATTGAAGGATATCGCAAGAATTTTACTCAACAAACCAATATCAATAGAAATAAAACATCTAATTCTGATGATGATTTTATTATTGAAACTGGTTATGCGCAAGGAGTGGATGTGCTCCTGAAATACAGCAATAAAAGACTTTACTTGTGGGGCGTTTACTCCTTAGGTTTTGTGCGTAGGGATGATGGCGTGATGGAATACGCTCCTCATTTTGACAGAAGGCATAATGTGAATTTGGTCGCTTCTTATAAGTTTGGGAGGAACAATTCTTGGAAAACGGATGTGCGTTGGAATTTGGGTTCAGGATTTCCATTCACACAAACACAAGGGTTTTATGAAAACCTGAATTTCCAGGATGGAATTAATACAGATTATACCTCAGCAAATGGCGATTTGGGTATACAATATGCCGAATTAAATAAAGGGAGATTGCCATACTACCACCGCTTGGATTTATCCATCTCAAAAACAATAAAGATTGCTAAAAAATCTGATTTGGATTTAAGTGCAAGTATTACCAATGTTTACAATAGGGAAAATATTTTCTATTTCAACAGAATTAAATACGAAAGGGTAAATCAGTTGCCCATTATGCCAAGTATTGGAGCGAGTATTACATTTTAAATCCTGACATCTTAAAAAACTTTTAATAAAATTTTTATCAAGTTCGATATTATCGGCTTGAAATAGTATTTTTGGCGACAATTAAATTACTAATTAATTGTGAGCGTTTCTCCTACAAAATACATTTTCGTAACAGGTGGTGTTACTTCATCATTAGGAAAAGGAATCATTTCTGCATCCTTAGGAAGATTGCTAATGGGAAGAGGTTATAGCGTAACCATCCAGAAATTGGACCCCTACATTAATGTGGATCCTGGAACAATGAACCCTTATG
>DASCPP010000142.1:0-3829 GCA_036012565.1 Flavobacteriales bacterium | reverse complement strand
TCTTGGCCTGGAACTAAGATATTTATCACTATCTAAATCTGATATTTTCTCTGCTAAGCCAACAATCCGAACTTGCCTTTGGAATTTGGGCCAATAAAAATTCAATGCTACATTATTGTTATTTTCAATATCATTGGCTTTTATACTTTTATAATTTGTAAAAAAAGTAAATCCTTTTGCATCAAAATCTCTTAATAACAAAACTCTTGATGAGTGGGTATTCTTATCAGAAACAGTAGATAAAACAAATGTATTAGCTTCATCATTTTTTTCTAATGCTTGCTCCATCCATTTGCTAAACAAACTGATAGGATGCTCAGGAAAATTGTTAAAATTTAATTTATGGTTGTTGAAATCTTCTCTTAAATGTTTTATATTATTTTTAAAATCGCTCACCTTTTATTATAAATTAGCCCCAAAACTAAAAAATAAACTGCATAAATGTTAAAACCACAAAAAGGAAGGCTGCTAATTTCTGAACCCTCAATCGAGGACTCCAACTTTTTTAGATCTGTAATTCTTTTGGCAGTGCATAACAAGCACGAAAGTGTTGGTTTTGTACTAAACCAACCAACCAAAATAAAAGTTCACCACTTAATTGAGAATTTTCCAAAATCAAGTTTTCCAATTTATATTGGTGGTCCTGTTGAAAGGAATTCCTTGCATTATGTGCATACCTTAGGTGAAAAGATTGAGGGCTCTCAAGAAATTTTAGATGGACTTTATTGGGGAGGTGATTTTCAACTGGTGAAGAAAATGGTGGAGAATAATGAAGTGGATAGTAGTAATATTAGGTTTTTTGCTGGTTATTCTGGTTGGGATGAAGCTCAACTGCTAAAGGAGATAAGAGAAAACACATGGATTACAGTTCCTGCAGATAAAGAAAGTTGCATGAAGTTAAGCTCAAACAAAGAGCTTTGGAGTTCCTTTATTAAAAAAATGGATGCCAAATATGCCATTTGGACAAATCTACCTGCTGACCCTTTTTTAAACTAATTGATTAATTTTTTCAACTAATAATTGCGAAACTTTTTGACTATCAAATTGTTGGGCTTCAATTTGGCTAACCCATTTCACTCCTTGAAGTGCATTAGTTAAAAACACCTCATCTGCTTTGAAAATATCTTCTGTTTTTACTTTTACTTCTATTATATTATAATTCAAGTTTTTTAACCTTAATATACAATTTCGCATTGTTCCATCCACTGGCCCATCCGATAATTTTGGCGTATAAATATTATTATTTTTCACATAAAAAATATTTGAATTTGCACTTTCAATAATGTGGTTTTCTGTATTGAACATCAAACAATCATCCTTTCCTTTTTGATTTGCATCAAGCGAGCACATTACAGATTGCAAGGCACTCATTGTTTTATAATTTGACAACTTATTAATGGGCTTGAGTTGCGTTTTATAAAGCCCTAGTTCCACTCCTTTTTTATTTAAGGTAAATAAAATTTTGTCAGAAAATTTATTTATTATTAGGCAAGATGTTTGATTATTCTCTGGTAAATATTTTCCTCCCTCATCTCTGAATAATAAAATATTTAGGCTTCCTCCTTTGGTGATTTTATTCTTAATTAGCAAACGTTCTATATCATTTCTAAAATCATTTTTGCTTGCAACTATCCTCAGATTCATCAATAAAGCGCCTGCAAATAATCGATTTAAATGAGCTTCTAAATTAAAGGCTTTTCCATTTAATATTTTTACACTTTCAAACAAGCCATCACCATACAAAAAAGCTCTATTATTCAAAGAAATTTTACAGTCCTTTTTGTTTATGATTTTATGATTGAAAATTACTTTTGACATTTATTCTTTTTGAAAATTGTATTTTGCGAACTTATTAAATAATTTATATGAATAAACTTTTCTTACTTCTTTTCATCTGTTTTTCTCAAATCATCTTAGCACAAACTGTTATTTCTGGTAGTATTTTAGACAATAATACAAAGGAAACTTTGATTGGTGCCAATGTTGTCATTAAAGGAACATCCATTGGTACTGCTACTAATTTGGATGGGTTTTTTAAAATAACTACTGCATCTGGTTTTCCTATAGTATTAACTGTTAGCTATTTAGGATATGCGAATAAAGAAGTAGTTGTAAAAGAAAATAAAAAAGATAGAATCATTTTCCTTTCAGTTGATAGTAAAACATTAGAAGAAGTAAGGGTTATTGATAGTCGGCTCACTGAAAAACAAAAAGAATCTCCCCTTACCATTGAAGCAATGGATATCATTGCCATTAAAGAAACACCAGCAGCCAACTTTTATGATGGATTGGGAGCATTGAAAGGTGTTGATATTACGGCAGCTAGCTTAGGGTTTAAAATTATAAACACAAGAGGATTTAATAGCACCTCCCCTGTTCGCTCTTTGCAAATAATTGATGGGGTAGATAATCAAGCCCCAGGATTGAATTTCTCCTTAGGTAATTTTTTGGGTGCATCTGAATTGGATGTAATGAAAGTAGAAATTATACAAGGGGCAAGTTCAGCCTATTATGGTCCAAATGCCTTTAATGGAGTAATAAGCATAACTACCAGAAGTCCTTTTATAAAACCAGGACTTTCGATATTGCTTAAAGCTGGCGAGAGAAGTCTTCTTGAGAATGCTTTTCGATTAGCTCAGGTTTTTAAAAATAAGAATGGAGAAGAAAAGTTTGCTTATAAAATAAATTTCTCTTATATGCAGGCCTATGATTGGGAAGCAAACAATATGGCAGCTGTAGATGGTACAGATACAGATAAAAACAACCCCGGAGGATATGATGCAGTAAACCGATATGGAGATGAAGATACAGATGGTAATATTAATGACATGACTTCTAACCTTAATTTAAATTATATTCAATATCCTGGGCTTGGAAAATTCCATAGAACTGGTTATATGGAAAAAAATATTGTTGATTATAACACTAGAAACTTAAAAGCAGGAACGGCTTTTCATTATAAAATAAAAGAAAATACTGAATTAATTTACGCTCTAAATTACGGCACTGGAACTACGGTTTATCAAGGAGAGAATCGTTTTAGCTTAAAAGGAATACAGTTTTTTCAAAACCGACTAGAGATAAATAAAAAAGATGAGTTTTTTTTAAGAATGTATCGCTCACAAGAAGATGCTGGGAAATCGTATGATGCCGTATTTACTGCCTTAAAATTACAAGAACTGACAGGCGATAATGAAAGTTGGTATACGCAATATAAAAATAGCTTCAGAAATAAATTTTCTTGGGATGATGTAAATTGGGGAACACCTTCTCTTATTGGATTTGGAGGAAATCCACCACAAGCTATTTGGGGCTTTATGGGAGATACTATCACATTTGATAATTGGTACATATTAAGTGATTCCGTTTTGTTGGCAAATACAGATGCTATAATTGCAGCCCATGATGAAACAAGAACAATTGCCGATCAGAATCTTTTAATCCCTGGAACAAAGGAATTTAACAAAGTACTAGAAGACATTACATCTAAAACTTCTTTCTTAGAAGGAGGAACTGGTTTCTATGACAAATCTGCATTGAACCATATTCATGGAGAATACCAGTTTGATCCTGCATTTGCAAAAATAAAAGTAGGTGCAAATTTTAGACTTTACCAACCCGATTCAAAAGGAAGTATATTTATTGATACCAATGATGTGCCAATTACTAATAAGGAATTTGGTGTCTATTCTGGTCTTGAAAAAGATGTATTGGGTGAATCATTAAAATTAAGTAGTACATTCCGATTAGATAAAAATGAGAATTTTGATTTTCTTTTTTCTCCTGCCATGTCTGTGGTTTACAAAGCAACTGAAAAAGATATTATTCG
>DASCPP010000141.1:0-4559 GCA_036012565.1 Flavobacteriales bacterium | reverse complement strand
GAGGACCTCTTTTGCCTGCTGATATTACATCTGTTGAAAATAAAATTCCTGATGCCAATTCAGTAGATTATAATGCAATTAGTATGGGAAGTTTAGTTGCTGAGGGTAAAGTAATTTATGTTGATCTGGAAGATATGTATTGCAAACATGCAGCAGCAAGCTTTGATCTGGATGCAATAAATAATTCGGATATGAATTTTGCATATGATGCTATGTTTGGTGCAGGAATGAATGCCGTAAAACGCCTCTTACCAAATGCTACTTTGTTGCATTGTGATGATAATCCTGGGTTTTTAGGTACTGCTCCTGAGCCAATTCATAGAAATTTACAAGAGTTTTCTGATTTGATGAAAAATAATGCTTTGGATTGTGGACTTGCAACTGATGGTGATGCGGATAGAATTGGACTTTATGATAGCAAAGGAAACTTTGTAGATTCACATCATATTATCCTTTTATTAATTCACTACATGGTGAAATATAAAGGAATGTCAGGGAAAGTAGTTACTGCATTTTCTTGTTCAGTAAAAGTAGAACAAATGTGTAAGCATTATGGATTGGAGCAAGAAACAGTTCAGATTGGCTTTAAGCATATTGCAGGAAAAATGATTACAGAAGAAGTGTTATTAGGAGGAGAAGAGTCAGGAGGAATTGCTACTACAGGTCATATTCCTGAGCGTGATGGAATTTGGATGGGATTAATCCTATTTGAATTTATGGCTAAATCCGGAAAATCATTAGAATACTTAATCTCTGAGGTGTATGCAATTGTTGGTCCTTTTGCTTTTGATCGTATTGATTTACATATTGATAACGATACTAAACTAAAAATTATTGAGGATTGTAAAGCAGGAAAATTTACACATTTTGGAAAATACCAAGTGAAGAGAGTTGATATTACTGATGGCTTTAAATTTTTCTTTAATGCGGATACATGGCTTATGATTCGTCCTTCCGGTACTGAGCCAGTTTTAAGAACTTATGCAGAAGCTTCAACTCAGGAAAAAGTATTTGACATTCTGGCAGATTGTAAAGCGACTATTTTGTAAATGAAACAATCGTTTCTGATAATATTTTCTTTCTTAATTGTTTATTCTTCAGCTCAGCGAATTGACAAGAAAAAACAAAACAATCAAAAATTAAAAATTTTACTGATTACTGAAGGTACAACTTATGCCACTACCCTTATTGGGCTTAATTCCCTTTGGTATAAAGATTATCCTAGAAGTAGTTTTCATTTTATAGATGATAATGGGGAATGGTTACAGATGGATAAACTAGGGCATATCACTACTTCCTATTATATGGGAGTAAGCGGAATTAAAGCATATCAGTGGGCAGGGGTTAGTGAGAAACAGGCAATTTGGTATGGTGGGTTTTCAGGTAGTTTCTTTCTTACAGCAGTTGAAATTTTAGATGGTTTTTCGAAAGAGTGGGGTGCATCATCTGGGGATTTAATTGCCAATACAATGGGTTCAGCACTTTGTATTTCACAAGCATTATATTGGAACAAACAAAAAATTCAGTTAAAGTATAGCTATAGACCTTCAAAATGGGCTGAGCAAAATCCAGAACTATTAGGATCTAATCATATACAAAGATTAATAAAAGATTATAATGGACAAACTTATTGGATTTCTTTTAATTTAAAATCTTTGCTCAATATAAAGCAAGTGTGTTTTCCAGAATGGTTAAGTTTATCTGTAGGATATAGTGGAAATAAAATGGTTTCTGCTTATCATGAGGATAAAAAACCAGATGGAAGCTGGAATCCAAAAAGAACAAGACAGTTTTTATTATCATTTGATGTAGATATGACTAGGGTAAAAACAAAAAGTAAAGTGCTGAATGGTATTTTACATACCTTTGGGTTTCTTAAATTTCCTATGCCAACAATTGAATTACGAAACGGAAAGGTTTTTGCTCATCCACTATATTATTAATGGTAGAATTTAAAACAGGAGATAGAGTACTTTTTATCAATGAAGATGATAGGGGCACAATTTTGATGTTTATTGGAAATACAAAAGTAAAAGTACTCAATAGTAATGGATTTGAAGAAATGGTTGCAATAAATAAAATTATTCCTTTTCCAACAGATACTCATGATAAAGGTGCTTATGAAAATTATGATTTTGCTAAGGATAATATGGAGAATGCTTCTTTTTCTGACTCCAGTAAATTCAAGCAATTTTCTTTGGATGAAAAAAATAATTTGGAGTATAAGGCCGATTTGCATATTGAAAATTTGATTGAGCATTTTCATCATTTAGAAAATTTTGAGATTATCCAAATTCAAAAAAACAGATGTGAAGATTGTATTGCTTTTGCAAAAGAAAAGGGAACTCCTAGATTAAAAATCGTGCATGGAGTAGGGCAGGGGGTCTTAAAATCTGAAATCCATTCTTTATTAAAAAGGTACGGTTTACAATTTTCGGATGAGTACGGATTTACGGAAGTAATAATTTCTTAAGTTTGCTGATTATGAAAAGGATCCTCTTTTTTTGTTGCTTACTTTTTAGTTTTTTTGCTTTCTCTCAAGGTACCGCTTTTATTTATGGCGGAGGGAATTTGTGTGACAACGCAGGGACAATTGATGTAGAAATCAGTCTGACAGGAACTGCTCCTTGGAATATTGTTTATGCTATTGATGGGGTGAATCAGCCCTTTTTTCCAACTACTACTAATCCGCATATTATTCCAACAAAAACAGGAGGTGTTTATACGGTAGTTTCCGTTTCTGATGCCATTGGTGTTGGCACAACAAGCGGAAGCGCAACAGTTACAATTTTACAAGCACCAAGCGCTCAATTTACAATAGAAGAGGATACACTTTCTTTTATTTATCCTTCTACACAATTTCATGATAAAACCATAGGCGCTATTGCTTGGAACTGGAATTTTGGGGATAATACAGCAATAGATAATTCACAAAATCCTGTACATACTTTCGATTCTATTGTTGGGGTTTATAAAGTTACTTTAATTGCAAGCGATATTAATAATTGTTCTGATACTACTTTTCATCAACTTTGGGTGAATGATGAATACTATATTTATATTCCTAGCAGTTTTACCCCTGACTGGGATGGCTTGAATGACAAACTTTGCCTTTATTATAATGCCATTAGAGAATCAACTTTTGTATTTAAGGTATATAATTTAAGAGGTGATGTGGTATTTTATACAGATAATATAGAGGAGATGGTGTGTGATAATTTTAGTAAAAATGGTTGGGATGGCACGCACAACAAATCTGGCAAGGAATTACCAATTGGAAATTATGTGTATGAAGTTTATTTCCAGGATTCTGAGGGCTGGAAACATCACGATTATAGTTTTCTGCATCTTATAAGATAACAATTAATAGTATTAATGTAATAGGCAAACAATTAATTACAGAAGACTTAAAGCAGTTTAATAGAAGTATATACCAAAGATATTGATTTAACTGATAAAGCAAAAGGAATTTACTTCCTTGAGATTGAAACAGAGGATGGGGTAATTAATAAGAAGTTGGTGTTGCAGTAAACTCTTAAACATTAAATAAAGAAGCCGAGCAAATGCTCGGTTTTTTTATTTTTTTAAACTCTCTTCTCTCTCAATAATCTTTACTATTTGTTTGTCGTTTATTCGCTTGGCCATTATTTCTTTATCTTTATTCAAAAGATAAATGACAGGAGTGGAGTGAATATCGTATTGCTCTCTCCAATTGCTTGTAGCCACAGGATTTCCTTCTTCATCAAACTGAATATCACCAACATTTATCCAATTTCCAACATCAAACTTTTTAATAAATTCTTTCCATTTTTCGATATCAAATTCGGTATTTACAGCAAACACTTTAATATCAATCCCAGCTTCTATCAAAGAATCGCAAACTACTTTTACTTTTGGCGCTTCTTCTTTGCAGTGTCCACAGTCAGGATCGTAAAAGAAAAGTAGAGTATATTTCGCTTGTAAATGATAAAGAGAATGATATCTGTTAACTGTGTCTTTAAATACTAGATTTGGCGGTTTCTTTCCTATCATATTTGGGCTAATTCTGTTGGCTCTTTCAATAATCTTTTTCAATTGTTTTTCTTTTACCCAATCGCATTCTCCATTTATGTAATATTTTTCTACCATATGCACAAACACAGCATCCATTCCCATAATCTTGGAGCGTTCATAAGTAGAAGTAATATAAGAAACCACATACTGAAAGACCTCCTTATTTGCTCTTGATCTTTCTACCATAATATCAGCAGAAATAATTATGGAATCAGGATGTTTTGGACTTAATTTTTCTAGATATTGATCCATTTTATTAAAAAAAATAGGTGTTCTGAGCATTCTTTCGTCAGAGAAATCCATATTATCCCAAAAGTGTTTTCTATAATAGTAAAAGGAAAAGTTTTCTTTTGGTTTTCCTACAGAATCAAGTGGAGTTTCTGGAATCTGAATATCGGTAGTAGCACGAATAATTTTACTAAAAAATACATTTGGATACTTCTTGTTAAAAGTATTTCTGTACTCCCTAACATCCTCATCTACTTTAGCAATTTCTTTTTGAATTT
>DASCPP010000140.1:0-15908 GCA_036012565.1 Flavobacteriales bacterium | reverse complement strand
CGATCAATGCCTAAATAGTTAGTAATATATTTACTCTCCTCTCCAGTTATTTCCTTTATAAATGTTTCTAAAGGATCTTCTTTTTTTGGTAGAGAAACAAGTCGGTAATCTAAAAGTTCTGCCAAATCAGCAGCAATGTCAATAGCCGTTTCCAGGCCGCCCAAAACATCAACAAGTCCTAAGCGTTTTGCATCATAACCAGTCCACACTCTGCCTTGCCCAATATCATCCACGGCAGCCGTGCTCATATTTCTTCCTTCTGCCACATGGGAAATGAAAGTAGCGTAAATATCCTCTACATGATCCTGAATTTTTGCTCTTTCAAAAGAAGTCAATCTTCTATACATACCTCCAAAATCAGCATGTTTGCTTGTATTTACTGTATCAATAGTAATTCCTAATTTGTTTTTGTAAAAATGCTGCAAATTAGGAATAAGTCCGAACACGCCAATAGAACCTGTAATAGTGGTAGGGTTTGCAACAATAGTGTCAGCAGCACAAGCAATGTAATAACCGCCACTTGCAGCTAAATCGCCCATAGAAATTACAAGTGGTTTTTCCGCTTTTGCCAATGTTGTCTCTCGCCAAATTACATCAGACGCTAAAGCACTTCCTCCAGGAGAATTTACTCTTAAAACAATTGCTTTTACTTTTTTATCTTCTCTAGCCTCTTTAATTGCTTTTGCGGTGGTTTCAGAACCAACACTTTTTAAATCTCCTTTGCCAGAGTTTATTTCTCCTGTTGCATAGATAATAGCAATTTTATTTCGGCTAATTTTACCTTGCCTTTCTACTTTAGCATTATTGTATTTTGAAAGTGAAATCAACTGCAATTTTGCTTTCTCCCCCAGTTTGCTTTTTAACTTATTTTCTAGGTTATCTTGGTAAATAAGGGCATCTACAAAATTATTTTCCAAACAATTAGCTGCAGTATTGAGTTCTAAATTATCGGCTAATTCTTCTACTCTACTAATGGTTAATCCTCTTTGACTGGCAATAGAATCTAGAATATTATCCGAGATAGTAGTTAGTAATAATGAGATCTGCTCTCGGTTTTCCTTACTCATTTTATCCAAAATAAATGGCTCAATGGCACTTTTGAATTTTCCATGCCTAATTACTTGGGCCTCTATATCCAATTTTTCCAAAAGATCTTTAAAGAATATAATTTGGGCTGATAAACCTTTGAGTTCAAAAATACCTTCAGGATTTAAAAAAATCTCATCCGCAACAGAAGATAGATAATATCCACTTTGCGAATAATGTTCTGCATAGGAAATAATGAATTTTCCACTTTTTTTGAAATCCAACAATTTATTTCTAATTTCTTCTGTTTGCGAAAGGCCAGCGTTTACAAAAGACACATTTAAGTAAATCCCCTTTATTCTGCTATCCGTTTTGGCTTTTTCTATATTGTTCAATATGGTTTTAAATTCCATTTCAGTTTCAGGATTCATATTGGTGATGGATAAATTTTCAAAAGGATTGTTAGAGGCGCGCTCCACAATTGGTTTGGACAAAGTTATTTTCAAGATGGAGTTGGCTTTTACTTTGGTTTCTTTATCACTATTCAAGGCAGAAATAGCAATACTGATGATGCCGATAAATAAAAGAACTACCACTACGACCGAAAGCACCACACCCACTATGGTGGATAATACATTTTTAAAGAATGATTTCATTTTTTAATTTTTGTAAGGGTTAAAATTTTTGGTGGCCAAAATAATAAATAAAACAACATAGTCTTTTCTATTTCTTATATTTGGGCTTTTATTTCTTGATGAATAATAAAGTTTTTTTACAATTGGGTTCTAATATGGGTGGACGAGAGGAATATTTGCAAAATGCTTATAAGCTTTTGGCAGAGGAAATTGGCACAATTCAAAAAGAATCCAAAATTTATGAGAGCGTTCCTTGGGGAGCGGAAAACCAAAATGATTTTCTAAATCAAGTTTTAGAAATAAAAAGCGAATTTTCAGCTGAAGAAGTATTGGAAAAGGTTTTACAAATAGAAGATAAAATTGGGCGCATCAGAAATGAAAAATGGGGAGAGCGCATTATTGATATTGATATTTTGTTTTATAATGATTTGATTGTAGAAAAAGAAGGGATTTGTATTCCTCACATACATTTGCAAAGCAGAAAATTTGTGCTTATTCCACTTCATGAAATTGCCCCCAATTTTGTCCATCCCAAATACAATAAAACCATAGGCAAACTTTTAAGTGAGTGTAAGGATACAGAAAGTGTGGAGGCATATGCAGTGTAATTTTATTTGTATTGAAGGGAATATTGGTGCAGGCAAAACTTCCTTAGCCAAGAAAATTGCAGCAGATTGTAATGCACGATTAATTCTAGAGGAGTTTGCTAACAATCCTTTTTTGCCAAGATTTTACAAAGAGCCAGAAAAATACGCATTTCCATTAGAGCTTTTTTTTATGGCTGAGCGCTACAAACAACTAAAAGAAGCAATGGTGCAGGAAATATTTTCCTCTTTCACCGTTTCTGATTATTTCTTTATCAAATCACGGCTATTTGCACAAAACAATTTATCAAAAGATGAGCTCACCCTTTTTTATCGTCTTTTCGATATTATGCTTGCCTCTTTACCCAATCCTGATTTACTTGTTTATTTGCATGCCGATATTCAATGTTTGCAAAGAAACATCAAAAAAAGAAACAGAACTTATGAGCAAGACATAACAGATAATTATCTCTTAAAAATTCAAAAGAAGTATTTGGATTTTTTCAAAAAACAAAAGGACTTTACCGTTCTTATTATTGATGTTACGGATTCTGACTTTGTACAGAATGATGAAAAATATCAAAAAATATTAGCATCAATAAAACGGTCATATAGTTTTGGGGTGCATCATCTTAGTTTACACTAACCAATGTGAAAGGTCTTTTTCAATTAGTTTTTCCAATTGCAGAATGTCTTCTTTATAGTATTTGTAGGTAAGTTTTTTACGTAACTCACTGCTTATAGGCTCCGGTTTTTTGTAAGCTGATTGGAACAAAGTTTGCACTGCCCATTTTGGTAAGATTGTACTTATTGAGAGTTTAGGTAGTAATCTATAATATCTTAAAAAGCTTACCGTTTTTCCAATAATACTATTGGTTGGCACGCCTGATACATTAGCAATTTTTGAAGTATCTGGCACAAAAGAATGGTCCACTTCTAAAAATTGATAAACTTCTTGTGTACAAGCAATTGGGTTTTTTACAAAATCCTCAAATAATAGAACTTTAATATTCTCCTTATTAAAAAGAGCATAGTATCTGCTCAAGAGATGAAAATAATAGCCCTTACTTTTGTAATAATACAAAGGACTCCAATTATTTTTTATCCTTTTTTCCTCCTTTTCAAAAGCAGTTTCAAAATCATTTACAGGTTCTCTTTTATCTCTTTTTGCATGCAAAAAATTTGAATAAGCCCTATCAATTGGTTGCCGTAATATTGCAATTATTTTCACTTTCGGAATTAGCTCTTTTATTAGTTTCGGAGCCATTTCATTTAGCATGTAAGTAGGTGACGCTTCCCCAATTGCTTTTTCGTTTTTTACATTATTAAATAAGGATTTGTACTTTTCAAGGGTTCTGTTTTTCACTCTTTTTCTCCCTTTTATAAAATAGTCATTTTCTTGTTTGTAGTTGTTAAAAAACATGGGCTCTTTTACCTTTGGCATATAAATATCAGGATGTTGTAAGAGGTAAGTATAAGCGGATGTGGTGGCAGCTTTCATTGCCCCAATTATTATAAAGTTCGGAAGATTATTTTTCATATCAGCCTTAAAATAGAAAGAACCCAAAATATATGAGGTTCTTTTTAAATTTTATATGGAATTATACTTATTTAATAAGTGCATTATATTCCTGATTTTCTCTGTAATTTACAAACTCTAAATCATTAGCTGCATCTGTTTTATAGCTTGCATCAGCAGCAATGGCTTTCGATAAATTTTGAGTTAGCATTTGCATATTATCAGAGCGAGCGCCAACAATGGCATTCAAATAATAGCAAGCAGCAGTATTGTCTGTGCATGAGCTACTATTGTCTCCATTTAGTACTTTCGCAAGGGTAGCGTTATGCGTGTTTGCATTTTTGAAATATCTTTCTGCTTTGGCGTATTTTCCTTGACGGATATCCAAAATGGCTTGGTTTTTATCAGAAGCATTTGCTTGATTAAATAATTGTTGTGCTTTACCTAAGTTACCATTTCTTGCAGCAATAATTCCGTAATTTGTAAGCACATCAGCATTGTTTTCACTTATTTCAAATGCTTTATCTAACCATGTACTTGCTTTTTCTAAATTGTTTTCTCCAATGTAAATGCTTGCGATATTATTATACGCTCTCCAGTCCTCCTTATACAAACTAACGGCAGTGTTATAGATTTTCATCTTAGCAGCTCTCTCATTTGTAAGTGTAGCAGAAAAAAGGAGTTCTTTTACATCTAATGAATCAGGGCTTGAAATAGAAAGAGATGCTATTTCTTCATTTGTCTTTTTAGGCTGATACGAACGAATCATAATTTGTGCTTTTCTTAGTTGAGGTAAAATATTCTTATCAATAGCGTCATAAAGCTCGGCCATATCTCTAATTGCTTGCTCCCTTTTTTCTGGGTTTTGCACAGAATTTACAATGTTTAACACTCTTCTTTTGTCCTTCATATCAGAAGCCTTCATCAGTTTATTGAACCCATCCCAATCTTCTCCGTAAGAAACATTGGTATACAGCTCCTCATGAGTAGCTCCATCTAATTTTAGTCTATTCAAGATTTGCTTGGTGTATTTTACAGTAGACTTATTCCTTCTTTCTGATACATCATCATTTGCATCAACTGTTCCATCTGGTGAAGCAAAGGATTTGATTTCAATGCTGTGTGTTTTGTATCCCAATTTTGCAAACTCTTGCAATCTGTTCATGTCCTCATCACTTTTTTCAGAGGTTCGGATTACGCTTTGGTTTACCAAGAAGTAAATTGTAGAGAATTCGGAAAGTATGGTTTCTTTCTCATAGTCATGATGTGCAATGGCAATTTCTTCTGTGTCTTCTACTCTCTTAGAAGTAGCAATTACCCCTTGCGCAATAGTTACTGGGCCTAGTGGCTCTAATTGATCTTTTAGTTTTGCCACTGCTTTTATTTCTAAGCCAGAAACTAGCATGTCTTCCGTGTAGTTTATTTTGTCCTCATAAGTAAAACTACCGCCAGTAGCATAGGAAATTGTTTTTTGCCCTCCACTTGCCTCTTCTCCTTGCAAAGTAATGCTCTTAAAAGATTTTTCAGAACTTTCACTTTTTAAAACAGGCGTAAAATAAACTGTTGCATTTTTGTGGAAATATTTTGCGGGTATGTTTCCATCAATTTTTACCGCAACCTTTCCGCCATGTACATGCAAAATTGGTGGCGTTACAGTATAAACTACTGTGTCGTATTTGCTTGTCATTATTGTTAGTCCGCATCCGCTTATTAAAACGCCAAAAAATAGGATGGAAACTGCTTTGGTAAGGCCTACTGTGTTCATGCTTTATTTAAGTTTTGTTGTTTAGTTATTATTTTGCGGCAAATATATGAAATACACGGATAGAAAATGCCTCAAAATCGATTTTTATATTTGAAAATATTAAAAGATTTTAACTACACTATACAAAAGAAATATTTTCTCTAAATTTAAGTGAATTTTATAAATTATAATGATAAAAAACTACCTTTTTAATTCTGATATTTTCTGCTGTTATATTACAATCAAACGCACAAAATACAGAGGAAAAGATCAATCTATTTGTGATGCTCCTTATCATACTAGTGGCAGCATACAAGTTCAGCACCAAAGAGAAGGGGAGCAATTCCATGCAGAATTTATGGAGTTAGATATTAATTTTATTATAAATATTCCCTCTTTGTTCGATAGGAAAGTTAATTCTAAAAATTATCAATCAAATGCATTTGCAAAAAATAGAAGGTTGAATCTCTTGGCAAAGGTATGGGTTGGCTTAAATATTTTTAGAGCTTTAAGGCAAGAATTAAAAACAGAACAGTTTATAAATAGTTACAGTTATCAATGGTTGTCGGAAAATGATTTTCAGGATGCTGGAAAATTTCACAATGAGTGGCATGAAAATGTTGTAGAAAAAACTTTTGTGGTAGGATTTATCATCAACTATAAAGTTAAGGTATCTAAAAATGTTATTCTCGATTTTTCCGTAACTGGTCGAATGAGGAGTAATTATAAATGGGATGCAAAGCTCAGCAATAGAGCCGATATGTTTATGTTCTATTCTTTAGGGACTACTATTAATTTAGGGAAAAACTAATTTTTTAATTCATTTTTTGATACACCTCCCAAAGTACAATCCCTACACTTACCGAGATATTTAAGGAGTGTTTTGTCCCAAATTGTTGAATTTCAATACACTCATCACAAAGATCAATTACCTCCTGGCTAACGCCAAAAACTTCATGACCAAAAACAAGAACTACTTTTTTATTTAACGGTTCAAAGTTGTTTAAGAAAGTAGCATTTTTAGTTTGCTCCACCCCAATAATATGATGTTTTTCCCCTTTTAGCTTTGCAATAATATCCTTTGTATCTTTAATGTATTCCCAATCTATCGAGTCATTTGCACTTAATGCAGTTTTCATGATTTCTTTATTTGGAGGAGTAGCAGTAATGCCACACAAATAAATTTTCTCAATAATAAATGCATCAGCAGTTCTGAAAACCGAACCCACATTCATGGCACTTCTTACATTGTCCAACACCACAATAATAGGTGTCTTTTTTGCTGATTTAAAATCTGCCACACTTATTCTTTCTAATTCATTATTTTTTAACTTACGCATCTATTATATTTGTCCGCAATATTAAAGAAATAATTTTTGACTACTAAAACTAAAAAGCAAAAAAAACAAACTCCTCTTATTGGGCAGTACAATCGTATTAAGGCAAAATATCCTGATGCAATTCTACTTTTTAGAATTGGTGATTTTTATGAAACTTTTGGGGAAGATGCGATAAAAGCATCTAAAATATTAGGGATTGTTCTTACTAATAGGGCTAATGGTTCTTCTAGAACGGAATTGGCTGGCTTTCCGCACCATTCCTTAGATACTTACCTACCAAAATTAGTAAGGGCAGGGAATAGGGTTGCTATTTGTGAACAATTAGAAGATCCGAAACTTACCAAAAAGATAGTCAAAAGAGGAGTGACGGAACTTGTAACGCCAGGAGTATCTTATAACGATTTAGTGCTAGAAAATATACAAAATAATTTTTTAGCAGCTGTGTATTATGGAGATGAGAATCTAGGTATTTCCTTTTTAGATATTTCGACTGGGGAGTTTTTAATAGCAGAAGGAAACACCGAATACATGGATAAATTGCTGCAAAGTTTTAGACCAACAGAAGTTCTTTTTCAGAAAGAAAACAAAAAAGGTTTTATGCAAGATTTTGGCGAGAAGCACCACACTTTTGCTGTCGATAATTGGGCGTTCACTACCGATTACTCTACTGAGTTACTACTTAATCAATTTGACACATCAACGCTTAAAGGATTTGGGATAGAGCAGATGCAAAATGGTAAAGTGGCGGCAGGCGTTATCTTACATTATTTACAGGAAACAAAACATAATCATACCCAGCATATTGCCAGTATTAGCAGAATTGAAAAAGAGAATCATCTGTGGATGGATAAATTCACTATCCGGAATTTAGAACTTTTTTATTCCCCAAATGAAGGAGCAAAAACTTTGGTAGATGTGCTTGATAATACAATTTCGCCAATGGGAGCGCGAATGCTAAAAAGATGGGTAGCCCTTCCGCTAAAAGAGGTAAGCACTATTAATGAACGATTGAAAGTAGTAGATTATTTTATTGGGAATAATGAGTTCACATCTTTAATAAAAGAGCAAATATCACAAATCGGAGATTTAGAAAGACTGATTTCAAAAGTAGCAACTGCAAGGATTTCCCCAAGAGAATGTATGCAATTACAAATTGGATTAGAAGCCCTTGTTCCTATTAAAGATACTTGCCAAAATTCCTCTGAAACTACCATTAAAAATATTGGAAAGCAGATTGATGTTTGCCAGGAAATAAAACAAAATATAGAAAAACAGTTGCATCCTAATCCCCCAGCACTTCTGAGTAAAGGAAATGTTATAAATATTGGAGTTAATTCAGAATTAGATGAATTAAGATCCATTTCAATTTCAGCTAAAGAGGTGTTGCAACAAATTTTAGAAAGGGAAAGTCAAGCAACAGGAATTCCTTCCCTAAAAATTTCCTTCAACAATGTATTTGGCTATTATTTAGAAGTCCGCAATACGCATAAGGATAAAGTGCCGGAAAGATGGATGCGAAAACAAACCTTGGTAAATGCTGAAAGATATATTACAGAAGAATTGAAAGAATATGAGGTTAAAATATTAAGTGCAGAGGAAAGAATTGGTATGCTTGAACAAAAATTGTATCAGGATTTGGTATTGAGTTTGACTAAGTTTATAGCACCCATTCAGCGAAATGCCCAGCTTATTTCAAAGTTAGATTGTCTTTTTTCTTTTGCTTTTATTTCCAGAAAATATAAGTACAAAAAGCCAATTATAGATAATGGCAAGACCTTAATTATAAAAGGAGGAAGACATCCTGTGATTGAAAGGCAGTTAAAAGCTGGCGAAAGTTATGTGCCAAACAATACCCAATTGGATAGGGAACAGCAGCAGATTATCATGATAACTGGCCCAAATATGTCTGGTAAATCAGCGCTGCTAAGACAAACAGCACTTATTGTATTGATGGCACAAATTGGCTGTTTTGTTCCGGCTGATGCAGCACAGATAGGAATAGTTGATAAAATATTCACTCGTGTTGGGGCGTCCGATAATATATCTATGGGTGAATCTACTTTTATGGTGGAGATGAATGAAACGGCCAGTATTTTGAACAATATCTCGGAAAGGAGTTTAATCCTGTTGGATGAAATTGGCAGAGGGACAAGCACCTATGATGGTGTATCTATTGCATGGGCAATTGCCGAATATTTGCATGAGCATCCAAGTAAAGCTAAAACCCTTTTCGCCACTCATTATCATGAACTCAATGAAATGACAAACTCCTTTGATAGAATAAAAAATTACAATGTTTCTGTAAAAGAGATAGAAGGTAAAATCATTTTCCTTAGAAAACTAAAAAAAGGAGGCAGTGCCCATAGTTTCGGTATTCATGTGGCACAAATGGCGGGCATGCCAAGAAGTATTGTAAAAAGAGCAAACAATATTATGCACCAACTGGAAAGTTCTCATTCGGCTGAAACTTTAAGTGAAAAAGCAAAAAAAATCCATAAAATTGACGACCTACAATTAAGTTTTTTTCAACTAGATGACCCAGTATTAATTCAAATAAGAGAGGAGCTTTTGGATATTGATATCAACACCCTTACCCCTGTTGAAGCACTATTAAAACTTAATGAGATTAAAAAGCATATCGGAAAGAAATAAAAGAGTTTCTGAGCTTTGCAAAAACGAATATTTAATTAAATTTGCCACCCATTTGCGAGTGTAGCTCAGGGGTAGAGCATCACCTTGCCAAGGTGAGGGTCGTGGGTCCGAATCCCATCACTCGCTCAAAGTCCCTCTTTTTTGAGGGATTTTTTACACCCGCCCGGGTGGTGGAATTGGTAGACACGTTGGACTTAAAATCCAATGAGCAGTAATGCTCGTACGGGTTCAAGTCCCGTCCCGGGTACATAGCGGGAGATTATCGAAAGATTGTCTCCCGTTTTTGTTTCTATAAAGCTTCTAAGATAATTTTTGTTGCACCACTATGATTTTTGATGTAATCAGTTGAAATTGTACTATCAAAAATATTAAAGTGCTTAATTGCTAAATTTAATTCTTGATAATTAGCAATTGAGATAGATCCCCCAAGAGTAATTAGATCTTTTGCTTCATTGAATTTTTTGTAGTTAGGTCCAAAAATAACAGGTAAACCAAAAGTAGCAGCTTCTAATATATTATGTATTCCAGCACCAAATCCACCACCAATATAAGCAATATTAGCATACTGATAGATATTTGAAAGGATGCCAATACTATCAATAATAAGCACATTAGACATCATGATATTCTTTTCATTTGCCTTTGAATAAAGCAGTGCATCAGTCTGTTTTTGTAAATCAGAGATATAACGCAATTCATGAGGAGCAATAATGTAGTTTTTATCAGGATTTTTGATGATATATTCTGCTAAGATGCTTTCATCTTTTGGCCATGTGCTCCCACAAATAATAGTAGGATTACTTTGACAAAACATCTCAATTAAAGAAAATGTTTTAGGATTCTTTGTAGTTTCTAAAACACTGTCAAAACGGCTATCCCCACTAATAGAAGTATTTGTAAAACCAATAGATTTTAATAAATCTGCTGAGGTTTTGTTTTGTACAAAAAAGTAAGTTACATTTTTAAGTTGTTTTGCAAACCATTTGTATTTAAAAAAAGTTTGATTTTCTCTAAAAATAGCTGAAACTGAATAAAAAGGAATATTTTGTTTTTTGAGTTCAGACATATAATTGAACCAGAACTCATATTTAATAAAAACCACTTTAATAGGGTTGGTAATACTGATGAATCTTCTAGCATTTGATTTTGTATCGTAAGGAAGATAAAAAACAAAATCGGCTAAAGAAGTGTTTTTTCTTATCTCATACCCAGAAGGCGAAAAGAAAGTCAGCAAGATTTTATGTTTAGGATGCTTTACTTTATAGGCTTCTATTATTGGCTTACCTTGTTCGTATTCTCCTAAAGACGCACAGTGGAACCATACAATATTTTGCTCTCCTTTTGTTGCGTCTACTAGTTTATTGAAAATATTTTTTCTTCCCTTTACCCACAACTTAGCTTTTGTATTAAATAGTGATGCAATATGAATTGCAACTACATAAAGTCTGGTACTTATGGTATACAAAAAATTCATTATCGGTAATGAAACTCTTCTGTATTTTTCTTGAAGATTGGAATAATAAATCCTACTTTTATGCCCAATAATATATCATTCCGATTGCTATCAGAGGTGTATTGCATCTCATCAAAATTGTAAGTTCTTAGGTTTTTGGTCCATCCTTTAATCAGTTCCACGCCAGCAAAAAACTTGATGTTATTTTTTTTACTGAAATACATATAATTTGCATTGACTTTCATGCTAATCCCTCCACTTAATCTATCATACCCTTTTTTATACTCTTCACTTAAATGAGGAATAAAATCTTCTTGTGTTTGGATGCGAATTTTGTGCTGCATATAGCCAATGCCCCCCACCACATATATGCCAGATGCATTACTCTCAGCAAAAGTAAAAGCTTTTCCGCCTAACAAAAATGCAGAAAATCCTCTCTCGAAAGTAAGAATATTGGCAAATAAGCCATCTTCATTTATTATTGAGCCATCCTCAGTAGCTATATTATCAAACAGATTTTCATTTTTTACTTTTTCTCCAAAAATATAAGAGCCATCCATACCAAAAAGCCAATTATCAGTAGTTTTCCTGATTACACTTATGCCAATGGAGGAGTTATCCCCAAAGCTTTCCAGCAAATCGGCCATAGGAAATTGGTGAGTGTAGTCAAACAATATTGCAGTAAGTTCTCTATGCTCTTCTTGTGCAGCCAATTGAAGTGTGGAAAAACTAAATAGAAATAATAAAGCTTTTTTCATGGATTTTAATTCGCACCAAAGGTACGCTTTTTCGTTTTTTACAAACGTATACAGGCCGTAATAATTGCCTATATTTGCCGTTTAGAAAAATTGATGATGAAATTACAAATGGTTGACCTTGACGGTCAGTACAGGAAAATACAAACTGAGGTAGACCTTGCCATAAATGAAGTGATAAGTTCGTCTGCATTCATAAACGGACCAAAAGTTCATTCTTTTCAAAGGGAGTTAGAGGAGTATTTAGGAATAAAACATGTTATTCCCTGCGGTAATGGTACGGATGCTTTGCAAATTGCTTTAATGGCCTTGAATCTTAAAAAGGGAGATGAAATTATTTGTCCTGATTTTACTTTTGTTGCTACTGCTGAGGTAGTAAAGTTATTAGGTTTAACTGCTATTTTTGTGGATGTGGACAAGGATAATTTCACGATTGATATTGAAAATATAAAAAGTGCAATAACTTCCAAGACTCGGGCTATTATTCCTGTTCATTTGTTCGGACAATGTGCCAATATGGAGGAGATTCTAAAAATCGCAAAAGAAAATAATTTACATATAATTGAGGATACCGCACAAGCCATTGGTGCCGATTATATTTTTGCAGATGGCAAAAGACAAAAAGCAGGAACAATTGGCACTATCGGTACCACTTCTTTTTTCCCGTCCAAAAACTTAGGTTGTTATGGAGATGGTGGGGCTATTTTTACCCATGATGATACATTGGCAGAAAAGATGAGAAAAATAGTCAATCATGGCATGGATGACAGGTATCATTATAAATATATTGGTGTAAATTCCAGGTTGGATAGTGTGCAAGCAGCCATACTTAGTGTTAAGCTAAAACTACTGGAATCGTATAATTTTGCAAGAATTGAGGCAGCCGATTATTATGATAAATGTTTTGAAGGAAATGAGAAAATAAGCATTCCAAAACGAGTTGATTTTTCCACTCATGTTTTTCATCAATATACCTTAAAGTTAAAAGATATTGATAGGGATAAATTGTGTGAACATTTACAAAATAAAGGCATTCCTTTTGGCGTTTATTATCCTGTTCCTTTGCATCAGCAAACCCCATATAAAGAGAAAAGATTTTCTGAGAGGAATATCTTGGTAACGAATGAGCTTTGTAAAACAGTTCTTTCTTTACCTATGCATACTGAGCTTACTGCTGAGCAAATGGATTTTATTAGTCAAGCTATTTTAGAAGTGATATAATGAGTGATTCCTCTACATATTTTGCACATCCAACAGCCGTAATCGATAAGGGGTGTACCATTGGGAATGGCTCAAAGATTTGGCATTTTTCGCACCTTATGGAAAAAGCAGAAATTGGTGAAAATTGCAATATTGGGCAAAATGTATTTATTGCAAATAATGTGATTTTGGGTAAAAATGTAAAAGTGCAAAATAATGTTTCCCTTTATAGTGGAGTGATTTGTGAAGATAATGTTTTCCTAGGACCTTCTATGGTTTTTACCAATGTAAAAACCCCAAGAAGTATTGTTATTAGAAAAGATGAATTTCAAAAAACTCTTGTTAGAAAGGGTGCGACAATTGGTGCTAATACAACTATTGTTTGTGGAGTTATTATTGGTAGTTATGCTTTTATTGGTGCAGGCGCAGTCATTACTAAAGATGTAGCTCCTTTTGCCCTAATGATTGGTGTGCCTGCAAAGCAAGAAGGATGGATAAGCGAGTATGGGGAAAGACTATATTTTACAGATGGAATAGCCATTTGTAAAGCTACAAATCAGCAATACAAATTAGAAGATAGAAAAGTACAAAAAATATGAGTGAGCAAAAGAAAATAGGATTTGCAGTTGTTGGTTGTGGGCATATTGGCAAGCGTCATATAGCAGAAATAAAAGTAAATCCAAAAGGGGAACTTCTTGCAATTTGTGATGTGAAAGACAAATCGGAATTTGAAGATTTTGGCGTTCCATTTTTCAGTTCTTTGGATGCTCTTTTACTTTCCGATATTTGTCCTGATGTGATCAATATTTGCACACCAAATGGCTTACATGTTTCCCAATCTATTCAAATATTAGAGCATTGTAATGTGTTGCTTGAAAAACCAATGGCACTTTCAGTAAATGATGCTACTTCCTTAATTGAAAAAGAAAAACAAACCAAAAATCAGTTATTTTGTGTGATGCAAAACAGATATTCGCCACCTGCACTTTGGTTAAAATCTTTAATGGATAATAATATGTTTGGGCAAATCTACATGGTGAATTTGAATTGTTTTTGGAATAGAGATAATCTCTATTATAATTCCGCAAATTGGAGAGGGACAATGAATTTAGATGGGGGAACACTTTTTACACAATTTTCTCACTTTATTGATATTTTATTTTATCTTTTTGGAAGTGTAAAAATTAAAGATGTAGTCTTGTCAGATTTCAAACATCAGCAAACTACCGATTTTGAAGATTCTGGCATTATTCGTTTTGATTTGCAACATGGAGGGATAGGAAATATGCAATTCTCCACTGCTGTGTTTGATAAAAACATGGAGTCGAGCATAACAACTATTGGAGAAAAAGGAAGTGTAAAAGTTGGAGGGCAATACATGGAGAAGATTGAATATTGTCATATAAAAAATTATGAGATGCCCCAACTTAATTCCAGCAATGGAGAGCATGATTATGGTAAATATAAAGGGAGTGCTAGCAATCATCATTTTGTGATTGAAAATGTAATTGAAACATTAAAAGAGAATGCCAAAAAAGACGCAACCCCAGAGCAATGCTTGAAGGTAATTGAATTTATTGAAGAGGTTTATAAAAGAAGAAAAGTAGAAAGTATCATTTGAAAAAAGAGGGTATTTTTGTAATTCATAAAAAGAATAATGATGAATAAAACGATATTAATAACAGGAGGTGCAGGATTTATCGGTTCGCATGTGGTGCGTTTATTTGTAAATAAATACCCAGATTACAAAATTGTAAATCTGGATGTATTGACCTATGCTGGAAACCTGGAAAATTTAAGAGATATAGAGAATAAGGAAAATTATATTTTTGAAAAAGGCAATATAGTAGATGAAGGATATATCAAGGGATTATTTGCAAAATATAATTTTGATGGAGTGGTGCATCTGGCAGCCGAAAGCCATGTTGACCGTTCCATTACTAATCCTATGGAATTTATTATGACAAATGTTGTGGGGACGGTAAATCTGTTAAATGCTGCAAAAAACCTATGGAAAGGAAATGAAGATGGGAAACTATTCTATCATGTTTCAACTGATGAGGTGTATGGAAGTTTAGGGGATACAGGTTTCTTTTTAGAAACTACACCATACGGTCCTCAATCGCCATATTCATCATCAAAAGCAAGTTCTGATCATTTTGTAAGAGCTTATGGAAATACTTATGGAATGCCTTATGTGATTTCAAATTGCTCGAATAATTACGGACCAAATCAGTTTCCTGAAAAGCTATTACCTCTATTTATCAATAACATCAGAAATGGCAAATCCTTACCAGTATATGGAGATGGAAAATTTACAAGAGATTGGCTTTATGTAGTAGATCATGCTATTGCGATTGATAAAATTTATCATGAGGGGAAAAATGGAGAGACATATAATATAGGAGGTTTTAACGAATGGACAAATATCGATTTGATTAAAATCCTATGTGCACAAATGGATATTGCTTTAGGAAATGAAGCAGGAACAGCCGCAGAATTAATCACTTATGTAAAGGATAGGCCAGGGCATGACAAGCGATATGCAATTGATGCTAATAAACTTAAAAATGAATTAGGTTGGGAGCCATCACTCCAATTTGAAGAAGGGCTTGCAAAAACAATAGCATGGTACTTAGCTAATGAGGAGTGGATGGATAATATTACTTCTGGAGATTATCAGAATTATTACAAAGAACAATACAGTTAAATGTTAGAATGGTTCTCTAAAAAGAATGAAGAGAAGGACTTAGAACCCTTAGATTTTTCCGTTCTGAAAACTGATATACATTCTCATTTTATACCAGGTATTGATGATGGTTCTCCTGATATGGAAACAACTATCAATCTAATAAAAGAATTGCAACAGTTGGGTTTTAGTAAGGTGATTACCACCCCACATGTTATGTCTGATTTCTATCAAAACACTTCTGAGATTATCTTAAATGGGCTTGCTGATGTGCGTGCTGAATTGAAAAACCAAAATATCAATATAGAAAT
>DASCPP010000139.1:0-9797 GCA_036012565.1 Flavobacteriales bacterium | reverse complement strand
TGCACTGATTCCTCAACTGCTTTGTAAGCAGCAAAGTGAATAGTACCTTCTATCTTTCCTTCTTCAGAAAATACTTTATCCATTGCTTTTTTATCAGTACAATCAACATTGTGCCATTTTACTCCCTTTCCAATTATTTTCTCAATTCCATCAATGTTTTGAGTTGAAGTATTACAAAGATTATCAATTATAATAGGAGTATAGCCAGCATTTATTAGTTCTACAACTGTATGTGAACCAATATATCCTGCTCCTCCAGTTACAAGTATTTTCTTCATTAAAATGCTCTATTAATTCCGATTAACCATCTCATTTGCAAGAAATCTTCATTTGTAGCTGGTGGCTTGTTTAAGAAAAGCGGCATATCTAACCTAATAGTAATAGGTTTTACCATTGCCAATGGTCCCCAACTATTAAAGGAATAAGCCAAACCAAATCCAGCATCCACCCTTACATCATCAAAAGCATCTTCCAAATTATTCTTATTTAGTTTTTCATTTGTAATTACACCCGCATCCGCAAAGGAATAATAGGTAATTCCAGATTTTCTAAACTCATAAGGCATGTATTTTGTAAAGTCAATTTCTGTGCTAAATGATGCTCCAGATGTTCCATTGTAGACAAAGTTAGTAATCACGCCATTATCGTCAAATTCAGGGGCTAAATAACCAGTATACCCTCTTAAATTAAGCCCTCCGCCAGCATGAAAGAAGTTGGTGGTATAATCATATCCCATCCAATCGTTAGGGAAAAAACCAGAGGCTCTTGTATATTTATTATCCATCAAATTTTCAGGGTTGGATCCAGCCAAAAATAGCTTGGATTCTGGCGCCCAATTTGTTCCACTTCCAAACTGAAAATAACTTCTTGTTTTTATTTTCAATTTTCCTTTTTTGATGTTGTTTACTGCTAGCAAACTAAATAAATTATAGTCGTATTCGCTTCCCAATGCAGAATTTTTTATCTCAAGAGTTAATTTTCCATTTCCAGAGCGATATTTATAATTATGCTCATAACTGAAATCAATTCTGTTATTAAGTTTATTTACGCCCCAATTTTCAGGATAAAGTAAATAATTCAAATCGCTAATTTCTGGGCGATACTTGCTAAGCAGATTAATACTAAAAATATTATTTCTACTTGCATCCGACTTTGACAATCCAATATTGCTATTATAAAGTCCCGCCAAGGATTGTGTGTTAAATGATATTCTAGAATTTGAAGCAATCTTATCCAAATTAGTGTTGTAATTCAATCTATATGAAAAAACATCATACAAATCAGGGTCGCTTACATCTTTCTTTTGCATAGCACCAGTGTTCATCCAAACAGTTGCATCAAATAAATGGTGATGATTCATATAGCCACCATTTGCATGTAAGCCCGCTTGAATACCGTCATAAGCATTATACCAAATATCCGGACGGAATTTAATTTCGTAATTTCTCCAATCAGGATATTTCCACAACCTTGTATCATAATCGTATTTTATAGGAAATTTGTAAGAATTATCTAGCATATACGCATCTCCTAATCTTTGTGTTGGATCAATTATCACATCTTTTATTCCTGAGGGTATTTTTACTCTTGCAGTATATTTAGGATAGAGCTTATCCCAACCATGCCACTTAGTAAGCACTGTGGCATCTGTTTTTTTTACAAACCAAGTGTTTGGAATATGAAAATCGTAGGATTTTCCATTATTTGCAATCACCCTAAAATCAATAGGCATTTGCATTCTGCCTTTTCTTTCAAACTCAATAGCATAATACTCATCACCTAAATCTTTAACGCCATCAATACCATAGTCAAGGCGTTTTGAAGTTTCTAGCCACTGATCAAAAAACCAGTTCAAATCCACCTTAGTGTATTGAATAATTGCATTTCTGAAATCCTCATTATAAGGATGAGCAATCTTCCAAGTTTCGAAATAATATTGTATTGCTTCTAGAAAAAGATCATCTCCTAATAGATACTGTAAATTATACAGCATAGTAGCTGTTTTATAATAAACATGACGATAACCACCACCATGACGTAATGCCCCATGAAAGCAATCGGAATGGGTGCTAATTTTGGGATCATTATATTTTGTAGCATCATTGATGTAAGCATAGTATACTCTACTATCAATGGCTTTTGTGGGCTTAGTGTGTTTTGCAACAAATTTATTTTTACTTGTATTTTGCACCAAGTACTCCCCATCAATTCTTATCAAGCCCCAGGCAGTTAAAAATTGAGTGAACCCTTCATCTAAAAGAGCCCGATAAGTTTCATTATTTCCTACCTGACCAAAAAACCACATATGTCCTATTTCATGCGCTAGTAATCCTCTATATCCTGGATCACTACCTCCATCTAATGTAATCATAGGATACTCCATTCCACTTCTTGCGTCAGCTACAATTACTTTGTGATATACATATCTTCCAAAATCTTCAGAAAAGACTTTTAGGCAATTTGCGCCAAATTCAGCTGCATTTTGCCATCTACTTGCATGTGGCTCTTGTACTAATGAGTAACATACTTTATCTTCCCACCAGGCCTCTCCGATTCTGTAAGTAGGATCTGCAGTAAAAGCAAAATCGTGTACATTCTCAGCATGATATTTCCATACTTTTGTTTCCCCTTTTTTATATTCTGTAATTACTGATGGAGGAGAATTCCATGGTTTATCTTTAAAGTTTTTGATATCTAGCTTATTTCTTAAATTTTTTGGCAGAACTTCTTCCCTGTTTTGTAAGAACCCTGTAGCTTCTACTACAAAATTGGAAGCAAAAGTTAGCTCCACATCATAACAGCCGAAATTTCCATAAAACTCTCTTCCTAAATGCTGATCAGTAGTCCACCCAAACTTTGCATCATAAACCGATATTCTTGGGTACCAATGAACTCCATTATAATGTTTATTTCCCCATGCATCATATACTTTCATTCTTCTTCTAACTTCGCCTTGATCAAAATAGGTTTTAAATTTTATTTTGAAAGTAGTTATTTCTTTAGACTTAAGCGTGTTTGGTAGATAGACTTTCAAAATAGTGTTATCTAAAACAGTTTTTACTTTTTCCCCATTCACAAATATACTCTCTATAACTGTTCCTAATTTTTCAGACTCATAGTTTCCGTATTTTGGAGATTTTCCATTCTCTTTTTGCAATTCATCCAAATATGAATCTGGTTGAAAAGCATTTTGGTACAAATGGAAATAAACAAAGTCCAGATTATCGGGAGAGTTATTCCAATAAGTTAGGGTTTCATCCCCCGAAATAATATCGGTTTCTTCATCAATATTTGCATTTATTCTGTAATGAACATCTTGTTGCCAATAAGCAGCATTTGGCATTTTATTTTTCCAATAATTGGGGTTATCGACATTTCTGTAAGTATTTGGTTTGACTAATGGATTGTATTGTTCCTGAGAATGAGAAAGTACAGCACAAAGCAGTAATAATGTAGTTAAAGCGTTTTTCATAAATAAAATATTTTGAGGTGCGAATTTACAATTCTTATTCGGAATCTACCCTTTTCTGCTTGGCATTTGAAATACTGGCATTTAGCTCAAATCCAGTAAGTAGAATAATAGAATTGAAATACATCCAAAGTAGAATTATTATTAAGGTACCGATAGAGCCGTAAATCTTGTTGTATTGTGAGAAATGATTGATGTAATAATTAAACCCAATGGAAGTAATAATGATAAAAATAGTTGCAAAAATACTTCCAGGCGTAAAGAGTTTCCATTTGCTTTTCAGGGCTGGACCCAAATGAAATAAAATGGATATTCCGAAAAAGAGCATGGAAAGCATAACAAACCATTTACCATAGATAATTAAATCAGCTGCACCAGTTGTTATTATTTCAGAACTAACCAAATAATTTACAACAACTGTACCAAAAATAATTAGTCCTATGGCAATTATCAGCATGATAGATAGAAGAAGTGTTAATCCTAAGGATAAGATTCTTTGCTGAATAAGTGGGCGGATCTCTCTAATATGATAAGAAGAATTAAAAGCTTCAATGAGGGAATTTATTCCATTTGTAGAAAAATAGAGAGCTAAAATAAAACCAACAGAAAGTAGTCCTCCTCTTGGATTACTAATAATGTCTTCTAAGGTTTGGAAAGTAATTTCATTGGTAGATGGAGGTAAAACAACTGCCAATAATTCCATCAATGTTTCTTGCAAACTATCAATAGGAATGTAAGGGATGAGGGTAAAAAACACAATAATAGAAGGGAAAAATGCTAAGAAAAAATTAAAAGCCAAAGAGGAGGCTCTTGTAGTAATAGCCCCTTCCATCAGTCCTCTCCAGAAGAAAATAGCTACATCGTATAAGCTCAATCCAATAAAACCAATCGGTTTTATTCGTCTTGCTAATTGGATGATAAAATTTTCTTTCATATCGCATTCAAACTTAAATCAAAGTTCTCAATTGAATGCGTTAAAGCACCAACAGAAATGAAATCAACTCCACATTTTGCATATTCAACAATTGTATCTTCAGTTATTCCTCCACTAGATTCGCTTTGGCATTTATCACCTATAATTGCAACGGCTTTTTTAGTGGTTTCATAATCAAAATTATCAAGCAGAATTCGTTTTACTCCACCTTCATTTAGTATCTGACTTACTTCATCAAGGCCTCTTGCCTCTACAATAATTTCAAGATTCTTATTTTTATCTTTTAAGTATTTTTTTGTTTTACTTATTGCCTGAGGAATTCCCCCAGCAAAATCAATATGATTATCTTTTATCATAATCATATCATAAAGCCCAAATCTATGATTTACACCACCGCCAATTTTTACAGCCCACTTTTCAATTGTTCGGTTAAGAGGTGTAGTTTTTCGAGTATCTAATAATTTGCAATTAGTTTCTGTAATTAAGGAATTAAGATATGCAGTTTTTGTAGCAATTGCACTCATATGCTGCATACAATTAAGTACTAATCTTTCAGCAGTAAGAATGGATATAGAGTTACCATCAACAACAAAAGCAATATCCCCAGACTTTACTTTATCACCATCATTTAAATTCTCAAAGATATTTAAGGAACTATCGACATGTTCAAATATCATTTTTGCTAGATCAATACCTGCAATAATACCATCATTCTTTATTAATAAATGAGCTTTACTTTTTACATTTGATGGTATGCTTGCTAAAGAAGTATGATCACCATCTTCCACATCCTCTTTTAAGGCATTAGTTATGAACTTTCTCAAATCCTCCTGTTTAGTCAAAATACAAATCGTTAATTTTGCCAAAAATACAAAAAATGAAGATTGTATTACTTACTATTGGAAAGACAAGCGAAAAGTATTTGGTGGAGGGGATCCTTCAGTTTCAAAAGAGATTGAAACACTATACTCCATTTGAAATAGTGGAAATTCCAAACATAAAAAATGCCAAGAATTTCTCAAAGTCAGAATTGCTAAAAAAAGAAGGAGAACTTATTTTAAAGCAATTGCAAAATACTGATTATTTGCTTCTTTTGGACGATAAAGGAAAAAGTTTCACTTCCGTAGGTTTCGCTAAAAAACTGCAAAACTGGATGCTAAGTGGCAAAAAAAGATTGGTTTTTATGGTGGGAGGGGCTTATGGTGTTTCTGCTGAAATTTATAAAAGAGCTAATGAACAACTTTCTCTTTCCAGAATGACTTTCTCACACCAAATGGTTCGCTTGTTTTTTGCGGAGCAACTCTACCGAGCTTATGCCATTTTAAGAAATGAATCTTATCATCATGAATAATATAGAAATGAGATAATAGATGTTAGATTTTAGACTTACTTTTGAAATTTATTTATCTAATGCCTCAATAATAATTACTAAAATCTAATCGTAAGAATGAATCAAATTTTTGTAGATGTCATCTTACCTTTACCAGTCAAAGGTAAATTTACTTATTCCAGCAGATCTACACTTGTAATAGGTCAAAGAGTTATTGTGCAGTTTGGGACTAAGAAGTTATATTCAGCAATTATTTGCGATATTCATAATACTTGTCCAAGTGAATATAAGGCTAAGGAAATACTTGCTGTGATGGATGAAAATCCGATTGTAAATAGTAATCAGTTAAAATTCTGGCAATGGCTTGCTGATTATTATATGTGTAATATTGGTGAAGTGATGAATGCCGCTTTGCCTTCTTCTTTCAAATTAGCAAGTGAATCCAAGGTGATTATTCACCCAGATTTTGATGGTGATTTAGATTATTTAAAAAAGGATGAAATAAAGTTGATAAATGCTTTGTCGCACCAAGAAGAATTAAAAATTGATGAAGTTGCTAAACTCATAAATATTAAGTATGTTTTTTCATTTATAAATGAACTGATACGCAAAGAAGTTGTAATAATAAAAGAGGATTTGCATGATAAATATCAAGAGAAGAAAATTAGGATTGTAAAATTTATTGCAACAAATGAACTACTGAAAGATATCAAATTAACTATAAAACAGAACGCTTTTATTGATTCTTATTTACGACTAAAAGAACTGTATCCTAAAAAGCAATACAATATAGTTGAACTTCTGAAAAAAACTGGTTTTAGCAGAGGGATACTAAATACTTTAGTAAAAAAGCAAATTTTTACAATAGAAGAACAGAGTATTAGTAGATTGTTGAATGTCTCTACAAAACGAATTGAAGATAAAAGACTAGCAGACTTTCAGCAAAAAGCACTTTTGGAGATTAAAGGTTCTTTTAAGAAGAAAGATGTGTGCCTTTTGCATGGTGTTACCTCATCAGGAAAAACAGAACTCTATATAAAGTTAATTGAAGAACAATTAGAAAAAGGTAAACAAGTGCTGTATTTGTTACCTGAAATTGCGCTTACAACTCAAATTATTAACAGACTTAGAAAGCATTTTGGCAATAAAGTTGGGATTACGCATTCACATTTGAATAATGCTGAAAGACTAGAAGTATGGAAAGCAGTACAAGAAAAAGATAGTAATAATGTGCAATATCCTATTATGTTGGGGGCAAGGTCGTCACTTTTCCTTCCTTTTGATAATTTAGGATTAATTATTGTAGATGAGGAGCACGATCCATCATTTAAGCAACATCAACCAGCCCCAAGATATCATGCGCGTGATACTGCAATTTATTTAGCAAAACAGCATAGAGCAAAAGTTCTTTTAGGTTCTGCAACTCCTAGTGTGGAGAGCTATTTTAATGCTAAAAAAGATAAATATGCATTAGTTAAGATGCATACACGATTTGAAGATATTGCGCTCCCAAGAATCAAAACGATTGATATACGGAAAGCACATCTTAAGAAACAGATGACACATCAATTCGCTCCTGATTTGTTATCAGCAATTAGAGAAAATATGGAGTTAGGAAAGCAAGTAATTCTGTTTCAGAATAGGAGAGGGTATTCCCCAATATTGAATTGTAACTCTTGTGCTTACACACCAAATTGTAAGCATTGTGATGTAAGTCTTACTTATCATAAATGGAACAATCATTTAAAATGCCACTATTGTGGATATATTGAGCAAGTGCCTGAGGTTTGCCCTTCTTGTTTATCTGAAGATTTTGAAGATAAAGGATTTGGAACTGAGCAAATAGAGGAGAGTTTAAAAGAACTTTTTCCTGAATTTATAAGTAAGCGAATGGATTATGATACTACTAGAAGAAAATATGCACATCAGCAGATAATCACAGATTTTGAACAGGGAAGAATTGATATTTTGGTAGGAACACAAATGGTTACTAAAGGGCTTGATTTTGATAATGTAGCTTTGGTGGGTGTGTTGAATGCAGATAATATGTTGCACTTTCCAGATTTTAGAGCTTATGAACGGGCTTTTCAGTTATTGATGCAAGTAGCAGGTAGGGCAGGGCGTAAAGGAGAACAAGGTAATGTTATGATACAAACTTATAATGAGGAAAATGAGATGTTTGCCTTATTAAAAGCCAATGATTATTTATCCTTTATCCAAAAGCAGCTTGAAGAACGTAAGACATTTAATTACCCACCATACAACCGCTTAATTGGGATTACTTTAAAACATAAAGATCAAAGAAAATTGGATGATGCAGCTTTGCAGTTAGTGGTACAGATGCATAAGAGTTTTGAAAACAGGGTGTTGGGGCCAGAATATCCTGTAATAGCAAGGATTAGAAATTATTACCATAAGAATGTACTGCTTAAAATTGAGCAAAAAGGTTCTGTTATTGAAGCAAAAAATATTCTTCAAACTATTATTAACAGCATGCAAAATCATTCTGATTTTAAATCGGTTCGTTTTATGATAGATGTTGATCCTTTTTAGACACAAACATCCCATATACTATCTTTTGGCGGGATAGCTACAATAGTAATTTCTTCTTTTTTTACTGGGTGTGTAAATGTTAATTTTTGAGCGAGTAAATGAATACTAGCATCCTTATTGCTTCTTTTGGCGCCATACTTTAAATCGCCTTTTATTATGCAACCAATATGGGCCAATTGCACTCTTATTTGGTGGTGCCTTCCAGTTTTTGGTTTTATCTCTAAATGGTAAAAGTTGTCTAACTTTTTAAGTAGTTTGTATTTCAAAACCGAATGTTTAGCACCATCATTTTTGGTAACATAGGATTTGTTTTGCTTTTGATTTTTCTGCAGATAACTCTCAAGTGTTCCTGAAGTATTAGGTGGAGCATTCTCCACCACAGCCCAATAGGCTTTTTGTATTTCCTTATTTCTGAATTGTTCGTTCATACGACTAAGTGCTTTTGATGTACGAGCATATAATACAATACCTGAAGTAGGACGATCTAATCTATGTATCGTTCCTAAAAATACTTCTCCTGGCTTTTTGTATTTTTTTTTAATGTAAGCTTTTACAAAATCAGATAGGGGAGTATCTCCTGTTTTATCTCCTTGTACTATATCTCCTGCTTTTTTGTTTATAGCTATGAGGTGGTTGTCTTCATACAATACTTCAAGCATTAGTATTGCTCTTTTTTGTTAGGAAAGTTTTTTGATTTAACATCCGTAACATAAGATTGAACCGCTTTAGTTATATCACCATAAAGGTTTAAGTATCTTCTTAAGAATCTTGGGTTAAACTCATGTGTCATACCTAGCATATCGTGTAATACTAGCACTTGGCCATCTACCCTATTCCCAGCACCAATTCCAATAACAGGAATACTGATGCTTTCTGCAACCTTTTTAGCTAATTGTGATGGAACTTTCTCTAGAACTATTCCAAAACATCCTGCTTCTTCTAAAAGTTTAGCATCTGATAAAACTTTCTCAGCTTCCATTTCTTCTTTTGCTCTTACGGTATAAGTTCCAAATTTGTAAATGGATTGTGGGGTTAGACCTAAGTGTCCCATTACAGGAATTCCGGCAGTCAGTATTCTTTCAATGGATCCAATTATCTCACTTCCTCCTTCTAGTTTTACAGAATGCCCGCCACTTTCCTTCATTATTTTTATGGCTGATGAAAGGGCTTCTAAGGAATTACCTTGGTAAGAACCAAAAGGCATATCAACAACTACCAAAGCTCTGTCAATTCCTCTTACAACTGAGGATGCATGATAAATCATCTGATCAAGGGTGATAGGTAATGTAGTTTCGTGTCCTGCCATCACATTGGATGCTGAATCGCCAACCAAGATAACATCAATTCCTGCACCATCAATAATTTTGGCAAGGGTATAATCGTAAGCTGTAAGCATGGAGATTTTTTCTCCATTTTGCTTCATTTCAGCTAAAGTTTTGGTGGTTACTTTTTTGTAATCTTTTTTTGCTACTGACATTATTCTACTAATACCACTTTTCTATTATCAATTA
>DASCPP010000138.1:0-4643 GCA_036012565.1 Flavobacteriales bacterium | reverse complement strand
AGATTAAATTGTGATGAATTTGCAATGGGCAGTGCAAACGAAAATTCATATTACGGTCCAACAAAAAACCCAATTGACAAATCAAAAGTTAGCGGAGGTTCTTCAGGAGGTGCAGCAACAGCTGTTGCAGCAAACCTATGTTTGGCAGCTTTAGGAAGTGATACAGGAGGATCTATAAGACAACCAGCATCCTTTTGTGGAACGGTAGGATTGAAACCAACTTATGCTAGAGTTTCAAGGTTTGGGCTTATTGCTTTTGCTTCTTCATTCGACCAAATTGGTCCAATTACAAATACAGTTGAAGATGCAGCAATCATATTGGAAGTAATTGCTGGACAGGATGATTATGATAGTACAATATCGACAAGAAAAGTGGAGCAATACACTAAGCTTTTATACGATAAAAAGCCAAAAAGAATTGCTTATTTCCCAATGTTTGAAAGTGATGGTTTAGATAGTGAAGTTAAATCTGCAATATTAAAACAAATTCAAACCCTAAAAAGTAAAGGTCATATTGTTGAGAGAGTTTCTTTTCCTTACTTGGATTATTTAGTGCCAACCTATTATGTACTAACTACTGCTGAGGCATCCTCTAATTTAGCTCGATTTGACGGGGTACATTATGGCTATCATAGCAAAAAAGCAGATAATCCTGAAACCACGTATCTTAAAACAAGAACAGAAGGTTTTGGAAAAGAAGTTCAAAGACGAATCATGTTAGGGACCTTTGTTTTAAGTGCTGGTTATCATGATGCATATTATACAAAAGCGCAAAAAATGAGACGATTAATTCAAGATAAAACCAAAGAAATATTAAATGAATTTGATTTTATCCTTACCCCAACAACGCCTCATACTGCATTTGAGTTAGGGTTAGAAGTAAAAAATCCGGTTTCCATGTATTTGGAAGACATTTTCACGGTTTTAGCAAATTTAAGCGGAAATCCAGCCATATCGCTACCCCTTACAGAGCACTCGAACGGAATGCCTTTCGGGACACAACTAATGGCAAAGCCGTTTTATGAAAGAGAACTCCTAGCTTTTTCACACAATCTAATGAACAGTTTGTAGTTAAAAACTATAAGACTTAATTTTTAGCTTAAAGCAAATTATTCCGAATTTCGCTCTGATAAATATTTCTTATGAGAAAAATAATAATTACTATAATAACACTTTTAGTATTTCAGTTTACTTTTGCAGGCAATACACATCTCTTTTTTTCTGATTCAATAAAAACCAAACAAATAAATTTGGAGAAAGATAAAAAAGAAACAGAGTCAGATTTGATTCAAGCACGCCTTAAAATATTGAACGAAAAAAGCCCAATAGATTTGGTGTATAATAAAGCAGTTGAAAATTCTATAAATGCATACTTGAAAAAAAATAAAAAATTAGTATCAAGAATGGTGGGCTTGGCACCACATTATTTCCCAATGTTTGAAAGCTGTTTAGATAAATACGACATCCCATTAGAATTTAAATATTTAGCTATTGTAGAGTCTGCCTTGAATCCAAGAGCTCGTTCTCGTTCTGGGGCAAAAGGCTTGTGGCAGTTTATGTATGCAACCGGAAAGCAGTACAATTTAAATGTAACTTCTTATTTAGATGAAAGACAAGATCCGTACAAATCGACAGAAGCGGCTTGTCAGTATTTTGCAAAGCTCTATGAAATGTTTGGCGATTGGAACTTGGTATTAGCGGCATACAATGGAGGCCCGGGCTATTTATCGCGAACAATGGCAAAAACAGGACTATATGATTATTGGCAGTTAAGGCCTTATCTAAGAAGAGAAACAAGAGGATATGTCCCAGCATTTGTGGCGGTAAATTATGTAATGAATTTTTATCAGGAACATGGAATTGAAATTGAACTACCACAAAATTTCATAGCCCAAACAGACACAATTACTTTAAAAACCCAAATAGAATTCTCGGTTTTGGCGGAACTAATTTGTATTTCAAAAGAAATTATTTCCCAATTAAACCCAAGCATTACAAAAGGGGTTTTTCCTAAAAATACCAACATCACTCTTCCTTATGATGTAATGATAGATTTTGTTGTAAATGAGCAAGCAGTTTATACTTTCGCTAAGGCAGTAGAGCAAAAAGAAATATTAATAAACGAAACACGATTTGTTTATGTGGTAAAACAAGGAGATTATTTAGGAAAAATTGCCCAGCAAAATGGAGTTCCAAGTAATGATATTAGGAAATGGAATAAACTAAAAAATGACAAACTTATTATTGGAACAAAGTTAGTGTTATTTCTTAAAGATGATTTTAAAACAACCCAGCAAAAAGAGGCTGAGAATCCTGTTTACATAATAAAGCAAGGCGATACACTTTGGGATATAGCAAATAAATATGAAGGTATAAGTGTTAACGAATTAATCAAGCATAACAATTTAACCCCTAACCAACTAAAGCCAGGCGAAAAGATACTTCTTCCCACGGGATAATATAATGCGAAATCTACTTTTTGCTTTTTCTTTTCTTTTTCTATTTTCTTGTGACGAAGGGAGAAAGACACTCCCAAAATCAACAGGTTCAGGAAATGAAATCGTTTTGGTTATTTCAGATGCAATTTGGAATAAATATCCTTCAAAAGCGATTAATGAAATTTTTGCAAAAGACTATCCTGGCCTACAGCAATCAGAGCCGATTTTTAATATCATTAGAATTAAGCCATCTGATTTTACTACTATTTTCAAAACTCATCAAAATATAATTTTGATTTCCGAAAACGGAGAAGAAGGTAAAAAAAATAATTTTTGGGCAAGTCCGCAATTGGTTGTTGGTTTGAAGTGGAATAAAGAAACGAATAAAGAACAATTTGCAGAAAAATGTAAAAAATATGTAGCTATTTTTTATCAGAGTCAGCTAAAAAAAGAAAGAGAAAAACATACGCAATATGAAAAATCCATAAAAGATAAATTTGGAATTGAGGTGAAAATACCTTCCGAATACACTATTATCAATGATAGCACAAATATTTTTTGGGCAACCTATAATCCGCCAAAAAGCGATTTGATAAAGCAAATTGTAGTATTTAAAATAAATATAAATGAGTTAAATTTTCAAGAAAATTTAATAATAAAAGTAGATTCAGTTTTAGGAAAAACTCTTAAAGGAAGTGGTGAAAGTAACTTTGTTCAAATAGAAAAAAGATTTCCAATTGAAATTTCAGGCAATACTTATAGAGGACTTTGGAAAATGGAGAATGAATTTATGGGTGGCCCGTTTTTGATGAAAATTCAAAATCAAAAAGAAGGAAATACCATTGTTTCCATTGGGATTATTTTTGCCCCAGGAGAGGCGAAAAAAAGATTTATGGTAGAGATGGAGGCCCTTCTTTAATTTGGTAGTAGAATCAATTTATCCTTAACAGTTCTCATGCCTACTGCACTTATCTCATAGATATAATAACCGGAAGTCAAGTGAGAAATATCAATAAACTGATTTCCACTTTCAACATTATCAGAATGAACAAGCTGCCCCCCTAAATTATAAATATTCAAAACAGGATTTTTGCTTATTGCGTTTTCGGGAACATTTAAAATAATATAATCTTTTGCAGGATTCGGATAGGCATTTACATAAGACATAAAATCGTTTGCAATTCCGTTTGGTTGAGAGTGCAAAACACTTTCCCAAATTCCCCTTCCAAAAGTTGCAGCTCTAATTTTTCCTGCTCCATAATGAATCTCTAATTCATCCACTTGCACATTTGGAAGACCCGTCATAAATGGTTGCCAATCGCTCATATTATTATCTTTATGGTACACCCCAACATCTGTACCAATATACAAATCATCATTGGTTAAATCTTGATAAACTATACAATTTACAGGTAGATTTGGTAAATTTGAGCCAGAGATATTTGACCATGTATTCCCTCCATCTGTTGATTCATATACCTTACTCCCAGCAGTATAATTTGAACAAGTAACCCAAACCCAATTGGGGTCATTTGCCGAAACAGTAACATCAGAAATAGAGTTTGGGAGACCATTATCAATCCTATTCCAACTAACCCCCCCATTAAAAGTTACATATAATGTTGAGTAAGTAGAAGCATAAATTACGTCTTGATCAGATGGAGCCAAAGCAATTATTTTCACGGAACCCATCTGATTGTTAGAAATAGAATCCCAAAAGGCACCACCAGTTTTTGTGGAATAAACCTCATCATAACCAGCAACAACCATATTGTTATTTAATGGATGCATTTTGTAGGGCGTAACCCAGCTACCATCATAAGAAACAGGTTTAAAGTTTGACCAATTATTGCCTCCATCATAAGTTATTTTAAGACCTCCGTATTGAGAAGAAGAGTATATAATATCAGGATCGTAAGGATCAATAATACATTCCATCCCATCAGAACCCCTTATTGCATCCCAGCCAGAAGACGAAAGTCTTTCAGTTCCATTATCTTGTGCTCCAGCTACTAAAATATCACTATTGCTTTTTGATAGACCTAAACGATAAAACTGAGAAATTTCCAAGCCATCACTAATATCTGTCCAAGTATTTAAATTGTCTAAATATTTATAAAATCCACCATCATTTCCTGCATATAAAGTATTGTTAATTGGGTTGTATTCCAAGGCGTGCTGATCTACATGCATATAAGCATAACT
>DASCPP010000137.1:0-4016 GCA_036012565.1 Flavobacteriales bacterium | reverse complement strand
TTCTTTGGTTAGCCAAATATTGTTTTACATCCAAATAAATAGCATGATCATTTGGCTCAATGCCAAAAATATTCTTTTTCAAATCTACCTTTTTGGCGGTTTCTTTTCCTTTTATATTATGTACTGCTACTTTCATTATTTCTCAATTATTACATATGAATTATTAGCACCCGGAACAGCTCCTTTTACTAAAACAATGTTTTTTTTCGGCATTACTTTAAGCACTTGCAAATTTTCCACTTTAACCCGAACATTTCCCATTTGTCCTCCCATTCGCATTCCCTTAAATACTCTTGCAGGATAAGATGCTGCACCAATCGAACCAGGATGCCTTTGTCTGTTATGCTGACCGTGGGTTGCATCATTTACTCCCTTAAAACCATGTCGTTTTACAACCCCTTGAAACCCTTTTCCTTTGGATGTGCCTGCAACTGTTACAAAAGATCCTTCTTCTAAAATATCAACCGTAATGGTATCTCCTAAATTTACTTCCTCCTCATGCATTTCAAACTCCACTAATTTCTTTTTTGGTGTAGTTTTGGCTTTACTGAAATGACCTGCTAATGCTTTTGTCATTCTTCTTTCTTTTTGCTCATCAAAAGATAGTTGCACAGCAGTATAACCATCTACCTTCTCCGTTTTTAGTTGAGTAACCACACAAGGTCCTGCCTGAATGATAGTACAAGGAATATTTTTCCCGTCCTCATTAAAGACACTTGTCATTCCTATTTTTTTACCTATTAAACCTGGCATCTTTTCTTTTTTTAAATTACTTTAATTTCTACATGAACTCCACTAGGAAGTTCTAATTTCATTAGCGCATCAATCGTTTTGGAAGATGAGCTATATATATCCATTAATCTTTTATGGGCTGAAAGCTGAAATTGCTCTCTAGATTGTTTGTTAACATGCGGAGAACGCAAAACGGTATAAATCTTTTTATGCGTTGGAAGAGGAATTGGACCACTAACAATTGCGCCTGAGTTTTTTACTGTTTTTGCAATCTTTTCAGCTGATTGATCAGCAAGAGTATGATCAAACGATTTTAATTTTATTCTAATTCTTTGTGACATATATTTAATTTTGTACCATTGTTCCTTTTATTTTTTCAATTACCGCTTCTGCAATATTCTTGGGCGCTGGTTGATATTCAGCAAACTCCATAGTGGAAGTTGCACGCCCAGATGTAATAGTTCTAAGAGTCGTTACATAACCAAACATTTCAGAAAGAGGAACTTTTGCATTCACTACTTGCGCTCCTGCTCTGGAGTCCATACCTTCCAATTGCCCTCTTCTTCTGTTCAAATCAGCAACCACATCTCCCGTATTTGCCTCTGGGGTTACTACTTCTAATTTCATTATTGGCTCCAATAATACTGGTTTAGCTTGCTTGCAGGCTCCTTTAAAAGCAATTTTTGCACAAATCTCAAATGATAGTGCATCAGAATCCACATCATGATAAGAACCATCAAATAATCTCACCTTCATAGTGTCGATAGGATAACCCGCTAAAACACCATTTTTCATGGCCATCTCAAATCCTTTTTGAACAGATGGAATAAATTCTCTTGGAATATTTCCTCCTTTTACTTCATCTACAAATTGCAATCCTTCTCCTTCAAAATCAGCATCCATTGGCGAAAGTTCAAATTGGATATCGGCAAATTTACCTCTACCACCCGATTGTTTTTTATAAACTTCTCTTGTAGTTATTGAGGTTGTAATCGATTCTTTGTAAGATACCTGTGGGGCACCTTGGTTACATTCTACTTTAAATTCCCTTTTCAATCTGTCGATTATAATTTCTAGGTGCAATTCTCCCATCCCTGAGATAATAGTTTGATTAGAATCTTGGTCGGTACGGATTGTAAAAGTAGGATCTTCCTCTGCTAATTTACCTAAAGCAACACCCAATTTATCCACATCTGCTTGTGTTTTTGGCTCAACCGCAACTCCAATTACAGGATCTGGAAAAGTCATGGACTCCAATGTAACTGGCTTATCCTGATAAAGCGTATCTCCTGTTCTGATATCTTTAAACCCAACTGCCGCACCAATATCACCTGCTTCAATACAATCAATAGCATTTTGCTTATTCGAGTGCATTTGGAATATTCTTGAAATTCTTTCTTTATTGTTTGTTCTGGAATTCATTACATAAGAACCAGCGTCTAACCTACCAGAATACATTCTGAAAAAACATAACCTTCCTACATAAGGATCGGTTGCAATTTTAAATGCCAAAGCTGCCATTGACTCAGATGAATTTGGTTCTCTTGTTTCTACTTCATCAGTATCAGGATGGGCTCCTTCCACAGCACCGACATCCAGTGGGCTGGGAAGGTAAGACATTACCGCATCCAACATAGTTTGCACCCCTTTATTCTTAAATGCAGAACCACAAAGTATTGGCGTAATATCCATAGCAATTGTTGCTTTTCTGATGGCAATCATCATCTCTTCTTCTGTAATGCCATCCGGATCATCAAAAAACTTTTCTAATAAAGTATCATCTTGCTCTGCAACTGATTCAATCAATTTTTCTCTCCATTCGGCAACTATATCTTTCAAATCTTCTGGAATATCAATTTCTTCAAAAGTCATTCCCATATCCTCTTCATTCCAAACGATTGCTTTATTATTGATTAAATCAACAACTCCTCTGAAATCTTCTTCCGAACCGATAGGAACTTGCAAAGGAATAGGATTTGCTCCTAAACGTTCTCTTATCTGGCTTACCGTTTCAAAAAAGTCGGCACCAGAACGGTCCATTTTATTTACAAAACCTATTCTTGGCACATTGTATTTATTTGCTTGTCTCCACACAGTTTCTGATTGTGGCTCTACACCACCAACCGCACAAAAAAGTGCAACCGCACCATCCAATACTCTAAGTGAACGCTCTACCTCAACGGTAAAATCCACATGGCCTGGAGTATCAATGATGTTCATTTTATACTCATTTCCTCTGTATTCCCAGAAAGTAGTAGTAGCTGCAGAGGTAATGGTAATTCCTCTTTCTTGCTCTTGTTCCATCCAATCCATAGTAGCGGCACCATCATGCACCTCACCAATTTTATGCGAAATTCCTGTATAATACAAGATTCTTTCGGTAGTAGTGGTTTTACCGGCATCAATGTGTGCCATGATACCAATGTTTCGATTATATGTTAAATCATGTTTAGCCATTTCTAATTAATCAATTTAAAACCTGAAATGAGCGAATGCTTTATTAGCTTCTGCCATTCTGTGAGTGTCTTGTTTCTTTTTAAATGTAGCCCCTTCTTCTTTGTAAGCAGCTAATATCTCACCTGCCAATCTCTCGCACATTGTTTTTTCATTCCTTTTTCTTGTAAATCCAATCATCCATTTCATTCCTAATGAAATTTTTCTGTCATCTCTTACAGGTTGAGGGATTTGAAATGTTGCACCTCCAATCCTTCTACTTCTTACCTCAACAGCAGGCATTATATTTTCTAATGCTTTTTCCCAAACTGCAACTGCTTCTTCCTCTGTTACTTTGGTTGATATAATATCCATTGCATCATAAAAAATTTGATAAGCAGTATTTTTTCTGCCATCAAGCATCAAGTTATTTACAAACCTTGTGATTAAGGTGTTTCCAAACTTTGGATCTGGTAATAGAATTCTTTTTTTAGCTCTTCCTTTTCTCATTTGTTAAAATAGTAAATTATTTTCTCGGCCTCTTAGTTCCGTATTTTGATCTTCTTTGTGTTCTTCCATCTACCCCTGTAGTATCTAATGCGCCTCTTACAATATGATACCGAACTCCTGGTAAATCTTTTACTCTGCCACCTCTTACAAGCACAATAGAGTGCTCTTGCAATGCATGACCCTCACCGCCAATGTAAGCATTTACTTCATTTCCATTAGTAAGACGAACCCTTGCTACTTTCCTTAGTGCAGAGTTTGGTTTTTTAGGGGTTGTAGTATAAACCCTAGTACAAACTCCTCTTCTTTGAGGGCTGCTACCCAAGGCTAAGGACTTGCTTTTT
>DASCPP010000136.1:0-3637 GCA_036012565.1 Flavobacteriales bacterium | reverse complement strand
CCATCTGAAATCATTTGTTGCATAGTTTGCGTCCACATTACTGATGCAGTAAGTTGCTTTTTAAGGTTTTCCTTAATTTCATCTGGGCTTGTAATTGCGGTTGCAGTTACATTTTGATAGATAGGACAAATTCCTTTATTAAATTGAGTTTTATCAATTGCAGATTCTAGTTCTGCTCTTGCTGGTTCCATTAATGGAGAATGGAAAGCTCCGCCTACAGGAAGTTTAAGCGCTCTTCTTGCTCCCGCTTCTGTTAGTTTCTCGCATGCGATATCAATTCCTTTATCACTACCTGAGATTACTAATTGTCCTGGACAATTATAATTTGCAGGAACAACCACTTCATCAATTTTTGAACAAATATCTTCTACGATTTTATTTTCTAATCCTAGTACAGCTGCCATTATAGATGGGTTTTGTTCGCATGCTTTTTGCATAGCTATAGCTCTTTTTGATACTAATCTAAGTCCATCTTCAAATGATAAATATCCAGTAGTAACTAATGCCGAAAACTCACCAAGCGAATGTCCTGCAACCATTTCTGGACGAAATGAATTACCTAATACTTTTGCTAAAATCACTGAATGTAAAAATATAGCAGGCTGAGTTACTTTTGTTTGTTTTAGAGCTTCTGCATCATCACCAAACATAATATCAGTAATTGAGAACCCTAAAATATCATTTGCTTTATTAAAAAGTTGTTTTGCGACTTCAGAATTTTCGTAAATATCTTTCCCCATACCCGGAAATTGAGCTCCCTGTCCAGGGAATACATATGCTTTCATTTATTATTTTATTAGATTTATAAATTCTGATCTCGTTTTCTCATCTGACATAAAAATTCCAGAGAAAGCAGAAGTTGTAGTAAATGAGTGTTGTTTTTCAACTCCTCTCATTTGCATACAAAGGTGTTGCGCTTCTATAACTACTGCAACTCCTTTTGGATTTAGAGTATCTTGTAAGCAATCTTTTATTTCATCTGTTAATCTTTCTTGTACTTGTAATCTTCTTGCAAAAACATCTACTATTCTTGGTATTTTACTTAATCCTACAATATTGCCATTTGGTATGTAAGCTATATGTGCTTTTCCAAAAAACGGCAAGATATGATGTTCGCATAGAGAGTATAGTTCAATATCTTTTACTAATACCATTTGACTATAATCTTCTGAGAACATTGCTGATTTTAAGATTTCTGATGGATCTTTTTCATATCCATTTGTCAGAAATTCCATTGATTTTGCTACACGTTCAGGAGTTTTTAAAAGCCCTTCTCTTTCAGGATTTTCACCAATTTCTGAAAGTACAGATTTGATATTACCAGCTATATTCTTGTTATAATTATCACTCATTTTTTTATAAATAGGCTGCAAATATACCATATATTTGCCATATGAATGTATTAATTGCTGCAGCTACAAAACCTGAAATCACATCTGACAGAATAAGTAATTTCCCTATATTAATCACAGGGGCAGGAATGGTGAATACTGCAATAAATTTGACAAAAGAATTAAATGAAAATAACTATGATTTAGTCATAAACATGGGAGTTTCAGGGTCTTTTTCAGATGAAATAAAAATAGGAGATGTTGTTGAAGTTATTGAAGATTGTTTTTCTGAAATTGGTTTTGAATACGGAGAATCTTTTTCAGAATTTTCTAATTTTGATATTAAAACGATATATAAAGTTGAAGGAAGAACTAGTTTGAGAAAGGTAAAAGGCATCACTGTTAATACAGTTCATGGTAATGAGGATTCAATTCATAACATAATAGAAAGACTGCATCCTGATATTGAAAGCATGGAGGGAGCTGCGGTATTTAAAGTTTGTGAAGAAATAAAGGTTCCTTGTATTCAGATAAGGTCGATTTCTAATAAAATTGAAAGAAGAAATAAAGAAAATTGGGATTTGGATTTGTCAATCTCAAATCTGAATACGGAGGTAGAAAAAATAATTAACAATTTATGAAACTGACTTTAGGATTTTCACCTTGTCCGAATGATACATTTATTTTTGACGCCTTAGTTCATAATAAAATAGATACAGAAGGATTAGAATTTGAAGTTGTATTCGCAGATGTAGAACAGTTAAATAAATGGGCTTTTGTTGGTAAATTGGATGCAACTAAATTAAGTTATAATGCATTTACTTATTGTATTGAAAAATATGTTTTGCTAGATAGTGGGTCTGCACTTGGGAGAAATTGTGGTCCTTTATTAATTAAGAAACCAAGCACTATTTTGACTTCTGACAGCAAGATTGCAATTCCTGGTAAATATACAACTGCAAATATGCTTTTAAGTATCGCAAATCCTGAATACACAAAAAAGGTTGAGATTCTTTTTTCGGAAATTGAAAATGAAATCCTTTCCCAGCAAGTTGATGCAGGACTTATTATTCATGAGAATAGGTTTACATATCAGAATAAAGGATTGGAAAAAGTAAAAGATTTAGGTGAATTTTGGGAGGAGGAAACAGGACTCCCTATTCCTCTTGGTGGGATAGTAATAAATAGAAATTTGCCATTTGAAATTCAGAAAAAATTTGAAAGAGTATTAAGAAGATCGGTAGAATACGCTTTTGAGAACAGAGAATGTTCAGCAGAATTCATTAAATCTCATGCTCAAGAAATGGAAAAAGCAGTTGTTGATGCTCATATAAATTTATATGTTAATGATTTTTCTGTCTCTTTAGGAATTGAAGGAAGAGAAGCAGTACAACTGCTTTTTGAAAAATCAGGAAAGGAATATAGTTCTATTTTTGTTGAATAATTATTTATTCCACAATTATCCTTTTCTTCTGTTTTTCATTATAAAAAATCACCAAAATAATTTCCTAAAATGCTATTTTTTACAAGCTATTCCAATACAATCTTTATTTCTATTACTTTTTCTACATCATAAATTACTTTTCAGGTTGTGCCAACATCCAAAATATGAGGCACTTACATAAAAATAATAAGGCATAAAAATATTATTAAAAAAGAAGAGAAAAGTTTTGTTCGGTATTAATAAGCATTTATATTTGCAGCCGCTTTTGAAAAACCAAATTAGTATTTTAAGGTAAAAAGCTTTGAGGGTTTAGCATTTTAAGTTAAATTTGCTACCCTTTTTTGTTCTTTGAATTAATGAAGATAGAAAATCAAATTAAGCACATTCTATAAGTCAATCAAATTTTTACAAACTTTTTTTACAACGGAGAGTTTGATCCTGGCTCAGGATGAACGCTAGCGGCAGGCCTAACACATGCAAGTCGAACGGTAACAGATCTCGCTTGCGAGATGCTGACGAGTGGCGCACGGGTGAGTAACGCGTATGCAATCTACCTTTAACTGAGGAATAGCCCAGAGAAATTTGGATTAATACCTCATAGTATTATTTATAGGCATCTATTTATAATTAAAACTTCGGTGGTTAAAGATGAGCATGCGTCCTATTAGCTTGTTGGTAAGGTAAAAGCTTACCAAGGCTACGATAGGTAGGGGGCCTGAGAGGGTGATCCCCCACACTGGTACTGAGACACGGACCAGACTCCTACGGGAGGCAGCAGTGAGGAATATTGCACAATGGAGGAAACTCTGATGCAGCCATGCCGCGTGCAGGATGAATGCCCTATGGGTTGTAAACTGCTTTT
>DASCPP010000135.1:0-9704 GCA_036012565.1 Flavobacteriales bacterium | reverse complement strand
CTGTATTCCAAAGGTGGCCAGTAAACTGATTACCTGCATCCAAATCAACTGTATAACCAGAACAAATGGTAGTTGAGCCACTCGGGATTATATTATACTGAAAAGCATTAGTATAAATACTAACCGTATCAGAATAAGCCGTACAACCATTAGAATCCGTAACAAAAACATAATAATCTCCTGCTGTATTTATATTAATTGCTTGGGTAGAGGAATTATTACTCCATTGATAGATGTCATAGTTGCCTGTATTTAAACTAACCGGACCTGCACAAAGAGATAAGCCGCTATAAGTAAGTTGTGGATTAATGCCAAATACTTCTATAGTATCTGAAAAACCATAACAACTACCACCTCCAAAAATAGGAATCTCAACAATACAATAATAGTTCCCCAGAGTATTAGTAGTAAGAGTTGGTGTTATTGCGCCTGTATTCCATTGATAATTAACAAATGTACCAGCATTAGTAGCTTCCATAACTACACTACTACTAGGAGTACAAAGAAAAATAGAATCAGATGGTAATAAATCAAAAGTGAAATTACCATTGGCAATTGTTATAGTATCAGAAGTTCCAATACATCCAGATTGATCTATTACACTTACCCAAAAGTTACCTGCTATTGAAGTAAAGATATTACTGAAGGTAGTCCCATTATTCCATAAATAACTCTGATACATATTATCTGTGTAAATAGATGTGCTAATCATTCCATTACAAATAGTCAAGTAATCAGCCCAAATATTTGGTTGTAGAACTCTAATAGAGATGGTAGTAGTATCTGACATACCTATACAACCATTAGCATCTAGTGTAGTTAAAAAATAATCACCCACTAAAGTAGTAGAAATATCAGTGGTTGTTTCTCCTGTACTCCAACTATAACTACTATATCCATTTGGCCCATTGATATTTACCGTATCCCCCTGACATATCTCTATAGAATCAGCCGTCCCTAAAGCAATAGGAATAGTATCGGCATAAATAGTAATTGGTGGAGATTGACATACTGAACCATTACTACTTGTACAATTTACATAATAAGTACCAGCTGAAGTAACCAACATTTGAGGTGAAGCAGAATTATTATTCCAAACATACAAAGCAAAACCAGAAGCTGCTGTTAAAGTAACTGGACCACTACATAAAGATAAACCAGAAGATGTGATTTGAGTATTTAATACATTTATCCGCATAGTGTCGGAATGAACTTGCCCTGTACTATCAGTAACAACTCCAGCTACAAAAGTAGTTTGTGTAGGAGAATAATTTAAGGTATCTCCCACTCCAACCATTTGCCCAGAATTCACGTCAAACCAAGAAACACCAGAAGGAAAATAACGAACTGACTCATTGCTAGCTGACCATACAGTAGCATTTCTGCCAGGAACAACAGTAGCGCTTGTCCCTAATAAATTATGAATTCCTTGAACAGATGGATTAATGTGTAGGGCTTTATCAGTGATATGATTATCAATGACATTACTTCCTTCATAAATAACAATCTGAGAAGTCATTGTAATGGTAGAATTAAAATAAGGAACATTATCAAATGTGAAAACCAATTTTCTGTTTGGAGCTGTACCTATTGTTTGATACAATACTTGACCTCCAGTTGCAGGATTTATATCTTCCCAAGATAACATAATGCAATTCCTAGGAATACTAAGACTAGTTGAATCTGGAATAGGTGTTGCTATGTAAAGAGTTGTTTGGCCACTACTAAATCCAATCCAACCATTGGAACCTACATAGAAGTCAGTATAATTATTGCCATAAAACTGAAAAGTAAATCCTATTGGGAAAGGACCTTGCACATCATCATCAGAAAGAGAGATAGGCGTTCCTATAGTCACCTCTGGTGCAAAATTAATATTAGTAACCTGATAAGAATCCGTACTTGCTTGGACAGAAGTAGTTGCAATTACTTGAGCTGTGTTGCCCAAGCAAATAGTTTGATTATTGCCAACATTAATTTGAGCAAAGGATAAAATACTAAAACAAATAAATAGTAAAGTAAGAACCTTTTTCATGGTTTTAGTTTTTTTAAAACCACAAATTTAAGCATTTTTAATTATTAAGATAACTCAATATATTATTTTCCACTCTGTTGAGCACATCCTCCACTTCTTGTTTTACAAATTTCTCTCCCGTTATATGCTCAAAAAGTTCAATGTATCTCTCCGAAACAGAATCAACAAATTCATCACTCATAAAAGGTATAGATTGTCCTTCTTTCCCTTGAAATCCATTTTCAATAAGCCATTGGCGAACAAATTCTTTGGAAAGTTGTTTTTGTTTTTCGCCTCTATCTTGGCTTTGCTGATAGCCTTCTTTAAAAAAATATCTGGAAGAATCTGGGGTATGAATTTCATCAATTAAAGTAATAATCCCCTCTGAATCTTTTCCAAATTCATATTTTGTATCTACTAAAATTAACCCTCTTTGTGCCGCCATTTCAGTTCCTCTTACAAATAATGATTTGGTATAATCTTCCAACTGCACATAATCTTGCTCACTAACTAATTCTTGCGCTAATATTTCTTCTCTTGATATATCTTCATCATGCCCCACCTCTGCCTTTGTTGTTGGAGTAAGAATAGGTATTGGAAATTTGTCATTTTCCTTCATTCCATTTGGCATTGGAACTCCACAAATTGTTCTCTTACCATCTCGGTATTCTCTCCAAGCATGGCCAGTAAGATAACCTCTTATTACCATCTCTACCTTGAAAGGTTCACACCTTTTTCCAACAGAAACAGATGGGTCAGGAGTTGCCTCTAGCCAATTAGGAACAATATCGTTGGTCGCTTTTAAAAAAGAAGAAGCAATTTGATTTAGCACTTGTCCTTTAAAAGGAATCCCTTTGGGTAGTACGCAATCAAAAGCAGAAATCCTATCGGTTGCAATCATGATGAGTTTATCATCATTTATAGTATACACATCTCTTACCTTTCCTTTATAAAGCTTGGTTTGTTTAGGAAAATTGAATTCTGTTTTTACAATAGTGCTTGTCATTTTATTTTTCTTTTTTAGGTTTATGAAATGCTTTAATTATTTTTTTAACTAGCGTATGCCGAATTATATCTCTTTCGTCAAGGATTACAAAACCAATCCCTTCCATTTTTTGTAATATTTTTTGTGCCAACACCAATCCTGAGGATTGATGCTTTGGTAAATCTATTTGAGTAACATCTCCTGTAATTACAAATTTTGCAGATTTTCCCATTCTAGTCAGGAACATTTTCATCTGACTTTCTGTTGAATTTTGCGCCTCATCCAAAATCACAAATGCGTTATCTAAGGTTCTCCCTCTCATAAAAGCCAAAGGAGCAATTTGTATAATACCATGTTCGGTATAGTCCACTAATTTTTCTGGTGGAACCATATCCAAAAGTGCATCATAAAGGGGTTGCAAATATGGATCTAGTTTTTCTTTCAAATCACCAGGTAAAAATCCCAAATTCTCCCCTGCCTCTACTGCCGGTCGCGTGAGAATTATTTTTCTTACTTGCTTTTGTTTTAGGGCACGAACTGCTAAGGCAACTGCAGTATAAGTCTTTCCTGTTCCGGCAGGACCTATTGCAAAAAGCATATCATTTTCTTCTGACTGCTTTACCATTTTCCTTTGATTAACAGTTCTGGCTTTTATTAGTCTCCCCTTTTGCCCGTGCAGTATAAGGTCATTTTCTTCTGATAGAATATTATTATCATCTTCCAAAACAAGACGTTCCATTTGGCTAATAGTTAAACTCTCGTATTGAGAAACATGCTTTAAAATGGCGTCAAATTTTTGCTTGAAAAGTAATATCTCGTCCGTTTTTCCGATAACTTTTATTATGTTTCCTCTTGCAATTATTTTAAGTGATGGAAATAAATTACTGAGTCGTTCCATTTTTTTGTTGTTTGCGCCAAATAGCATTACCAAATCGACTCCTTCAACCTTTATTGTTTTTTCACTCATTAAATAATCATTTTCAATTGTTTTATCATTACTTTTGACCACTGCAAATTAACAATTTTTTAAGTATTATTTAATGATTATATGCCGATAATTACTCTCACTACTGACCTTGGACTAAAGGACTATTATGTAGCATCTGTAAAGGGTGCAATTCTCAGTCAAATTCCAGAGGTAAATATTGTGGATATCACACATAGTATTGAGGCCTTTAATATTTCACAAACCGCTTATGTTATCCGAAATTGTTATAAAAATTTCCCGACAGGAAGCATTCATATTTTGGGTGTTGATTCTGAACTTTCCTTAGAAAATTCTCATTTGGCAGTTTTTGCTGGGGGACATTATTTCATTGGAACCGATAATGGTACTTTTTCCCTTTTGTTTGATGAGTTAAAACCAGATAAAATTGTAGAACTTAATATTTCTCAAAATACCGATTCTTTAACTTTTCCTATAAAAGATGTGTTTGTAATTGCGGCTTGCCATATTGCAAGAGGAGGGACACTTGAAATTATTGGTAAGGAAATTACTGCATTTACAGATATAAAATCAGAATTAAAACCAGTAACAGAACACGATATAAATACAAAAAACAACATTATAAAAGGAGCAGTTGTTTATATAGATAGTTACGGAAATGCAACAACCAACATAAGTAAAAAATTATTTGAGCAAGTAAGAAAGGAGCGTGATTTTGTAATTTTGTTTGGCAGAGAAAACGAGAAAATATCAAAGATAAGAGAGAAATATAAAGATGCACAGGAGGGAGAAAAGTTAGCTATTTTTAGTGCCAACGGTATGTTGGAAATAGCACAAAACAAGGGTAGAGCTACCGATTTATTAGGACTTAAATTGCACGATTACATAAGGATTGAATTTAAATGATTGTACTTTTTAGAAAAGAAATAAATCAGTTTTTTAGATCCATTACCGGACTGCTAACCATTGTTATTTTCCTGATGGTAAATGGTCTTTTTATGTGGATTTTTTCTGGTGATTTTAATGTGTTAGATTTCGGCTATGCCAATATGGATTCCTTTTTTATGCTTTCTCCAATCTTATTCCTAATTTTTATTCCTGCGATTTGTATGCGCTTGTTCTCAGAGGAATACCGCTCAGGAACAATGGAGGTTTTACTTACTAAGCCAATATCAATATGGAATATGGTAGTAAGCAAATATTTGGCTGCAAATGTGCTTGTTTTATTTTCAATTTTACCAACACTCATTTATTTTATTAGCATTTATTTTCTGGGAGAGACTATCGGTAATTTGGATGTGGGGGGAATTATTGGTTCTTATTTGGGCTTATTTATGCTTTCCTCTGCTTTTATTGCAATAGGGATTTTTACCTCAGCCATCAGTTCCAATCAAGTAGTTGCATTTTTAATAGCAATTATTTGTAATGCTATAGTTTATTATGGTTTTGGTATTTTGAGTGAAGTTACTTTCTTCCAAAATTGGGATTTACTTATTAGAAATTTAGGGATTGCTTTTCATTATAATGTTATGAGTAAGGGGGTAATTGACAGCCGTGATGTTTTATATTTCATGAGTATCTGTTTTCTCTTTTTGATGCTAAGCAAAACCACAATTCAATTAAAAAGATAGATGGTGAAAAATAAAGTATTTCTTCCAATAGTTTATAGTATTATATTTATTATTTTACTCAATGCAATTGGGAGTTTTTTGCATTTCAGAATTGATTTAACAAGCGAAAAAAAATACACTCTTTCAGATGAGACTAAAAAAGTCTTAACTGGACTAGATGATTTAATTTACATCAAAATATATTTGGATGGCAATTTTCCTTCTGGCTTTAAACGATTGCAAAAACGAAGTAAAGAAACATTAGAAAACTTCAAAAATATAGCAGGAAAAAGATTGGATTTTAAATTTATCAATCCTTCTGAGAGTAATAGTGCGAAACAAAGGAATTCGATTTACAAACAACTAATAGAACAAGGACTGCAACCTACCGATTTGCAAGTAAAAGAGCAAGCCAGCATGAGCAGTTCCATCATTTTTCCTGGGGCAATTATTTACTATAAAGAAAAATATTTAGCACTACAATTGCTAAAGAACGAATTGGGTATACATCCAGAAGTGGCCCTAAATAATTCCATTGAAACCCTAGAATACGAATTTGTATCAGCCATATCGAAACTTACTAAGAACCGAAAAGACAAAATCGCTTTTTTAAACGGACATGATGAGTTAAAGGAAAGGGAAGTTGCAGATATTTCCTATTCTGTTTTATCTGATAATTATTCACTTTCTGAATATTACGATATTGAACATTTTGACATAACAGAGTTTGAAGTGGATAGCAATACAAACGAGCCCAGTTTAGCAAGGCAATTGCAAAAGTTAAAAACTTTTAAAGCGCTTATAATAGCAAAGCCAAAAACTGCTTTTAACAATTTGGATAAATTACTAATTGACCAATACATAATGGCGGGCGGAAATATACTTTGGCTTATAGATGGGGTAAATGCAAATATGGATTCTTTACAACAATCAGATGACTATTTTATGGCGCAAAAAAATCATCTTAATCTGGATGATATGCTTTTCAAATATGGGGTGAGAATTAATGCCGATTTACTGCAAGATAAAAGGGTAGCAGAAATTCCAATTGTTACAGGTTATAGCGGAAACACGCCCCAACAATCTTTTTTTAAATGGCCGTATTACCCCTTACTTTTATCAAATAGTAAGCATGCTGTTGCTAAAAATCTAGATGCTATAAAATGTGAGTTTGTCAGCTCAATCGATACAATAAAAAATAATATCAACAAGACCATTTTATTACAAAGTTCTGCAAACACAAGAGTAAACCCAAGCCCACATAGGGTAAGTTTAGGCATTCTAAAAAACCCTCCTTCTTCTGAATATTTTAATAATCCAAACATTCCAATTGCTGTGCTTTTGGAAGGGGATTTTGAATCGGTTTTCAAAAACAGAATTATCCCAAAAAGTAATGACTTTGATTTTAAAGAAAATAGCAAAAATGCTAAAATGATAATTGTAAGTGATGGGGATATTATTCGAAATAATTTCTCAAAAAAAACAGGAAATGTGTATCCTTTGGGATATGATAAATTTGGTAAATTTATTTATCCAGGCAATAAAACTTTTATCATGAATGCTGTGCATTATTTGTGTGATAATACAGTGGATTTAATGCTAAGCCCCTTGAAAATAAAAGAGTTGAAACTTAGATTGCTCGACAGAGAAAAAGTGCAGAAATACAAGCTCTTTATTCAGCTATTAAATTTACTTTTACCAATTGTTATTATTGTAATTTTTGGATTACTTTTCACTTACTCTAAAAAGAAAAAATATGCTTAAATCTAAAAAAAAAACTTATATAATACTAACAATTATATTGCTGCTAATTGTGCTTTTATGGCAAATGAAATCCAAAAATAGCAATAGTAGTTTAGCTTATGACTTTGCAGTAACAGACACTTCAGCTGTCAGCAAAATTTTTATTGCAGATTTGAAAGGAAATAGCATAAGCTTGGATAGAATGGAAAATAATTGGCAGATAAACAATCGATATAAAGTTAGAAATAATGCCATGAATATTATCCTTAAAACCATCAAAAATATCAGTGTGCAAAGGCCCGTATCTGAAAGTAGTTACAACAGAGTAATAACAGATTTGGCAACCAATGGGGTGAAAATTGAGATTTACCAAAACCTTAATAAGAAACCGACAAAAACTTACACTATTGGCAACAATACAGCTGACCATACTGGCACTTATATGTTACTTGCAAATCACGAGCAACCCTACATCATGCACATTATCGGCTTTAATGGAATTATGGGTCCACGCTATGGCTTGCAAGGCCAAGAAGTGGATATTACAGTTTGGAGAGATAAAAATATTTTCAATCTCAATCCTAAGAAAATTATCTCTATTACATTAATAAATGAAAGAGGACAAGATTCTTCATTTACAATTAAAAATGAGGGTGGGAATTTATTGCTTTTCAATCATCAAAAAAAGCAAGTAAGAGCAAAGCAGGAAACATTAAGGCAATATTTAAATTTCTTCAAAAAAATAAATTGCGAAACTTTTAAAAATGAAAATATAAGTGAGAAATTAGAGGAATCTAAAAAACTTTACTCTCTAATTGTAGCACATCAAAATGGAGTGGATTCTTTAATTATTTATCAAATGAGAGAAGAAGGAAAACCAAGAACAAAACAAGAGCAATATACCGTAGAAAGAATGTATGCAGTTTTAAACTCTGGAGATGTAATGCTAGTTCAGAATTATGTTTTCAACAGACTGTTAATTACTATTGATGAATTGAAAGGAGAATAATTTTTGCCATAAAAACTAATCTTATATATTTGTTCGCACTAAAATAAACGGAAATGAAATTTATTGTTGATAGCTCAGCCTTGCTGAGAGAATTACAAAAACTAAGTGGTGTGCTTTCCGCTAACAATACACTGCCCATACTCGATAACTTTTTGTTTGATGTTTCGGATGGCAAAATTAGTATTTACGCCTCTGATTTAGAAACTACAATGATGACGAAGATGAAAGCAGAAGCTGGGGAAAACGGAAAGATTGCTATTCCTGCTCGATTGCTTTTAGATACCCTAAAAACCTTCTCCTCTCAACCCCTTACTTTTTTGGTGGATAGCAGTAATTTTGGCATTGAAATTAGTTCAGAAAACGGACAGTATAAATTAGCAGGGCAAAATGCGGAGGAATTTCCAAAAGTACTTGTATTAGAATCAGCAGCTACTGCAAATTTAAATGCAGATGTTCTGATAAAAGCAATAAACAAAACTTTATTTGCTGCTGGAAATGATGAGTTACGACCAGTAATGTCAGGAGTTTTTTGTGAGTTCTCTGCTGAGAAAATCTCTTTTGTAGCAACTGACGCTCATAAACTGGTTTGCCACAGTAGAACAGATGTTACTGCCGATAGCACCGCATCCTTTATCATACCTAGAAAGCCATTAACTTTATTAAAAAATACTTTGGTAGAGGGCTCCGAAATTAAGATGGAATATAATGATACCAATGCGCTTTTTAGTTTTGATGACGCTACCATTATTTGCCGTTTGGTTGATGGAAGATATCCAAATTATGAGGCGGTGATTCCGAAAGAAAACCCGAACAAATTAAGTATTGACACAGATTCACTTTTAGCTTCTATTAAAAGAGTTTCTATTTTTGCCAATAAAACCACTCATCAAATAAAACTTAAAATTAAAGGCAGTGAGTTATTGATTACATCAGAAGATTTAGATTTTGCTAACCAAGCTGAAGAGCGACTAACTTGCCAATATGAAGGAGAGGATATGGAAATTGGATTTAACTCCAAATTTGTAATTGAAATGTTAAGCAATATAGGTGCTGAGCAAATTTGTATTGAAATGAGTGCCCCTAACCGAGCTGGAATTATTTTGCCTTTAGATGGACAAGATGAAGGGGAAAACACTTTGATGCTTGTGATGCCTGTGATGTTGAATAGTTAAATGGCAATTTGTATTATTAGTAGTTTAAAGTTAAACAGGGAAATCAACCAAATACCTTCATGGGTATTAATTTATTAAAACATTCCTCCCCCTTCCCTTTTTTATATAATTATCTGAATTTGTTATAATTAGCGCGTTTTTGCTTCTTAGTAAAACTCTTAGAGAAATGTTAACCAATTTTTGTAAATTTGGGGCATAAAATTAATTAGTAACTACAAACTTTAG
>DASCPP010000134.1:0-9517 GCA_036012565.1 Flavobacteriales bacterium | reverse complement strand
CCATCAGAACTTAATGGCTATGTTATTTTTAATACCGAAAAAGGAGATTGTTTTCATTGTCATGGCACTGATATGTTTATGGATAATCTTTTTCATAATAATGGATTAGATGCCGAACCATTTACTGATTTAGGTTTAGCAAAAGTTACAGGTTTATCTTCAGATAATGGAAAATTCAAAGTTCCAACTTTGCGTAATATAGAGTTCTCAGCACCTTATATGCATGATAGCAGATTCTCTAGCTTAGAAGAAGTAGTTGAGCATTATAGTGGTGGTTTAAACTATTCATCAACAGTTGATCCATTAATGAAGAAACTAAACATTGGGGGATTACAGTTGACAAACCAAGAAAAACAGGATTTAATTGCTTTTCTAAAAACTCTTTCGGATACTGATTTTATTACGAATCCTGATTTTACTCCTTAACAAATTTTTTGCTAGTATTTTTTAATCTGAGAATATAAATGCCGGCCGGAAGCTTATTTACATTCAATCTATGATTTACTGTAATTTTCTCCTCTTGCAGCATCAATACTCCTAAAACGGAATAGATTTTTATTTCTCCATTTATTTTGCTTTGAACAAATAATTCTTCTTTTGTTGGGTTTGGGTAAGTCAAAAAATTATTGAAGGAATAACTTTCATTGATATTTGTAGTGAGTGTATCTCCAATAAAATAACTCAAACCACCACAATAGTTACCAATTATCATATCCGGAATTTGGTCGTCATTAATATCTTGAATACACAAAGACGTTTTAGCCCCTTCCAAAATGTTTTGTTCAGCACTACTAAGCAGATTAAAGTTACCACTTAAATTGCCGTCAATATTATCATAATGGTGAATTGCGCCAGAGAAAGAACCAACATATAAATGATATTCTCCATCTAAATCTACAAAGTGTGGCGTACTAAAGCCTGTGCTTATGTAAGCAGAATCTACATCAATACCCCCAAAATTAGAAACTATACTATCAAAAACAGGAGTTGTAGGACTACCGTTATTTGGGAAATAACTAATTTCCCCTGTTCGATCACCAATTAATAAATCAATCAATCCATCCCTATTTACATCCACTAATTGTGGAGTAGCAATATATCCAACATCTATATGCTCGTAATTTGCAACAGCAAGAGTAAATGATGAAGGCGTTGTTCCATTATTAGTAAAGTAATGCAATTTTCCATCTGCATCTCCTACAATTAAATCTTTATTTCCATCTCCATTCAGATCTCCAAAAGTAGGGAAGAAATTGTATGTTGGTATATTGGGATTAGTATTGAAAGAAATACCTGATAATCCAGCAAAATCCCTTGTAATTAGAGAATATGATGGTTGATTGTTAGTTCCAACATTTTCAAAAAGAGCAAGGCCAGAAACATCATTACCTCCCACATCATGATAGCCATAATTTCCTACTACAAGATCCATTAAACTATCATTGTTATAATCGAAAAAAACAGGATATGCTCCCTCTCCCAAATCAATCATATCTTCTTGTAAGAAAGATTTGCTTACAAAATTGAAATCTGGTAGGGAGTTAGTCCCACTATTAGCATAAAGCCACACACTTTCAAAATTTTCAGAGTTAGCTTGGCTATTGGTACCCACTACTAGATCCTTTACGCCATCATGGGTAACATCCAAATAAAAAGAAGCAGGAAATAAATGAAGATCTACACCAAGGGTGTTATTATTATTAGCAGGAAAAATACTATCAATAGCGCTGATATTTGCATTTGAACTATCTCCACCATTAATTAACAAATTCAGATTATTATAGCTAATATCTCCTAAAATCAAATCTTTATCAGAATCATCATCCACATCAATGGCAAGTAAAGTAGAACCAGAATGTTTTTGTTTGCTATTAGCAGTTGAAGTATATGCTGGGCTACAACTATCAGAAGAGCATGCAGTACAATTTATGAGATAACTATTTAGCCCTTCAAAGAAGTTTCCCCAACAAGATTTTTCATATCTGAAAGCTAGAGTATCGCAACTGCCAGTTAATTCCATAGCCATATTTCTGTGATACTCCACAAAACCACCGAGTATTGAAAAAGTAAGAATATCTAAATCTCCATCATTATCAATATCCGAAATGGCTGGAATATCAACCGAACTTACATATAAATTGATGTTAGTTGTTCCGTAATCCGAAAGCAAAAGAGAAGTAACCATATTAAATGAAAGAGTGGAAGTAGAGTTGTTTTCAAGAATCGCAATTCCTCCAGAAGAATAAGTAAAAATATCTTCTTTTCCATCACAATTATAATCTGCAAAAATTACCCAATCGTGGAGATTATTCGAAAATGCAGAACGATATTCTGGCGCAAAAACATATTCTCCATTTACATCTAAAAAAGGGGTAAGTTTATTTCCTGTTCTATCAAATAAAATAAGGTCATTAATCCCATCTAAATTTAAATCAACCTTTGATGGTTGCATGGCATTGACACCCCCAACCCAAGCATGTTTGAAGCTATTAGCGTTTTCCATTACTGATATGGTATTGTCTCTACTGAAATTTATTTGAGAAAAAGCATTGTATGAAATAAGAAAAATAAATGCTAAAAAGAAATAAAATATTTTCATATTTTTGAAATTAAATTCTAAACAAAGAAAACCAATAAAAATTAAATTGTTGTGGCAAACGATTAATTTTCTGAACAATTAATTTTTTTCATATTTTAATTTCTTCATGATACAAAAATAAAGTAACTGAATTAAGATGCTATGCTAAGCATAATAAATGAAAAAAGTTCGAACTTAGGACTGTAAGGTCCACTAAAAATAAACCTACTAAAATGAGTGGGTTTTTGTATAATCGCCGACTATATAATACGATTAATAAAAAATAATAATTATGAAGAAATTTGACTTTAAAGAAATAATTGAAATTACTTGCTGTCTTTATGTATTCTTTTTCTTAACTTTTTATGGGACAGGAAAGATTCTTGATGGACAATTTTATACAGAAGCAAGAATAGTAGATAAAATAGCTCTAATACCAATCGGACTAGTACCAGACTTTGAATTGGCTTGGACTTTTATGGTTCGTTTTTGTGTCAAGAAAAAAAATGAACATGGAAAAGAGAGATCCTTCACATTCGTTCAGTATGACAACATTTATTGTTACCCCTCTGTCATAAATGACATCTCCCCTAAAAACATGGGAGAAATTATGTTCTTCTGTGGTCTATCTACTGAATGCTGAATACCGCCTTCTATCTCTCCTACTTCAACTTCTCCGCTAAGGAATTATCGTACAACTCCTTATATTCAGCAATATTCCCAAAAGAAGTGTCATCAATACGGATATCGCCTTTGATAACATGCCCTAAAAGCATAAAAGGGGTGTGGCTATTTTTTAGCAAATCCAAGAATTTACCCTCAGTGGTTTCACAAACAGAAACCACAACTCTGGATGGTGCTTCACCAAAAAGCAAAGCATCTACTCTTACTTCACAACATGAAGTAATATCAAAACCCAAATTCTTGTACATGGCACTTTCTAGTAGTGTAATAAAGAGTCCTCCATCAGCAATATCGTGTACGGATTCTACAACGCCTGCTCTTATAAGTTTGATAATCGTTTGTTGCAATTCGTATTCCACATCCAAATCAAAGTTTGGTGCAGGAGATTCTTTCACACCATGAAAAGATGCCAAATATTCCGAGCTTGAAATATCATTTTCACACTTTCCAAGCAAATAAATCAAATCCGATTTTCCTTTAAACGCAAGGGAAGTAATGTGTTTTTTGTCTTCCACAATACCCAACATCCCAATGGTTGGAGTTGGGAAAACAGGCACTTCCGTGCCATCCACAGCCGATTGATTATAGAAACTTACATTCCCACCGGTAACGGGCGTATTGAATTTTTTACAAGCTTTTGTCATTCCTTTTATAGCACCCACAAATTGCCAATATACTTCTGGATTATAAGGATTTCCAAAGTTCAAACAATTCGTAACTGCAGATGGCACACCACCAGAACAAACAATGTTTCTGGCAGCTTCTGCCACAGCCATAGCACAACCCTCTTCTGGGTCGGCATTTACCATTCGTGCATTGCAATCAACCGTCATAGCAAGGGCTTTATCCGTGCCTTTCAAATTTACAATTCCTGCATCAGTTGGGTAATTGGTACTCATATTTATTGTGCCAACCATAGAATCATACTGCTCATATACCCATCTTTTTGATGCGATATTTTGATGTACTGTTAGGAATTTCGCCACTTCTACCAAATCGGTTGGCTGCTCAACATTATTAATATCAAACTTTTTATACTGCTGATAATAAGCTGGCTCTGTGTATTCTCTTTCATAAACTGGCGCGCCTCCTCCTAAAACCAAATCATCACAAGGTAAATCGCCAACCAACTTGCCATGCATATAATATTTTACCCTATCGCCTGGGGTAACTTCTCCAATTTGCTCACAACTCAAATCCCATTTGTCAAATATGGCATTTACAATGTCCTCTTTCCCCTTTTCTGCTACCACCAACATTCGCTCTTGCGATTCAGAAAGTAGAATTTCCCAGTCCTTCATATCCTTTTGGCGAGTTGGCACTTTATCCAAATGGATAATCATGCCATGTTTCCCGGCAGCAGACATCTCATTGGAAGAGCAAGTAATCCCAGCTGCACCCATATCTTGCATACCCACAACTGCATCTGTTTTTCCCAATTCCAAAGTGGCTTCCAACAATAACTTTTCTTGGAAAGGATCGCCTACTTGCACTGCTGGTAAATCATTAGCTGAATCTTCCGTAATATCTTTTGATGCAAATGATGCGCCATGTATTCCATCTTTTCCTGTTCTTGAGCCCACTATAAAAACAGGATTTCCAATACCAGATGAAGTAGCTGAAATCATTTCACCCTTTTTCATTACTCCTGCCGAAAAAGCATTTACAAGAGGATTGGTATTATAGCAATCATCAAAAAATACCTCCCCGCCAACAATAGGAATTCCGAAAGCATTCCCATAGTCGCCAATACCTTTTACAACTCCTTTCACCAGCCACTTTGTTCTGTCTAACTTTATGTTTCCAAAACGCAAAGAATTCAGCTGAGCCACTGGGCGAGCACCCATTGTGAAAATATCTCTATTTATCCCACCCACTCCTGTTGCAGCTCCTTGATATGGCTCCAATGCAGAAGGATGATTGTGCGACTCAATTTTGAAACAACACGCTAATCCGTTACCAATATCCACCAAGCCTGCATTCTCTTCTCCTGCCTCTACCAACATGTGTGGTCCTGTTTTAGGCAGGGTTTTAAGCCATTTAATGGAGTTTTTATAGGAACAATGTTCTGACCACATCACCCCAAAAACACTCAGCTCACAAAAGTTAGGTGTTCGTCCTAATATCTCCTTAATTTTCTCAAATTCTGCTGGCAAGAGCCCCATTTCCTGAGCTTGTTCTAAGGTTGCTAATGTGGTAGTTGCCTGTAATGACATTTTTTATAATTTTTATGAAAGCAAAAATAAAATATTCAATAAAAATGAATTATATTAAAGAATTTGTTTTTGTATTTTTTTTAACAAATTATACTAATAAATTTTACTATTATATAGTTCAGGTTTTTTTCCAATTACACTCTCATAAAATTCTTGAATCTTTTGCAAATCTTTTTGTAAATCTCCACTAGGATTTAATATGTCAAAATATCCAATTTCTTTCTTTTTATAATCCATATACACAAGTACAATAGGAACATTGGCTTTTTGTGCAATAAAATAAAAACCCGTTTTCCACTTCTCTACTCTAGATCGTGTGCCTTCTGGTGCAATTCCTAAGATCAAATTTTCAGTAGTTTGAAATCTTTTTACTAATTGATCTACTGTTTTTTTAGTTTTTCTTCGGTAAACTGGGATTCCACCATTTAATTTAATTAGGATACTTAAAGGCCAAATATAAAGCTCACTTTTTACCAGATATCTCGGTTTAATATCCAAAACATAAGCAAAACATCTCCCGAAAAAAAAATCCCAATTGGAAGTATGAGGTGCAGAGATGACAACATATTTTTTTATTTTTGGAATACTGCCAACTATTTCCCAACCCAAGATTTTAAAGATTAATTTGCCAAATAACTTTTTCATGCGTAAAAAATATTTTACAAAGAAAAAATAAATTATTAGTTATTCAGTAAAAATTGTAGATTTGCGACTTAAAATCTTAATAAGATGAAAGCCAGACAAATTGCATTAATTCTTATTCCGCTAAATCTTATACTTGCTTATTTCGTTTACAATAGCATAAATAGTGAAGTAGAATTTCAGAAATTAGCCAAAGTGAGAATTGCAGAAAATGTGCAAAAGCTCAAAGATATTAGAGCTGTACAAATCTCATATAAAAGCAAATACCAAGGATTCTCTGATAATTTTGACAGCTTAATGATCTTTCTACATGCTGATTCAGTAGCTGTGATAAGATCAGAGGGGGAGGCACCTGATTCTTTAACAGAATTACAGGCATTAGAAGCTGGACTCATAAGCAGAGACACCATCTATATTGATGCCAAATCACATATATTTAATGAAGATTATTTATCTACAAGAAATAAAGAATATTCACTTGATATTACGCAATTAAGATACATCCCTTATACAGCAGACAAATCTTACGAAATTGATGCTGGAAGTGTTGAGAAAGGAGAAGTAATAGTGCAGGTTTTTGAAGTTTCAGCCAAATACGGAGATGTGCTAATCGGATTAGATGCCGAAAATAAAAAATATGATTTGTCCAGCTTTTTAAGAGTTGGCTCCATGTCAGAAGCTTCTTTGAATGGAAACTGGGGCGAGTAACATATTTCAAAAAATAAACTTCAGCCCATCCTCACCCAATAATTTATTTACTGAAAAATGCCATCTTTCAGTGGAAATTGGGCTTAATAATTTTTCCTATTGCCTTTTTGACACCTTAACTTTTACCTATATATTATTAAAGACATTTGAGTTTCAGGCAAAGGACATTAAGGAAAGTTGTGAAAAAATAACAAATATTATAGCTAGTGAAGATCTCCTGCAAAAAGAGTTTTATTCTAGTTCACTAGCTTTTAATAACTTCCCCTCTACTCTTGTTCCAACTCCTTTTTACAAAGAAGAAAGAAACAGAGAAATTCTCAGTTTTAATCATGAAATAGAAGAAGTTTTAACGGATAAAATGCATCAAATGGATGCCGTAAATATTTATTCTGTCCCAACCGAGCTGCTAAATCTCATCAATAAATCATTCCCTAACACACAAAAAAAATGCAATAGCAGCATACTGATTGACCAACTTTTGTTGCAAAATGAAAAAACAGAGAAAACAATAGTATATGCATCTATTAAGAAAAAAAAATTAGAAGTATGTGTCCTTAGTGAAAATAAGTTAGAATTCCATAATAGTTTTACTACCGATACAAAAGAGGATTTGTTGTATTTCTTGCTTTTTAGCATGGAACAATTAGGGTTATCGCCTGAGAAAACAGAATTAGTATTGCTTGACGATATTTTAAAATCGGATGAAAAATACAATCTTTTATATGAGTATGTAAGGAATATCTCTTTTGGGAATCGGTCAGAAAATTTGAATTTCACCAAAGAGTTAGAGAGCATAAAATCCCATCAACATTTCTGTCTTTTTTCCCAACTTTTGTGCGCATAATTTCAGGGAAACATAAAGGAAAAATTTTATCGGCACCAAAAAAATTGCCCGTAAGGCCCACTACCGATATGGCAAAAGAAGCCCTTTTCAATATTCTGGAAAACCGTTATTTTTTGGACAATAAAAAAGTTTTGGATTTGTTTTCAGGAACAGGAAATATAGCTTTTGAATTTGCCTCAAGAGGATGTGAAGATATTACGACAATCGACCAGAATTTTCATTGTACTAAGTTTATTTCAAAAATGGCAGAAGAATTAAATTGTAAAATGGATGTAAGAAAAATGGATTGTATGGATTTCTTGGAAAAAACAAAATCAGATTTTGATATTATTTTTGCCGATCCCCCTTATAATTTTGAGCATTACCACAACTTAAAAGACAATATTTTCAGTAATAATTTAGTTAGAAAGGATGGCTGTTTGATTATTGAACATAACAGCAGTACTAATTTTGATGAGAAAAATGCAGAACTCAGAAAATATGGTAGCGTTCATTTTAGTATTTTTACTAATTAAAATCTCGAACTTATGAATAAAATTGCAGTTTTTCCAGGTTCCTTCTCCCCATTCACTTTGGGACATAAAGCAGTGGTGGATAGTGCATTGACGCTATTTGATAAAGTAATCATTGCTGTTGGAAATAACTCGGAAAAGAACGAATATTTTTCCATAGAAGAACGCTTAGATTGGATAAATGCTGTGTATGGAAGTAATCCTAAAATTGAGATTGAAAGGTATGAAGGGCTTACGGTTGATTTTTGTAAAAAAGCAAACGCTAACTTTATTGTCAGAGGACTAAGAGATTCTCACGATTTCAAATTTGAGAAGAACATTGCACAAATGAATAAAAAACTAAATGCAGATATTGAGACAATCTTTATTATCACTCCGGCTGAATTATCGCATATTTCCTCCACTATATTAAGGGAGATCATTAAAAACGGTGGAGATATAAGTGAATTTATACCAAAAGAAATTAATATTTAATAACCCTAAAACTTTAAAAAATGAACACAAAAACACTAACCATTATTTTAGTAGGCATTGTATTAGCACTACTAATTTTTAACCAAATAAAAACTGATCCGAACCAAGTTACAATTACAGGGAATATTATAAATCCAAAAGGGGAATCGGTAAGTTTTAGCAGCAGAGACACTTCCTATTATACCACTTCAAATGAAGATGGAAGTTTTACTATTTCTTTTAAATTGGATTCTGCTATTTATTTAGATTTTCAGCACGGTCCAGAACGTACCGCTATGTATGTAAAACCTGGAGATAAAATAAACCTTAGCATTGATACAGAACTTTTTGATGAAACTATAAAATATGATGGTAGTGAAGAGTCCTCTTTTTTAGCAAAATTATATTTATTGGAAGAAGAAAATGATTTTTATGGAGAAGTTTTCTACAAGAGTACAGCAGAAGAATACAAAGCAATTTTAGATGCTTATAAAAATGCTGTAATTGAAGAATTTGCAAGCATTACAGATAGCTCTTTTATCAATAGTGAAATTGTGGGATTAGAAAATAGTATCGCTAATTTTATTAAAAGACAGGATAAACTTTCAGAGTACACAGAAGATGTAAAAACGTATATGTGGGAAACAAGAGATGCTGCAAAAAGTTATAACTTTTATGCCGCTATGGATTCCTTAGGTAGTTCTGATTTTGCTGAAATGATTAACAACTATTCTAATGAATTTCATGCGCTATTAAGCAAAGTTACCGATCCAGAGTTTATAATTGAAGCAAAGGAAAGAATTGAAAAAACCACAAAAGGTTGGTTAGAAAGAAAAACGGCAACAGATAATATGCCTCAGGAAGGCGAACCAGCCATTGA
>DASCPP010000133.1:0-2300 GCA_036012565.1 Flavobacteriales bacterium | reverse complement strand
TTTCTATATGAAAATAAAGTAGATTTCATTGCTTCACATGGGCATACCATTTTTCATAATCCTGATAAGAACTACACTTTGCAAATTGGAGATGGTAATGCCATTTCAAAAACAACAAAAATTACGACTATTAATGATTTTAGAAGTTTAGATGTTTCTTTAAATGGACAAGGGGCGCCACTAGTTCCTATTGGTGATCTACATCTTTTTTCAGATTATAAGTACTGTATTAATCTAGGCGGTTTTGCTAATATCTCAATAAAAGAAAGTAAATCTATTACTGCATTTGATATCTGTCCTGTTAATATTGTAATGAATGTATTAAGTAAAAAACTAGGAAAAGAATATGATGAAAATGGTGATTCTGCAAAAAAGGGAAATCTAATCCCTAAGCTTCTAGAAACACTCAATAATTTAGCATTCTACCATCAAAAACCTCCAAAATCATTAGGAAGAGAATGGGTGGAGGAATTTATCAATCCTATATTACTATCAACTTACAAAACAGAAGATGTTCTGAATACTTTCTGTGAGCATATTGCAATGCAAATCGGAAAACATTTGATAAATAAAGAAGTATTATTTACTGGTGGGGGTGTTTATAATCAATATTTAATGAGTCGAATTAGACATTACTCAAATGCAGAAATTATCATTCCTTCAAAAAAAATTATTGATTACAAAGAGGCATTAATCTTTGCTTTTCTTGGAGTTTTACGGAATAGAAATGAGGTAAATTGTTTAAAGTCAGTAACTGGAGCAATAAGAGATAATTGTGGTGGAGTAATACATAATCAAAGGTGATAAAATCATTCTGCTTTCTGTCATATTTTACCTTATATCTCACATCTAAATTTTATACATTTGCATAAAATCTAAATTGGTAACATAGATGGAAGAAATGCTAAGAAAATTTGAAGAAAAAGAGCCAGAAGTGGTTTTTGAGTGGAATGATGCAGAGACAGATGCGAAAGGGTGGATTGTAATCAATTCATTAAGAGGAGGTGCATCTGCTGGAGGGACAAGAATGCATACAAATGTATCAAAAGAAGAAGTAATTGCCCTTGCCAAAACCATGGAGATAAAATTTACTGTTTCAGGCCCTCCTATTGGTGGTGCAAAATCAGGAATAAATTTTAACCCAAAAGATCCAAGAAAAAAAGAAGTGTTAAAAAGATGGTTTAATGCTGCAAAACCGCTCCTTAAATCTTATTATGGAACAGGGGGAGATATGAATGTAGATGAAGTGCATGAAGTAATGCCAATTTGTGAAGAAAATGGGATTTTATTTCCATTGGAAGGAGTTGTAAGAGGATATCATAAAAAAGATGAAGAAGGAACAATGAAAATTATTAATCAGTTATCAGAAGGTGTCCCTTTAATTGTGAAAGATAAAGATCTAACTCCAGATATAAATAGAAATTATTCAGTAGGAGATTTAATTACGGGTTATGGAGTATCAGAAGCAATTTTGCATTACTATAATATTTATGGCGGTCAGGTGAAGGGTAAAAGGGTAATTATACAAGGATGGGGTAATGTTGCAGGGGCAGCAGCCTATTATTTAGCTCAAGCAGGTGCTATTATTGTAGGTATTATTGATAAAATTGGAGGAATCATAAATACTGATGGCTATTCTTTTGAGGAAATAAAATATTTATTAGAGAACCGTTCTTCTAACTTTCTGGAAGCTAAAAATATGCTAAGTTCTGAACAAATAAATGAGAGAATCTGGAGTGTCGGTGCCGAAATTTTTGTTCCAGCAGCTGCCTCAAGATTATTATCTCAAAATCAATTAAACCTGATGATTGATAATGGATTAGAAGTAATTTCATCAGGAGCAAATGTTCCTTTTGCCGATAAGGAAATCTTTTTTGGGCCAATTTCAAAAAATGCTGATGAAAGGATCAGTGTTCTACCTGATTTTATTGCAAACTGTGGAATGGCACGCGCTTTTTCTTACTTTATGCAGGATAATTGTCAAATGAAAGATATTGCTATCTTTACAGCAGTTTCCAAAACCATTAAAGAGGCTCTTGAAAAAGTGCACGAAAAGAATAAAACAAAAAAGAATATTTCAGAGACGGCATTAGAAAATGCCTTACAACAATTAATATAAAAAATGGACACAAAATTATTGCAAGTCGAATTTTTAGGAAATTCCATTCAAGATTACGCTTGGTTTTTAGGGGCAATCATTGTAGGATTGCTTTTCAAAAAACTAATCTCCCGTTATTTGAGTCGCTTACTTTATAAGTTAGTCGGCAAAAAAGACAGTATTGTTGGTGCTGATAAATTTA
>DASCPP010000132.1:0-12938 GCA_036012565.1 Flavobacteriales bacterium | reverse complement strand
TTATAATCCAAACAGAAGATTAAGTGGGCCTGCAAAAAAATATTTGAAAGAATTATATAAAGAATCAGACGTTAAAGAAGTTCTGAGATTAGAAAAACAAAAACCTCTTGATGATTGGAAACTGCAAATATTAGATAAAATAGGATCATAAAAAACCCTCATTATTGAGGGTTCTTTATTTCTATTCTTGTTAATTCTATTAAGCGTGTAATTTCTCTTTTTTCGCTAACAACTCATCTTCTGATTCTTCATTGTCCTCATCAGGGATACAACAATCAACAGGACACACAGCCTCACACTGAGGCTCATCATTAAATCCTTTGCATTCGGTACATTTAGCAGCTACTATATAAAAAAATTCATCAGAGAATCCTCCATCCTCATGTTCTTCATCATCTTCCATAGTTGTTCCATCAGAAAATTTCCACGGTTCATCAGGAGCATAAATTGCATTATTAGGACATTCCGGCTCACAAGCCTCACAATTGATACAATCATCTGTAATTATAATCGCCATTTTTTATATTTTTTAGTTAAATAAGTTGATACAAAAATATAGTTTTTTACAACTTTTACAACATAGCAAGTAAAATTTATAATTATTCTAAATAAGTAATATGCTAAATGTTTAAAAACCTTTAAAAAAGTTCAAAAAAAAAGAGATTAAATGGTTGAAGCTATGTATTTTTGTCTGCAATTTCTAACTCAATAAGAATACCCATGAGTATAAAAAATGCACCTGTAGAGCTTGAAAAAGTTGTTGTCAAGTTTGCAGGAGATTCCGGAGACGGAATGCAGTTAACAGGAACTCAATTCACCGATACTTCCGCACTTTTAGGAAATGATTTAGCAACCTTCCCCGATTTTCCAGCCGAAATTAGAGCTCCTATAGGTACTGTTGCTGGAGTATCTGGGTTTCAAGTTCATATTGGGAAAGTAGAAATTAACACTCCAGGGGATGTAGCTGATGTGTTAGTCGCTATGAATCCAGCAGCTCTTAAAGCTAACAAAAGGTTGATTAAGGATGGTGGGACTATTATTGTTAATAGTGATTCATTTGCTAAGAAAGATTTGCAAAAAGCTGGTTATGAAGAAAACCCTTTAGAAAATGGCTCTTTTGACGGATACAATATTGTTTCTGCTCCTATCGAAACTCTTACTAGAGAAACCTTAAAAGATTCTGGATTGGATGGAAAGAGTATAGGAAGATCAAAAAATATGTTTGCTTTAGGAATAGTTTATTGGATGTTTAATAGACCCATGGAGCAAACTGAAAAGTTCTTAAAAGCTAAATTCGCAAAGAAACCAATAGTTATTGAGTCAAACATTAAGGTTTTACATGCTGGTTATAATTTTGCTGAAACTATTGAAGCATTACCTTCATCATACACTGTTGCAAAAGCAGCAATTGACCCAGGTAAGTATAAAAATGTAATGGGGAATCAAGCAACAGCTTGGGGGTTTATTGCAGCAGCTGAAAAAGCAGGCAAAGAATTATTTTTAGGATCTTACCCTATTACACCAGCAACTGATATTTTACATGAACTTGCAAAACATAAAAACTTAGGAGTTAAAACTTTCCAAGCAGAGGATGAAATTGCAGGAATCTGCTCTGCAATTGGAGCAAGTTTTGCAGGTAGTTTAGCAATTACGACTACTTCAGGTCCTGGTCTAGCACTTAAAGGTGAGGCTTTAGGGCTTGCAATGATTGCTGAACTTCCATTAGTAGTTGTTAATGTTCAAAGAGGAGGACCTTCAACAGGGCTGCCTACTAAAACTGAACAGTCCGATTTATTGCAAGCAATGTATGGGAGAAATGGAGAAAGTCCAGTAGCTGTAATTGCAGCATCTACCCCATCAAATTGTTTTGAATGGGCTTATGAAGCATCAAGATTAGCATTAGAGCATAATACCCCTGTTGTTTTATTAACCGATGGTTATTTAGGAAACGGTGCAGGTCCTTGGAAAATTAAATCAGTAAGCAACATGCAAAACATCATCCCTTTAGTTGCAAAAGAAGGAGAAGAATGGCAGCCTTATGAAAGAGACACCAAAAAACTTGCTAGAAAACACGCTATTCCAGGGACACCTGGCCTGGAACACAGATTAGGAGGTTTAGAAAAAGATGGATTAACTGGAAATGTTTCCTACGATCCAGATAACCATGAAGCTATGTGTAAAGTTAGAAAAGAAAAAATTGAGAAGATTACTAACTTTATCCCAAAACAGGAAATATTTGGAGATGAAAAAGGAGATCTACTAGTAGTTGGATGGGGGGGGACTTATGGTTCTCTTTATACTGCAGTTAAAGAAATGAGATTAGAAGGAAAAGATATTTCTCTTGCACATTTTAATTATATAAATCCATTACCAAGAAATACAGGAGAGATATTATCTAAATATAACAAAATAGTTGTTTGTGAAATTAATAATGGTCAATTTGTAAACCTATTAAGAATGTCCCGCTCTGATTTTAAATATGAACAATTTAATCATATTCAAGGGTTACCTTTTCTAACATCAGAATTAAAAGAACATTTTAACACTTTATTATCATAAATTATGGCAGAAGTAGAAGTTAAAACCCTAACAAATAAAGACTTTACATCCGACCAAGAGGTAAGGTGGTGTCCTGGATGTGGTGATTATGCAATATTAAGATCTATGCAAAAAGCACTACCTCAACTAGAAACAAACAAAGAGGACTATGTATTTATTGCCGGAATTGGATGTTCATCTCGTTTCCCATACTATATGAATACTTACGGATTCCATACAATTCATGGTAGAGCTCCTGCAATAGCAACTGGAGTAAAATTAGCTAACCCTAAGTTAAAAGTTTGGCAAATAACTGGAGATGGAGATGCTCTTGCTATTGGAGGAAATCATTTTATTCATGCCATTAGAAGAAATATTGATATTAATATTGTTTTGTTTAATAATGAGATCTATGGGCTTACTAAAGGGCAATTCTCTCCTACTTCTCCTTCTGGTTTAAAGACAAAATCTAATCCTCATGGGATTACAGACAGCCCTTTTATTCCTGCAAAATTAGCCTTAGGATCTGGGGCAACTTTTATTGCAAGAGTCCCTGACGCTAATCCAAAAGCTATGCAGGCAGTATTTTTAGAAGCTGAAAATCACAGAGGAACTTCATTAATTGAAATATTGCAAAATTGCATTATTTTTAATGATAAGTGCCATGGTGATGTTACTGGGAAAGATGTAAAGCATGATATGCAGCTTTGGTTAGAAGATGGAAAACCAATGATTTTTGGTTCAGAAATGAATAAAGGGATTATACTAAACGGACTAAAATTAGAGGTTGTAACAATTGGGGAAAATGATGTTACTGAAGATGATATCCTGATTCATAACTCAAAAGAGCAAGATATCACCTTGCATATGATGTTATCCACTATGAGTGCTCCTGAGTTTCCAGTAGCTATGGGTGTTATCAGAGCTGCTGATGAATTAACATATGATGAAGGTATGATTGCTCAATTAGAAGAAAATATCAAAAATACTAAGTTCAAAACATCTGATGATTTATTCAACAGTGGTGATACTTGGGAAGTAAATTAATCTAATAATTGCCAAAAAATAATTAATTTTGAACTCAGAAGCATTAATTTTATTTTTCCTAGCTGGTATTATAATGGTAGGTATGGGAACTTTCCTTTCCTCATTACTCTCCCCGAAAAAAAAAAATGATGTAAAAGAAGAGGCTTTTGAATGTGGTATTCCAACACAAGGCCCTTCATGGTTACAGTTTAAAGTTGGTTACTATTTATTCGCAATTTTATTTCTGATTTTTGATGTAGAAACTGTTTTCATCTTTCCATGGGCAACCGTAATGAAAGAAATGGGAATGGTAGCGTTTATCGAAATTCTAATTTTCTTTATAATATTAGGTTTAGGTTTAATCTATGCTTGGAAAAAAGACGCATTAAAATGGGAATAGATAAACCAAATAATCCTATCCCAACAGAGAATCCAACTGTTCCTTCTGATTTTCCTGGCAAGGTTTTACCTGCAGGAAATGGAGCAAATATTGTTGTGACATCTCTTGACAGTATTGTAAATTGGTCTAGAGCAAACTCTTTGTGGCCACTTGTTTTTGGCACATCTTGTTGTGCAATAGAAATGATGGCAACAGGTGCCTCAAGACACGATTGGGCAAGATTTGGTGTTGAAGTTGCTAGAGCAACCCCAAGGCAAGCAGATTTAATCGTAATTGCAGGTACAATAACAAATAAAATGGCTCCTGTACTTAAAAGATTATACGACCAAATGGCAGAGCCAAAGTATGTTATTGCAATGGGAGCTTGTGCTATTTCTGGTGGTCCGTTTTTCTATAATTCTTATTCGGTTGTAAAAGGTGCTGATCATATTATCCCTGTTGATGTTTATGTTCCTGGATGTCCTCCAAGACCAGAATCGTTATTGCACGGAATTATGGAATTACAAAAGAAAATTAAAACTGAATCCATCTCTAACCCAAGAGATGCAATGGAAGATTTCATATAATGGAAAGAATAGAATTACAAAATAAAATCAACTCATTTGGTGTAGAAGTTACTTTTGCAGAATCTGAAGTTCCTACACAATTCCTTACAGCAGAAGTTTCATCAGAAAATGTACATGCTTTAATTTCAGAATTAAAAAACAACTCTGACACTTCTTTTGATTATATGTTTTGTCAGACAGGGATTGATTTCCCTGAGCATATAGAAGTTTTATATCATTTAAGAAACACACAAAACAATTCAGAAATTGTTATAAAAGCTAAAATTGAAGATAGAGAAAATCCATCAATAGATTCTGTTTTTGATTTATACAAAACAGCTGATTTTCATGAAAGAGAAATCTTTGATTTATTTGGAGTAAAATTCAACAATCACCCTGATTTAAGAAGAATATTACTGGATGATGATTGGGAAGGATATCCTTTAAGAAAGGATTATGTTGATGAAGTGAATATTGTAGAATTATAATGAGAGTAAAAGAATTACATAAAGCCACTGAATCACAAGAATATTTTGTGAACATGGGACCACAACACCCTTCTACACATGGGGTTTTGCGTTTATTACTAACTTTAGATGGGGAAACAGTAACAAAAGTGGAACCTCATTTAGGATACATTCATAGGTCTATTGAAAAGATGTGTGAAAAAGATTCCTACCAACAAATTGTACACCTAACTGACAGAATGGATTATCTTTCTTGTCATATGAATAATGAAGCAGTTTGTCTGGCAGTTGAAAAAGGTTTAGAATTAGAAGTGTCAGAAAGAGTAAAAGTTATTCGCACTATAATTTCTGAACTTACGCGACTTTCTTCGCATCAACTTTGGTGGGGAGTAATGGGAATGGATTTAGGAGCAATTACATCTTTCCTTTATGGATTCCGTGATAGGGAAATGATTACAGATATTTTTGAAGAAACATGTGGTGCGAGATTAACTATGAACTATAATATTCCTGGTGGGTTAATGTTTGATATTCCTACAAACTTCCAAGCTAAAGTTAAAGAGTTTATTACTCATTTCAGGAAAAAGCTACCAGAATACGATCAGTTAATGACAAACAATATTATCTTTAGAAATAGAACAGAAGGAGTTGGTATCCTAACAAAAAAAGACGCAATATCTTACGGGGTAACAGGGCCAAGTGGGAGAGCTTCTGGATGGAGTAATGATGTCAGAAAATCAAATCCGTACTCAGCATATGATAGGGTTGATTTTAAAGAAATTATTTATACTGAAGGAGATTCATTTGCAAGATATCAAGCAAGAATCCAAGAAATGTGGGAATCCATGAATATAATTGATCAGTTAATCGATAACATTCCTGAAGGGAATTATCAAGAAAAAACTCGAGCAGTTATTAAATTGCCAAAAACTGAAATTTATCAAACAGTTGAAACGGCAAGAGGAGAGCTTGGTGTATATATAAATAGTGATGGGAAGAAAAATCCATATAGAGTTAAATTCCGTTCTCCAGGGTTCTCAAATTTAAATGCTCTAAACACAATGGCAAAAGGAGGGAAAATTGCTGATTTAGTAACTATAATGTCAACAATAGATTTAGTAATCCCAGATATAGACAGATAATGAAATTTGATATTTACGACTTTTCTGTACTAACAGCATCCATTCACAAATCATTAAGTGAAATGATGAGTGAGACTGCTGTTATGATTACTGAGATGGTTATTGTTGGCATTATCTTTCTGACTCTTTTTGCTGTATTAGGACTTGCTCTTGTTTATGCAGAAAGAAAAGTATGCGCATTTTTCCAGCAAAGGTTAGGCCCAATGAGAGTAGGTTTTTGGGGAACAGCACAAACAGTAGCTGATGCAATAAAATTACTACTAAAAGAACCTTTAATGACAAAATCAGCAGATAAGTTTCTCTTTAATTTAGCTCCTTTTATTATTATTATCGCATCATTTATGGCAATTGCTGCAGTTCCTTTTGCTCTTGGGCTTCAAACTCTTGATTTAAATATTGGAGTATTTTATGTAACAGCTGTTTCTTCAATTGGTGTAGCAGGGATATTAATTGCTGGTTGGGCATCAAACAATAAATATTCTTTAATTGGAGCTATGAGAAGTGGAGCTCAAATTGTAAGTTATGAACTTTCTGTTGGACTATCACTGTTAACAATTGTTATACTTACTGGGTCACTACAGTTCTCTGAAATTATTGAGAGTCAAAGAGAAGGCTGGTGGATTTTCAGAGGTCATATTCCTGCATTTATTGCTTTTGTAATTTATTTAATTGCTGGTACAGCAGAAACAAATAGAGGCCCTTTTGATTTAGCAGAAGCCGAATCTGAACTTACAGCAGGATTCCATACTGAATATTCTGGAATGAAATTTGCATTCTTCTTTTTAGCAGAATTTGTAAATATGTTTATCATATCTGCAATTGGAGCTACAATGTTCTTAGGTGGTTGGATGCCTTTACATTTTGGAGAGTTAACAGCTTTTAATGAAATTATGGACTTTATCCCTCCAATCTTTTGGTTCTTAGGGAAAACTGCTTTCTTAATTTTTATAATGATGTGGTTCAAGTGGACTTTCCCAAGATTAAGAATTGATCAATTACTTACTTTAGAATGGAAATATTTGCTTCCAATTAACTTGATAAATATTTTAATAATGGCATTTGTTGTCCTAATGGGTTGGTACTTTTAATTATGAAAGCAATTATTAATTACATTAAAGAAGTTTTAAGTGGCGTAAAAACCCTAATAAACGGAATGAAGGTTACCGGTTATTATATTTCTCATCCTAAGGAAATTATCACACAACAATATCCTGAAAATAGGGACACTTTAAAAATGGTGGATCGATTTAGAGGAGAAGTAATAATGCCTCATGATGAAAATAACGAACATGCTTGTACTGGATGTCAAGCATGTGAAATTGCTTGCCCAAATGGATCAATAGAAATTATTCAAGATAGGATATTGAATGAAGAAACAGGAAAGAAAAAGAAAACAATCTTAAAACATGTTTATCATTTAAGTATGTGTACTATGTGTAATCTATGTATCCCAGCTTGTCCTACGGACGCAATAATTATGGGTCAAGGTTTTGAGCATTCTGTTTTTGATAGATCGCAATTAACAAAAGTATTAAATAAGCCAGGATCAAAACTTAGAGATGGGGTAGAAGAATAATGGAGACAATTATATTTTATATCATATCAGTAATTATTTTAGTATTTTCAGTGCTCACTGTTACTACTAACAAGATTTTAAGAGCTGCTGTGTATCTACTATTTACTTTAGTAGCAACAGCTGCTTTTTATTTTATGATGGAATACGAATTTTTGGCAGCAGTACAGCTTACTGTTTATGCAGGAGGTATTGTAGTTCTGATTATTTTCTCGATTTTACTTACTCATCAAATTAATTTGAATTTAGAAAAAATTTATCCTGCAAAAGCTTTAATTGCCGGCGGTAGTGCATTAATTGGATTGGCAGTTATTTTGCTTACAATAAAAGATAATTCATTTACTCCTTCAGGTTTAGAAAAATCTGATAATAGCGTAAATGCTATTGGAAGAACTTTATTAAGTTATGGTGATGGAGGGTATATTTTACCATTTGAAGTGATTAGTGTTTTATTATTAGCTGCTATGATTGGGGCAATTGTTATTGCAAAAAAGAAATAAAATGATTGAAGGGATAAGCATATATCAAATAATAACAGTAAGCACAATAATGTTTTTTGTTGGTGCTTACGGCTTTATTAGTCGTAAGAATCTAATTACAATGCTTATGGCAATTGAGCTTATGCTAAATGCAGTAAATATCAATTTTGTTGCTTTTAATAAATACCTTCACCCTGAAAATATGCAAGGGCATTTTTATTCCTTGTTTATTATAGCAATAGCAGCAGCTGAAGCAGCTGTAGCTATTGCCATTATTATTAACCTATACAGAAATCTGCATTCTATTGATGTAGAAGATGTGAATAAAATGAAACATTAATATGGATTTCAGTTTTACTATATATATTGTTTTAATACCATTATTTGCATTTCTTGTAAATGGTTTGTTAGGAGATAAGATAAAGGATTCTGTAAGTGGAAATCTAGCAACTTTCGCTTTAGGTATTTCTACTTTACTTTCTTATTTTACAGCTTATCATTACTTTTTAAATGTAGGGAAAGTTGATGATATTTATGAACCAATCACTGCATTTAATACTACTTGGGTTAATTTTACCGACAAACTTCATATCGACTTAGGAGTGTTGATTGATCCTATTTCTGTAATGATGCTTGTGGTAATTACAACTGTCTCATTGCTTGTACACATATATAGTTTAGGTTATATGAAAGGAGATGAAGGATTTACAAAATTCTTTTCTTTTCTTTCATTATTTACTTTCTCCATGCTAGGGTTGGTAGTTGCAACAAATATTTTCCAGATGTATATGTTCTGGGAATTAGTTGGCGTGTCTTCTTATTTACTTATAGGATATTATTATACCAAACCATCAGCAGTTGCTGCATCAAAAAAAGCGTTTATTGTTACTCGTTTTGCAGATTTAGGATTTCTTATAGGAATATTGTTTCTTTCCTATACAACTGGAACTTTTGATTTTATTACAATAAATGAAAATGCCTCAGCATTTGCACAAGCAGCTCCACTTGGTTTTATGGGATTATCGGCGTTAACTTGGGCTTTAATCTTAATTTTTATAGGTGGTGCAGGAAAATCAGCAATGTTCCCTTTACACATTTGGCTCCCAGATGCAATGGAAGGGCCAACACCAGTATCTGCTCTTATTCATGCTGCTACTATGGTTGTTGCTGGAGTGTATTTAGTTGCTCGATTATTTCCAATATTTAGTGCTGTTGACCCGATTGCATTAGAAATTGTAGCGATTGTTGGAGGCCTATCCTCCTTATTTGCTGCAATTATTGCTTGCACCCAGATTGATATAAAAAGAGTTTTGGCATTTTCTACTATGTCGCAAATTGGTTATATGATGTTAGCTCTTGGTGTTTCTGGTATGGGAGCAGAAGGAACAGGATTTATGGCTTCTATGTTCCACTTGTTTACACATGCAATGTTTAAAGCCTTACTTTTCTTAGGAGCAGGTTCAATAATACATGCAGTGCATTCTAATAACTTAACTGATATGGGTAATCTTAGAAAGTATATGCCAATTACACATATTACATTTCTGATTGCTTGTTTAGCCATTGCGGGAGTCCCTCCTTTTTCAGGATTCTTTAGTAAAGATGAAATTTTAGTTGCTGCAATGGCTCATAACCCTATTTATTTTTGGATTGAATGGTTGGTTGCAGGGCTTACAGCTTTTTATATGTTTCGTTTATACTTTGGTATTTTCTGGGGAAACAAAAAAGAACATATTTACGCACATGAGTCTCCTTTTAGCATGACTCTTCCTTTAATTTTGTTAGCAATTGGAGCTGCTTTTGCAGGATTTATCCCTTTTAATGAATTTGTTACTTCTGATGGAGGATTACTTCATATTCATATACATTGGGATATTGCTCTACCATCAATTGCTGTTGGTTTAGTTGGCATATTAATTGCGTTTATTTTTTATAAAAAAGAAAGTAAGTGGCCATCTAGAATGGAAAATTCAGTTGGAAGTTTATATACTTACGCATACAATAAATTCTATGTTGATGAGATTTATATGTTCATTACAAAGAAGATAATCTTCAAAAGATTCTCTACTCCTATTGCTTGGTTCGACAGAAATGTAGTTGATGCATCTATGGATGGAATTGCCAAAGTTATAAACTACTGTGCAAACAAAATAAAAGGCATTCAGTCAGGGCAGTTGCAAGATTATGTAACGGCTATGTTAGTTTCAGTTATAGCATTGGTATTTATTATAATTTATTTTACAATCTGATATGGATATATTAACTTCATTAATAATAATACCTATACTAACAGTAATTGCATTACTACTAGTAAAAGATTTAAAGCAAGTCCGATTAATATCGGCTATAGGTATGTTTATTGAACTTATACAATCTATCAGATTAGTATTTATGTACATGGCAGAAAGAGCAAGTGGCAATAATGCTGAAATGGTTTTCCAGAAATCATATCAATGGTTCGAAAGTATAAATATCCAATATAATGTAGGAGTTGATGGTATTGCTGTAGTAATGATATTACTAACGGGAATCATTATATTTACTGGCGTATTTGCTTCATGGAAAGTCACTTATTTATCTAAAGAATTTTTCATTTCATTAATTATATTATCAACTGGAGTCTTTGGGTTCTTTATCTCATTAGATTTATTTACTCTATTCCTTTTTTATGAGGTAGCGGTACTTCCTATGTATTTGTTAATAGGAATTTGGGGAACTGGCAAAAAGGAATATTCTGCTATGAAACTTACCTTAATGCTTATGGGAGGATCGGCATTCTTATTGGTTGGATTACTAGGAATTTACATGAACTCTGCTCCAGAAGGTGCTCCTTTAACTTATAATATTTTAGAGATCGCAAAACACTCTATGCCAATTGAAGCACAAAGATTTTTCTTCCCACTAACTTTTGTAGGATTTGGTGTCTTAGGGGCGTTATTTCCGTTCCATACTTGGTCTCCTGATGGGCACGCATCAGCACCAACTGCAGTATCCATGTTGCATGCTGGAGTGCTGATGAAATTAGGTGGCTATGGGGCACTAAGAGTTGCCATGTATTTAATGCCTGAAGCTGCAAATGAAATGGGTTGGATTTTTATTATCCTAACTGGGATTTCAGTAATTTATGGGGCACTCGGAGCTATTGTTCAAACGGACCTAAAATATATCAATGCTTACTCATCCGTTAGTCATTGTGGATTAGTACTTTTTGCAGTATTAATGATAAATAAAACTTCCTTTAATGGGGCAATTTTACAAATGCTTTCTCATGGATTAATGACTGCAATGTTCTTTGCACTTATAGGAATGATTTATGGAAGGGCTGGGACAAGGGATATAAGAAAATTAGGAGGACTAATGAAAGTAATGCCATTTTTGGCGGTGATGTATGTTATAGCAGGATTAGCTTCTTTAGGCCTTCCTGGTTTAAGCGGTTTTGTTGCTGAGATGACAATTTTTGTAGGAGCTTTCCAGCATGCAGATATTTTTCATAGAATAGCAACAATTGTTGCAGTTTCCTCAATTGTTGTAACGGCAGTATATATTTTAAGAGTAGTAGGTAAAATATTATTTGGCCCAATAATAAATGAAGACCATGCAAAACTAACAGATGCTGTATGGCATGAGAAATTACCGCTAATTGTACTTTTAATTGCTATTGTTGGTATGGGTGTTGCACCTTTATGGCTATCTAATTTAATTTTAGATAGCTTACAACCAATTGTAGATAAATTAGTAATAGCAGCAAATTAAAAATGGATATATCTAACTTCATAATAATGAAACATGAGTTGCTTTTAACAATAGCAACTTTAATACTGTTGATTGCTGAAATTGCAATTGATAACAAGAAAAAAATCATTCCTTTTGCAGTTGGTCTTTTTGGATTGCATACTATATATGGTTTCTTTGGAAATGTTTCAGGTGAGATTTTTGGAGGGATGTATCAAAACTCAGTATTAATTATTCTGATGAAAAACATATTGAATATTGGTGTATTTATCATTTTATTACAAGCTAGTACTTGGCTGCTGAAAGAGGAAAACAAAGCAAGAATCTCAGAGTTCTTCATTCTTCTTTTTAGTACTTTAATTGGAATGAATTTCATGATTTCATCAGGTGATTTCTTGATGTTCTATTTGGGATTGGAGCTTGCAACAATTCCAATGGCCGCACTTGTTGCTTACAATACAGATGATGCCAAATCATCTGAATCTGCACTAAAACTAATTATGTCTGCTGCATTTTCATCAGCTGTAATGCTGTTTGGAGTTTCTTTAATGTATGGACAATTTGGCTCACTTTATTTTGCGGATCTATTAGCTGTAGATATGAGTGCTCCAGTAACAATTTTGGCATTTATCATGTTTATTTCTGGTTTAGCATTTAAAATTTCCTTGGTTCCATTCCACTTTTGGACAGCTGATGTATATGAAGGAGCGCCAACAAATGTTACCTCTTATTTATCTGTAATATCAAAAGGTGCTGCAGTATTTATTTTTAGCATTTTACTGTTTACCGTATTTAAATCTTTGGTTTCTGTTTGGTCTGACATCTTGTATATATTAGCAGTGCTTACAATGACAATAGGGAATCTTTTTGCTATAAGGCAATCCAATATTAAACGATTTTTAGCTTTTTCATCTGTGGCTCAAGCTGGCTTTATTTTACTTGGGTTACTTGGTACAAACGAATTAGGAATGGCTACTGTTATCTATTTCGTGCTGATTTATGTATTTACAAATTTAGCGGCATTTGGTGTTGTTGC
>DASCPP010000131.1:0-1948 GCA_036012565.1 Flavobacteriales bacterium | reverse complement strand
CCTAATCGTTTTAAGTCATTTACCCAACTCTCACTCACAGTTAAAGTCACATCAGCCACTTGTAACACTTTTCTCTCAAGTCTCTTATGTTTAGCCTTTGATGATTTTGACAAATGAAACTCATCCAATAAATCTAACTCACTCCAAGGATCGCGAAAATCTGCTATCCACTTTAGTTCTGGATTTTGTATTTTTAAGGACAAACCAATCAGATGCATTGAATGTGGCGGACCAGTGGTTATAATATGCTGAATTCCTTCTTCTTTAACCTTTTTATTAAGGAATTTAACTGAAGATTTAACCCAATAAACCTTTGGGTCTGGAATAAATACATTTCCTCTTATCCAATTTAGGAATTTATTCTTTAATGAATTTTTATTAGAAATTACTCCAGCACTTTGACTTGTACTTCCCTTTCCAAATAATCTATCTTTTAATGCATATGGTTCCCAAATTGCTGTTTTCCAAATCTTGGCCTCTGCAGGAACATTACCTAACAACTTTTCGTCTTTTATCTCAAAATACGGATTCTCAGGAGTATAAATTATAGGTCGCCAATTATTTTTAGGTAAGTATTTTGTAAATTTTAACCACCTCTGCACACCTGATCCTCCAGCTGGAGGCCAATAGTAAGAAATGATTAATACTTTTTTCATTAAGATTTTAATTCCTTAAAGGAAACAAAGGCTAAAAGTAATAATAATATAATTGATGAAGCCAATGAAACTGTTTCGCCAGTTTTGTAAGTGCTTGGCTCAAATTTAAACTCAATGATATTATTTCCTGCTGGAATCTGCAACCCTCTTAAAACATAATTTACTCTGAAATGTGGTTTTAATACACCATTTACATATGCATTCCATCCTTTAGCGTAATAAATCTCTGAAAAGATTACAATTCCATCATTTGTAGAATTTGATTTGTATTCTAGATAGTTAGGCTTGTAATCCGTTAAAGAAATACTTGCGTTCTCATTTGATAAATTAGTAATTAATTGAGCCTTAAAACGCTCATCCACTACAGCTGTATTTCTAACATCAAGTTCCTTTAATGCGGCAATCTCTGCATCTGCATTTGCTACTATATTTACATTATTTACAAACCAAGCATTCCCCATTGTGCCAGGATTTTGTTGTACCTGCCCCTTTTTGTTTATTACATATTTTGTGTTTAACATATTAATCACAGCCGGATTTCCTTGAGAGATATGTTGTTCTATAAGTTCTTGGTAACGTTTCAATTTAGCTCCATGATATCCTCCAATAGATTTGTGAAAGTAAGATGTACTAGCATCATTAAAAGTATTAACACTCTGATTAAAAACTCGAAAATTAAGATCTTTATCTTTAAGTATCTGTAAATTAGCTTGTGTTGGTTGATAAGGAATCTCAACTTTTGATTTTCTCACAAAATGATCATCATTTAAATATCTTTTATTTACCGTCCACATATCAGCTAAAACTAAAACACCTACAATCAAAATAACATATTGTGATTTTAGTTTGTTTTTAAGAAACAACCAAAGAGTTCCAAAGGATAATGAAATAAAAATAAAAGATCGCCATGCATCAGCACCTAGAAGCCCTGCTCTATCAGATTGCAATGCATCAACAGGCCATCCATTCTTCTCCAAATTAGCATCTTGACCTCCAACAAAATCAAAGAATAATGATGGTATTAATGCAAATAAGAGTGTTAAACCACCAACAATATAGAATGCTAATTGTAAAGGTTTTTTCTTTTCATCAATTGATTCATTAGTAATTAAAAATTTATTCAGTGCCACAAAACCTAAAAGTGGTAAAGTAAATTCTGCAATAACTAAAATCATAGATACAGCTCTAAACTTATTATATCCAGGAAAATAGTCTAAGAATAAGTCTGTTAAACTCATGAAATTCTTCCCCCAAGCCAGCATTATCGACATAATTGTAGCTAAAATTAACCA
>DASCPP010000130.1:0-2028 GCA_036012565.1 Flavobacteriales bacterium | reverse complement strand
CCATTTTCAATTGCACTATTATGTTTGGATTCATTTAGCACTCTTTCAAAATATTTTTTATTTTCTTCAATCATTCTTATTCTGAGAGTTCTGTCTTCATCCGTTAAGTTTGCAGATTTAATTCCTGAAATTTCTTTTTCTAACATTTCATTTACTGCCGATTCGTATTTTGAAGTGAAATCGAATCCTTCCATTTTTAAGAAAGGAATACGCTCCAACCATTTTTCTATCAAAGAAAACAAAGAGTTATTCTCTTCTAATTCTAAAATTTCTTCTTTCTTCTCTCCTTCAAATTGTGAGTGATAAGGGCATCCACCAAACTGATGTCTTTTCTTAATTTTCAGACCAAGCATGACTTCTAACTTTCTGAATTGATGTGATTGAAACCCAGATGCTGGAGAAAGATAATGACGGAAATCTAAAAAATCCAAAGATGTCATAGTTTCTAAAATATCCAACTGACCAACTAGTGTAGTCATAATTTTATTTACTCTTTCCAATCTACTAACTATAACTCCAAGATTGCTTTCATCAATTTTATCTGCTTTAAAAAGTTCCATTGCAGAATTTACTTCATGTAATATCTGTTTAAACCACAATTCATAAGTCTGATGAATGATGATAAATAGCATTTCTTCATGTGCTTCATTTCCTTTATCCTTACTAATTGGGTGTTGAGAGTCTAAAACAGAGTCTAATTTAAGATAATTTATATAATGAACTGAAGATATATTGCTTGGCATTTGATTGTTTTTTAATGCCGTAAATGTAAGAATATGATTTATAACATCAAAGTAGAAAATCCTAAAATTAGATATAAAAGCAAACTCATGCTTTCTACCCAAAAAGAATAATAAAAATCTGATTTTTTTTCAGAAGATTTAATGATAAAAAAAGATGTAATTAAAAATGAAATAATTATTCCGATTAAATGCTGAGAAAATATTTGTTTTTCAAAGTATTGAATAATATATAATCCTTCAGCAATCAATAGAGATAATACTGCAAGAAGTTTTGCTTTCGATTGGCCAAAAATTATCGGAATGGTTTTAAGTTTTTTATCATCAAACTTTAAATCTCGAATATCAAAAGGAATAGCAATAGCAAATACAAACAAAAAACGCCCAATAAGATGAAACCCAACATTGGAATCAATAGGGATGTCATTCTCCAAAACAAGCAAAAACATTGAGCTAATTGTCCAAACTAATGAAATGATAAAGATTTTAGAGAAAGGTATTTTTCTTAATCCGAAAGGATACAAAACAGATAAAACTCCAGAAATAACAATTACAATCTGGGTTTTAGTTTTTAAATCAAAAAAGTGATAGATACTCATTATTGCACCAATTGCAATAAGAATAAATACAGCTAATTTATTTTTGTTCAACCAATCTTTTCTAGATTGGTTTTGTATTTTTCTTAACCGAAAAATTCTCTGAAAGTTATAAGTAAAAAGGGTTGCGAAAAATACAAATTGAGACAGTTTGTAATTGGAAGTTCGAAACAAAATTTCTGAGCTAATAGTGAGCCCTAAAATGCAAAGAGCTACAAAAATGTTGCTATAGATAGGCCAAATCAAAATATTTTTTAGCAGGCGCATTATTGTCCAAAATTAGTAAAAAAGAAGAATCTTTTTTCTTTGATAAAACTACACCTATTATTTAGGCAATGTGTAATTTTGTATAAAATTTTTTGCAATGTCAAAATATACTTTTAAGGATAGACACATTGGCCCTAGAAATACTGAAATTGAAAAAATGCTTTCAGTTATGTCTTATGATTCTGTTGAAAAATTAATAGAAGAGACTATTCCTTCTCAAATCATGTTGCAAGAAAAATTAAACCTTCCAGATCCTCTTACTGAAAGCAGGTATAAAGAGCATATTAAAAGTCTTGCTCAAAAGAATAAGAATTATCGCTCCTACATTGGGATGGGTTATTTTAACACTATTTTACCTGGAGTTATTCAAAGAAATATTTTGGAAAATCCTGGTTGGTATACCGCTTACACACCATATCAGGCAG
>DASCPP010000129.1:0-1680 GCA_036012565.1 Flavobacteriales bacterium | reverse complement strand
GAAGACACAAAACTTTATTTGCATAAAATTTTAGAAATTGCCCCAAATCATAAAGCAAAATTAATTCTAGAAAATCTGTAATTGAAAAAAAGAAGAAGATTTAAGAAGAAACCCTCATTTATCAAAAAAGTAATTATCTCTTTTGTTGGAATTATTTTTTTGTTAGGCGTACTTTTAGCTCACCGATTGTATAGTTATGTGTATCAGCCCAACATAAAATTAAACGATAAAACTGAGCAATTCATTTACATTCCTACAACTTCCAAATTTTCTGATGTTGTACGCATATTATCTGATGAAGGGTTGCTTATAGATAAAAACTCTTTCGAATGGGTAGCAGAAAGGAAAAATTTTAAGTTTAATGTAAAAGCTGGAAGATACTTTATCAACAGAGAAATGAATAATAATGATTTGATTAACATGTTGCGTTCTGGTAACCAAGTACCTTTGAAAATCCGATTTCATAATTTAAGAACAAAGGATCAATTAGCTGGAAAAATAGCAAGTCAGTTAGAAACAGATTCAATATTAATTATTAATTTAATTACTGATTCTGTTTTTTTAGATACTAATGGATTCTCAAAAGAAAATATTTCATCAATATTTATTCCAAATACTTATGAGTTTTATTGGAATACATCAGCAAAGCAGTTTGTTGACAGAATGTTAAAAGAATATAAGGTGTTTTGGAACAAAGAAAGAATAGAAAAAGCAAAAGAAAAAGGGCTTACGAAAAAAGAAATAACAACTGTTGCTTCCATTGTGGAAATGGAGTCTTACAAAAAAGATGAGCGACCAGTTATTGCTCGGCTTTATCTCAATAGATTGAAGAAAAGAATGAAATTACAATCGGACCCAACTATTATTTTTGCCATTGGTAATTTTTCCATAAGAAGGGTGCTGACAAAAGATTTAAAAATCGATTCCCCTTACAATACCTATTTGCATAAAGGATTGCCTCCCGGACCAATCTGTATTCCATCTATTAATTCCATTGATGCGGTACTAAATGCAAGCAAAAATGATTATCTTTTTATGTGCGCAAAAGAGGATTTTTCTGGCTACCATAATTTTGCAAAAACATCAAGAGAACATAGTAGAAATGCAAAAAAATACAGAAGGGCATTAAATAAACGAAAAATAATGCGCTAATTTATTAGTTTTGCACGATTAATAATTAAACAAAAGAATGACGGAAATTAAGTTTGGAACGGATGGCTGGAGAGCAATCATTGCAAAAGAATATACCTGTGATAATGTATCTAGAGTAAGTATTGCTGTGGGAGATTGGTTGAATGAGAATAATGACAATCCTTCAGTAGTAATTGGACATGATTGTCGTTTTGCAGGAGAGCTTTTTGCAGAAACTGCTGCTAAGGTTTTAGCAAGTAAAGGAGTATTAGTGAAAATTGCAAAAGGCTTTGTTTCTACTCCTATGGTTTCCTTAGGTGTGGTGAAAGAAAAAGCATCTTTGGGTGTGGTGATTACAGCTTCTCATAATCCTCCAAGTTATAACGGCTACAAACTAAAAGGTTATTTTGGAGGACCTCTTTTGCCTGCTGATATTACATCTGTTGAAAATAAAATTCCTGATGCCAATTCAGTAGATTATAATGCAATTAGTATGGGAAGTTTAGTTGCTGAGGGTAAAGTAATTTATGTTGATCTGGAAGATATGTA
>DASCPP010000128.1:0-15273 GCA_036012565.1 Flavobacteriales bacterium | reverse complement strand
GATTTTAAACTGCTCAAAGCACTTTTTCCAAAATACGTTAATCCAACAATAAATACAGGTAAGCATAGCGCAAATTGGACTAAAGCATTTTGTAGAAAAAAGTCTTTTGGTAAAAACATATGAGAAAAAAGAGGAAGTGTAAAAAATAAAGTAAAAATGAATTTCTTTTCTAATGAGGAAAGCTTTTCTTCTTTTTTATTAATACTTATACTTTGTGCTTTATACCCAATCTCATTTATTAATTGAATTACCTTGTTTGAAGTATTTTTTGAATCCTTAGCAAAAGAAGCTTCAGAAGTTATAAAATTAATAGCAACCTCTTGCACTCCATTTTTTTCCAAATGTTTTCTAATTCCAAGTGCACAATTGGCACAAGTCATTCCATCCACTTTTAGGACTTCTGTATGTTTATTATCTCTCATATTTCGAAACAAATATACTGCATTTTTACTTTATAAATAAGCGTAGTATATCTATCAAATATTTATATTTGCACTCGCTAAAAATGGTGGTTGTAGCTCAGTTGGTTAGAGCACCGGATTGTGGTTCCGGGGGTCGTGGGTTCGAATCCCATCATCCACCCGAAAGAAAGGAGTTAAAGCTCCTTTTTTTATTTTGGTTCAGAATTTAAAAGTGAGGACAGACTTCTTTTTAAACGGATGGTAGGGAAAAAGCCAGGGAGAGGCTTTACCTTTTTATGCTCTCCATCAATAATAACAATATAAGGATAGTAGTATTGACCTTTAACAGCATCTGCTAATTCATGAAACAAATCGTGCCTAAAGGTAGAACCATGCTCAACAGGCTGCTGATTAAAATACTTTTTACTATTATATACAATGGTGTCTTTTGTTCTTGCATTTAACATTACAGGAAAAAAATTCTCATTAATTAATTTGATAATTTCAGGATTCTTGAACGTTTCTTCTTTCATCCTCTTACAATCTGGACAGCCATTACGAAAGAAGAAAACAAGCATGTCACTATCGTATTTTGCAGCTAACTCTTCTGCTTTATTAAGCTTTAACCATTGAATATTAGTTTTAGCCTCACCTTGTGAGAAAGCAGCAATACTAAATAATAAAAGAAAACTGAGAAGAACTAGTTTTCTCATTTCTTTGGCTTAATATATTTATCAGCTCCTGCAATCCATGCTTTTGGACCACCAGCTACATATCCTTGTTTTCCTAACTTCTGAAAATTGATTTTTCTACTTTCTTGAATTTCAGGAGTTACAAACCAAATAGTAGGATATCCTCTTACTCCAAACATCTGCCCTAATTCTCTATTTTGCTTTTGTAATTCAGCTGAAAGTTTCGTTCTTCTTGGAAAATCTAACTCTACTAATACTACATTTTTATTTGCCCAAGTAGCAAACTCTGGCTTAAAGAAAACTTCTTTTTGTAAACGTTTACACCATCCACACCAATCGCTTCCAGTGAAAAAGAAAAGCAATGGTTTCCCATTTTCAATCGATACGTCAATCGCTTTCTTAACATCTGTATGCCATTCTAATGGTTTTTGTTGTGCAAATCCATTAAGAGAAAATGCTAATAATACTACTGTTAATAAATGTTTCATTTTTTTGTGTGTTAGTGAATATCGTGCATTAATTTTTTAATTATTGGAGAAATAAGAAGTGTAACAAGAGCAATTCCTATAGTAACAAATCCTATTTTCCCAAATAAGTCATTATATATCATTGCCTCTGCAACACCATTTGCAGTAGGGTCAACACCACTAAACAACATGGTATTTAATTTGCCCAATAACCCTTCTGAACTTGTTGTTTGACCACCTATAGTTAATTTTGCCAGAGCCCCTGCTATGTAATGTGCTACGGTAGATGATAAAAACCAAAGACCCATAAAAAATGCTATAGATTTTTTAGGGCTTAATTGAGTAACTTTTGACAAACCAATAGGAGATAAACATAGTTCCCCTGTAGTAATTAATAGCCAACCAATCCAAAGTGTAGAAAATGGCAATTTCCCGGCATCACTAATAAAATTAATACTGTATGCGAATACCAAGAATCCTAATCCTAAGAAAGCAATACCCATAGCAAATTTCTTTGCTGTATTAGGGTTTTTTCCCCATAAATCAAGTTTTTCCCATAATAAAGCAAAAGGAAAGGCAAGGAAGATGATATATCCAGGATTTATAGCATTTGTTTGAGAAGCAACCATAAATTTCAAATCAATACACTTGTCTGCCCATACTACTAAGGAACTTCCAGCCTGTTCAAAACAAGCCCAAAATACAGCACAAAGTACTGCTAAAATTAAAATCGACCCAATTTTATTAGCGGCAGCAGGCTGACCATCTCTATAATTTTCATACATAAGATAACCAGCATAACCCACAGAAATTACTAAGAGTATATTTATTATTGTCCCCAAAAATTCAGCCCCGCTAGCTTCTAAAACAATTAAATATGCAAAAATGGGTACAATTAAACATCCAAAAACCCATACTAACTTTTCAATATTAAAATTAAAAAATTTCTTTTCTTGGTATTCAATAGGTTGTAGCCCCTTATCTCCAAAAACACCTTTTTTAATTCCATCCCAGAATACAACGACACCAGCTAACATTCCTACTCCAGCAAGCCCAAATCCATAATGCCAGCCCCACATTTCTCCAATATATCCACATAGTAGTGGTGCTACTGCAGCACCTAAATTTATTCCCATGTAAAATATTGTGAAACCAGAATCTCTTTTTATATCTCCTTCTTCATATAAAGACCCTACTAATGAAGAAATGTTTGGCTTAAAAAAGCCATTACCTGCAATTAATAATCCAAGAGCTCCATAAAAGAAGAAATCAATTGGAAATGCCATAAAGAAATGTCCTGCAGCCATCAAGATTCCACCAAGCATAATGGCTTTTCTATATCCTATAAAACGATCAGCAAGGAATCCGCCAAGTAAAGGTGTAGCATACACCAATGCTCCATATGCAGCATAAATACCATATGCAATTTCTTCATTGTTCTCCACGCTCGCCATATAATCTTTAATGATATATAAAACGAGTAATGCCCTCATTCCATAAAAACTAAATCTTTCCCACATTTCTGCGAAAAACAGATAAAAAAGAGCCTTAGGATGACCATCTTTTTCTATAAACCATTTTGCCCCGAATACAGCTATAATTGTAAAGAGGATGTATCCAATAATTTGTCCCATATTTATTTAGGTTTTTATTAAGTGCCGAAAATAATAAATTTTCTGTTATAAATTCTTTAAAATAAAATCTGTCATTTTTTTATACAAATGATAACGTGTGTTTCCACCGTAAATACCATGATTCTTGTCAGGATAAATAAATAAATCGAACTGTTTATTTGCTTTTACTAAGGCTGAAATCATTTCCATAGTATTTTGCACGTGTACATTATCATCAGCTGATCCATGCACCAATAAATAATGGCCTTTTAGTTTATCTACATGATTAATTGGAGAATTCTCATCATATCCACTTGCATTTTCTTGAGGTGTTTGCATGAATCGTTCAGTATAAATATTATCATAATATCTCCAATTGGTAACTGGGGCAACTGCAATAGCTAAAGAGAAAACATCAGCTCCCTTAGTGATAGCTAATGACGACATATAGCCTCCATAACTCCATCCTTGGATTCCAATTCTATCAGTATCAATATAGGGTAAGTTTCCAAAATATTTTGCGGCATTTATCTGGTCTATTGTTTCGAATTTACCTAGTTCTTTATACGTCATCTTTTTGAATTCTGCACCTTTTCCACCAGTTCCTCTATTATCCACACAAGCAACAATATATCCTTTTTGTGCTAGCATCTGATACCAATAATAATTTGTCCAACCGAAAGAGTTTTTTACTTGTTGTGAGCCGGGGCCTCCATATAAAAACATGTATAGTGGATATTCTTTTTCCTTTTCAAAGTTTGGTGGTTTTATCATCCAAGCATTTAATTCTGAATCTTCTGTTTTTATGGTGAAAAACTCCTTTTTAGAAAGATTAAAATCTTCCATTTTAGTATTGAAATCTGCATTGTCTTCTAACACTTTTAACTGAGTCCCATCCGCTTTGTGTAAAGTAAATTTAGGTGAAATATTAGCTGTTGAAATAGAATTCATATAATATTTTAGTCCTTTACTGAATGATGCAGAGTTTACACCAATTTCAGTGCTGAGTTTTCTTTTCTCACCACTTTCCAAATTCTGCACATATAAAGAACGGTTGATTGAACCGTCCTCTGTAGATGTATAATATAACTCCATTTTATCCGAGTCTACCCCATGAAAATCTGTTACCTCCCAATTACCTTTCGTAAGCTGAATTTCTGACCCTTCAAAATCTCTTAAATAAATATGATTAAAACCATCCTTTTCAGATGTCCAGATAAAATTTCTTTCTGGCAAAAAAGTAAGGTTATCATGAATATCAATGTAGTATTTGTCTTTTTCAGTAAACAGTACTTTATTTGAGCCATCAGATGCATTTGCTAAAATAAAGTCTAATTCATTTTGGTGGCGATTCATTCCAAGAATAACCATCTTATTAGGATTATTTGTCCATTTAATTCTAGGAAGATATTCGTAATCTTTTTCAGTATATACAAAAGTATTTTTTGCTTCTTTAAGATTATAAAAATAGACTTTCACCACAGAATTAGTTTCACCAGCTTTTGGATATTTAAACACATCCTGAGTAGGATAAAGCTCGCCTTTAAAAAGATCCATTGAGAATTCTTTTACATGAGATTCATCAAATTTATAATAAGCAATATTTTCTCCATCAGGAGCCCACTCAAAAGAACGAACAAGTGAAAACTCTTCTTCATAAACCCAGTCGGAAGCACCATTAATAATATGGTTCTTTCTGCCATCATTAGTTACTTGAGTGATTTTTTCAGTCCTAATATCTTTGATATATAAATTGTTCTCAAATACATAGGCAATCTTATCCCCAATAGGAGAAAAAGTAGCATACATAATTTTATCATCATTGAATTTTTTGAGCTTATCGGTAAACACATTGTAGACGTAATAAATTGACTTACTTGAATGCCTATAAATCTTCTCGGTTTCTGTTTTAAGCAAAATTTGTTTCTCATCATTACTAAAAGAATAACCCTTAATTTTTTGGATTTTAAAATTCGCACTATTAAATAAGGCACGTACTTTTTTACCATTGTTAAATTGGTATTTTATGATTTCTTGACCCTCATCAGTTTGCTCCAAAGTTGAATAATGCTCTCCATCATTCATGGATTTAAATCCTCCAATATAGGCGGGGTAGAAAACGTGATTCTTCCATAAATCTTCCAATGTAATATCACGCTTTTGTGCATAAGTTGGAGTAATAAGCAAAAAGCAAAGCGTAAGTGTTAGTAATTTTTTCATCTTTATTTGTAAGCAGTAAATAAGTAGTGGCGAATTTAATTAAATTTGTGCAGATGGAATACAAGCAATTAAATATTGATGATATTTCTTTTTTAAAAAAAGTAATAGGTGTCAATTTTGTATTTACTGATGAAGAAAAATTAGCAGAATACAGTCATGATGAAACGGAGGATTTATTCTATCCTCCTGAAGTTGTTTTAAAACCAAAAACATCTGATGAAATTGCTGATGTTTTAAAGTATTGCAATGCTGAGAATATTCCTGTAACTCCTTGTGGAGGAAGGACTGGGTTGAGTGGCGGATCTTTACCAATTTATGGTGGAGTAGCCTTGAGTACGGAACGCTTAAACGCGATTATAGAAATTGACGAGCGTAATTTACAAGCAACTGTAGAGCCAGGAGTTATCAATCAATTTTTCAGGAATGCAGTATCCAAAAAAGGATTGTTTTATCCACCTGATCCATCTAGTAAAGGAAGCTGCTTGTTAGGCGGGAATTTAGCCGAAAATGCGGGCGGCCCAAGAGCCGTAAAATATGGCGTAACCAAAGATTATGTACTGAATTTGGAGGTAGTATTGCCCACAGGAGAAATAATCTGGACTGGTGCTAATGTGCTAAAAAATACAACAGGCTATAATTTAACTTCCCTTATGATTGGCAGTGAAGGCACCCTTGGAATCATTACTAAAATTGTGTTCAAGTTAATTCCTTTACCAACAAAAGATGTTACAATGCTTGTGCCTTTCACTTCTACTGAGAAAGCTTGTGAATCGGTTTCTGCAGTTTTTCGTGCTGGTATTACGCCCTCAGCATTGGAGTTTATTGAGAGAGATGCTACCATTTGGACCTTAAAATATACCGATATTGATCTTCAAATTGAAGATGAGATACAAGCTCATCTTTTAGTAGAAGTAGATGGAAATGATATGGAAGTGTTAAATAAAGATTGTGAACGAATTGCTAAAGTTATGGAGTTATTTGAGTGTGGTGAAATTCTTTTGGCTGATAGTGAAAGTCAAAAAAATCAAATTTGGAAATTGCGTAGGGCAATTGCAGAATCGGTAAAGTCCAATTCAATTTATAAAGAAGAAGATACAGTAGTGCCAAGAGCAGAATTGGCTAAATTATTAAAAGGAGTAAAAGAGATTGGAAAAAAATATGGATTCAAATCGGTTTGCTATGGACATGCAGGGGATGGTAATTTGCACATCAACATCATAAAAGGGGATATGAGTGATGAGGATTGGAACAACAAACTTGACTTTGGAATTCGTGAAATTTTTCAGTTGACCAAAAGTCTTGGAGGCACCCTTAGTGGAGAACATGGTGTTGGTTTGGTGCAAAAGAATTTTATGGATATTGTATTTTCAGAAAAAGAATTGAAATTACAAAAAGGAATTAAAAAACTGTTTGACCCTAATCAGATATTAAATCCTGGAAAAATATTTACCTAACAAATATTACTTAATAATAATAAAGTTGTTTTATTTGCAAAAAATTAGAATGGAAATACAATTAATCTCTAAAAAAATATTTTTCTTTTTACTAAGGAACAAATTTCAATCGCACTAAGAATCATCTTTATCTTTAGTGCTTTGGGTTTAGTAATTTTTTCTTAGATTAGTAATAAAAATAGTAGAATATCAGCAATTACGGTTTCATAATTGACAATAGGAAATGTATCGGATGTCATGCCTGTACGGTTGTTTGCAAAAGTGAGCACGAAGTTCCTGTTGGAGTAAATCGCACCTGGGTAAAATACATTGAGCACGGTAAATTTCCATATTCTCAACGTTCTTTTTCGGTGATGCGTTGCAATCATTGTGCTAATGCACCATGCGTTGAAGTTTGTCCAGTTACTGCATTGTACACCAGGGATGATGGGATAGTGGATTTTGATAAGGACCGATGTATTGGCTGCAAGGCCTGTACACAGGCTTGCCCCTATGATGCTCTATACATTGACCCATTAAGCAATACCGCTTCCAAATGTAATTATTGCACCCATCGAGTTGATAATGGGCTGGAACCGGCTTGTGTTGTGGTATGTCCTGAGCATGCAATCATATCTGGTGATATGGATGATGATACCACGGAGATCAGCCAGCTTTTGGCGGAAAACACAGTGGTAGCAAGAAAAACGGAAAAAGGTACAGCTCCCAAGCTTTTTTATATTGAAGCCGATGAGATATCCCTTGAGCCAGTTGCAACCAACAGGGAATCTGGTTATATGTGGAGCTCGCAAGAAAGGGGAGTAGGACATAATGTAGCAAAAGATCCGAGCCCTTCAGAAAAGTTTGACAACAGTGCTGCCCGAACTTACGATGCACCAGATAAAGGGGTTCTTTGGGGATGGGAGGTAGCTGCCTATTTGGTAACCAAAGGGATTGCCGGTGGTGCAGTCCTGATCTCCATTGTGCTTTATTGGCTGGGGAAAGGCAGACAAGACATGGTGTTAGTCAGCCTATTTGTTGGTCTCGTGTTTCTGACCATTACAGGTGCCCTGTTGGTTAAGGACCTGGACAGACCAGATCGGTTTCTAAGCGTATTGCTACGACCACAATGGAGATCCTGGATTGTTAGGGGAGCTTATATTATCACAGTATTTGGTGGCTTAATGTCTGCCTGGATGTTGGGTTATTACATGGATTGGATGGGTAGCTTGACAGTATTAAACTACCTTATTTTTCCTTTTGCATTCCTAACAGTGGTTTACACCGCTTTCTTATTTGCTCAGGCTAAGGGCAGAGATTACTGGCAGAACAAAATGTTGCCATTTCACATGTTCCTTCATTCTATTATGGTAGGCGGTTCGGCAATGCTTGTGCTATCGTACATCATGGCGCTGGAGGGTGTTTATTGGGTTAGGTTTGTCTTGCTATGCAGCACCTTTGCGCATTTGCTATATTCGGTTTATGAGGCATTGCACAAAGAATCCAATAGAGATGCCAGGCTGGCTTCAAAAATGATTCATCAAGGAATTTTTAAAAACCAATTTTGGCTGGGTGTGGTATTGCTGGGCAACATCCTTCCCATAGCATTGTTGTTCGTCAATGTGTCTTACATGGATTTAGGTGCTGCAGTATTGGTGATTATAGGAACCTGGATTGCTAACCATGTACTGGTAAAAGCACCCCAATTAATACCGCTGAGCTGATGGGAGACAAACGCACTTTTATAGAAAAAACAGCCGAGTCCCTGGGGCTCATCAAGAAGTTGGACCGGTTCAAAGGCAAGGATCTTTCCGGTTTGGAAGAGGCCCTTCCCAAGTTGGATGAGCCAGGCCCTCTTTCTAATTATCCACCTCCAGAAAAATGGGACCACTGGGAGGAATATGAAGCAAAGGCATGGCCAAAAAAAGAAAAGAAATCGTATTCCATTATACCCACCACCTGCTTTAATTGTGAGGCTGCCTGTGGATTGCTGGCTTACGTGGATAAGGAAACCCAGGAAATAAGAAGGTTTGAAGGCAACCCCTATCACCCGGGTAGTAGAGGCAGAAATTGTGCCAAGGGCCCGGCCACCATTAACCAGATCAAAGATACGGACCGAATATTGTATCCCATGAAAAGGGTAGGAGACAGGAAGGAAGGAAAGTGGGAGCGGGTTACGTGGGATGATGCCCTGAATGATATTGCAGGCAGGATAAGAAAAGCAATTGTAGAGGAGAGAAACAATGAGGTGGTCTACCATGTGGGTAGACCGGGACATGAAGGATATATGGATAGGGTGCTGAAGTCGTGGGGTGTAGATGGTCACAACAGCCATACGAACATATGCTCGGCAGGAGCCCGATTTGGTTATTCCATATGGCAGGGTTATGACCGCCCTTCACCAGACCATGCGAACGCCAAATTTATTTTGCTTTTGAGTGCCCACCTGGAAACAGGGCATTATTTCAATCCCCATGCGCAGCGTATCATTGAAGGAATGATGAAAGGGGCCAAGCTTTGTGTAATCGATCCCCGGTTATCCAATACCGCTAGCATGGCAAACTACTGGCTGGCCACCTATCCGGGAACGGAAGCAGCCCTATTTTTGGCCATGGCAAAGATCATCTTGGATGAAGGCCTGTACAACCAAGGCTTTATGGAGCAATGGGTGAATTGGAAAGAATTCATGGCTTACCGTTTTCCTGAAAAGGAGGAGCATGGCTTTGCAGAATTCATTGAAGCCCTTAAAAAGGAATACAGTTCCTATACACCTGAATATGCCGCTGATGAATGTGGGGTGGATGCAGCAGCAATTGTAGATGTTGCAAGAGAAATTGGTAAGGCCGGCACCCAGTTTGCCTGCCACAACTGGCGGAGTGCTTCTGCAGGTAATCTGGGTGGGTGGCAGGCCACACGGGCATTGCATTTCTTAAGTGTTTTGGTTGGGGCAGTGGGTACGGAGGGGGGCACTATGCCCAGTGCCTGGAACAAGTTCAAGCCTACATTTTTTAACAATCCTCCAGCTCATAAGTTTTGGAACGAGCTGCATTTTCCTGATGAATATCCCATGGCTCACTATGAGATGAGCTTTATTTTACCCCATATGGTAAAAGAGGGAAGAGGCAAGCTGGACGTATATTTTACCCGTGTGTTTAATCCCGTATGGACCTATCCGGATGGGTTTTCCTGGATGGAGATGCTACAGGATGAGAGCAAGGTAGGTATGCATATTGCACTCACGCCAACTTGGAATGAAACGGCCTTTAATGCAGATTATGTGCTTCCCATGGGGCATTCTGCCGAACGGCATGACCTCAACAGTTACGAGACCCATTCAGGAATGTGGATCGCATTCCGACAACCCGTACTGCGGGAGTTCAAAAGAAAAAATGGGGAAGAAGTAACCCACACCTATGAAGCCAATGTCGGAGAGGTATGGGAGGAGGATGAATTCTGGATAGAGCTGTCCTGGCGCATTGACCCGGATGGTTCTTTAGGTATCAGGAAACATTTTGAATCGCCCAGCTCCGAGGGTAAAAAGGTGACCATTGATGAGTATTACCATCACATATTTAAAAATGTTCCGGGTCTTCCGGAAAAGGCGGAAAAGGAGGGGCTTACAGAGCTCGATTACATGAAAAAATACGGAGCCTTTGAGATCACAGATAAGGTATATGACAGGCACATGACAGAGCTGGAGGCAGGAGAAACACAACCTGATGAGGATGGGTTGGTTAGGAAAAATGGTGATGTGATAGGGCCCATGGTTGATGGTAAGGTCCGGGAAGGGTTTCCTACCCCTTCTAAAAAGCAAGAAATATTTTCTCAAACCATGATCGACTGGAAATGGCCTGAATATGCGATACCTGGCTATATTAAATCCCATGTGCATTGGAAAGACATGGATAATGGAAAGGGAGAATTCCCACTTGTGCCTACCTTTCGTTTGCCAGCATTGATCCATACCCGTTCGGGCAATGCCAAATGGCTGGCAGAGATATCCAACAGAAATCCCATATGGATGCATACCTCCGATGCTACAAAGCTCGGAGTAAAGAATGGAGACCTGCTGAAAGTAAATACAGATATTGGTTATTTTGTAGACAAGGTATGGGTGACGGAATCCATTAGGCCTGGGGTTGTGGCCTGTTCTCATCACATTGGCAGGTGGAGAAGGAAGCAGGATCCCCTGGCCAACCGATGGGCTATGAACACGGTTAAAATTGAAGAGGTAGAAAAGGGAAAATACCTGATGAATACTGTTACACAGATAGAGCGATATGACAGTGATGACAGCGATAGTCAGCATATATTTTGGAAAGATGGCGGGGTGCATCAGAACATTACCTTTCCGGTACATCCAGACCCCATAAGCGGTATGCATTGCTGGCACCAAAAGGTGAGGATAGAAAAGGCCGGTGCTGATGATAAATACGGTGATATATTTGTAGATACCAACCGGTCTTTTGCTGTCTATAAAGAATGGCAGGAGATGACTCGCCCTGCTCCTGGACCGGAAGGGTTAAGACGGCCACTTTGGATGGGACGGCCACTCAAACCGGTTAAAGAAGCATTTTACAAAAAATAACCTTATAGGTTCATATATTCCCGGATCAAAATAAAGATGGCGATCATCAGGATAAAATAGCCAAAAGCATTACGTAGTCTATAGCCCGATACTTTTTGAGACAGAAAGTTCCCAATGGCAATGCCTATCAGGGCCAGGCCAGTAAAGACACCTATAAGTTGGTAATCAATATCGGGGTTGTTGCCTATTTCCCCAAGGAATCCAATGCCTGACTTAAAGGCAGCAATAAGGAGAGCTGACCCTACTGCGGTCTTAATAGGTATCTGGCACAAGATGACCAGTGCAGGTATGATCATGAACCCACCTCCCGTTCCTACAAAACCGGTCAGGACACCAATGATGACTCCTTCTATAAGGATCATTCGGGAATATTGAAAACTGGATATCTTGACTGGTGGTTCATTTGGTTGGCAGTTATTTTTTAACGATACCATGAAAATGGCAGATATCATGATCAGCACACCCAATAACAGCATTAAAAAGGAATCTTTGGTAATGAGTAAGTTTCCCTGCTCATATATTTCAATGGGAATCATCGGCACCAGGAACCGTCTAGTTAGGTAAACGGCAATAATGGAGGGTATGCCAAACAAAACCACGATGCGGTAGTTGATCAGTTTCCTGTATATATAACCAAAGGTGCTGATGAAGGAGGTTATTCCAATTATGAGGAGAGAATATCCCGTTGCGGCTACCGGTGCAACACCAAAAAGATAAACCAAAATGGGTACAGTAAGGATGGAGCCGCCTGCCCCAACCAATGCCACCAGCACCCCTACTACAATTGCCCCAAGGTACCCAATGATCTCAATGGTTTCCATCCAATTTCAGATAAGTTATTGAGCTACAAAGGTAGGATTTATAATTCAATTTGTTTTTATAAAAGCTTGTTTTAAAAGTAAAGAATAAAAAACTTTCTTTTCCATATTTCATTATCTTTTTTATAGCTACTATTTTCTTAAACTCAAGGTTCTATGAATATATTAGTTTTAGTGTGATAAAAGCAGTTAGAAAAAAGCTTTCAAATTAGCTTATTCTTAATAGTAATTAACCTTTCAATTATAGAATTTAAAGACTATTAGAATAAAATCATTTTTGTATAGTCTATTGCTTTGGATAACGATTTTAATTATTCTGCTTTAGCGATTTTCTACTTTATTTAACGATTTATTGATAGTTCTCTTGGAGCACAGGAACAATGCAAATTCCTGTCTCCAAAAACATCATCCACTCTACGCACAACGGGCCAAAATTTATTCTCTTTAACATAAGGTAAAGGAAAAACTGCTTTTTCTTTTGAATACTTACATTGCCAATCTTCTGTCAAACAAAAAATAGTATGAGGAGCATTTTTGAGTACACTTTCCTCAGGTATAACTTCCCTATTTACCACTTCATCAATTTCATTTTTTATCTCAAGCATGGCATCACAAAAACGATCAATTTCTACTAAACTCTCACTTTCAGTTGGTTCAATCATTAATGTTCCCGCAACAGGGAAAGAAACAGTTGGCGCATGATAACCATAATCCATCAAGCGTTTGGCTACATCAACAACCTCTATCCCATCTTTTTTAAATTCTCTGAAATCAATAATCATTTCATGAGCAACATTTCCGCATTTACCTTTATACAATATACTATATTGTTTTTCTAAGCGGCTTTTAATGTAGTTTGCATTTAAAATAGCAATCTGAGTTGATTTTGTTAAACCATCTGCACCTAACATTTTTATGTAAGCATAAGAAATTGCAAGTATCAATGCACTACCCCAAGGGGCTGCCGAAATAGCTGGTATTGCTTTATTTCCTCCAGTAATAATAATTGGATTAGTTGGTAAAAATGCTTTTAAATGTTCCATAACTCCAATTGGGCCAACTCCAGGTCCGCCACCTCCATGTGGAATAGCAAATGTTTTATGTAAATTTAAATGACAAACATCTACTCCTATTTTAGCAGGATTAGTAAACCCGACTTGTGCATTCATATTAGCACCATCCATATATACTTGCCCTCCTTTTTCGTGAATAATACTGGTTGCTTCCATGATGCCTTCTTCAAAAACTCCATGGGTTGAAGGGTAAGTAACCATCAAAGCTGCCAAATTATCTTTATGCTCAATTGCCTTTTCCTTTAATGCCTCCATGTCCATATTTCCGTTTTCATCACAAGGAGTAACTACTACTTTCATCCCAGACATTACAGCTGATGCAGGATTAGTACCGTGTGCTGAGGATGGAATTAAGCAGATGTTTCTGTGTTCTTCTCCTCTATTTTTATGATATGCACGAATAACCATCAGTCCAGCATATTCGCCTTGCGCGCCAGAATTAGGTTGCAAACTCATAGCATCAAAACCTGTGATTTCACAAAGCATTTCTTCCAATTCATGAAACATAATATGATAACCCCTTGCTTGATGAGCGGGGGCAAAAGGATGTAAATTACCAAATTCTTCCCAAGAAAGTGAAAAAAGCTGAGTGGCTGCATTAAGCTTCATGGTACAAGAACCTAGCGGAATCATGGAATGAGTTAATGACAAATCCTTATTCTCCAAACTTTTAATATATCGCATCATTTCTGTTTCAGAATGATAGCGGTTGAAAACTTCATGCTCTAAAAAGGGAGAAGTTCTGTACAGATTTTCTGGAATCCTTGCTTCCGCTTTATTGTAATCTCCATTTAAAATTTCTTTTATTAAATTTTCAGAATCAGAAATATTACTACTTTTTGCAAATACTTTTAAAATATCATTGATATTGGATAAATCATCCTTTTCATCAATACTGATAGAAAGATTTTTATCATCAATAAAATTAAAATTCATCTTAGCATCCTCAGCATAAGCTCGTATATTGTCCATATTCATATTGCCGATATTTATTTGAATGGTGTCAAAATAAATATCATTTAGTTGCTTACACCCCATTTGTGTAAGTCCTTCTGCCAAAGTAGCTGTAAGGGAATGAATAGTTTTACTAATATTTTTCAGCCCCTCTTTGCCATGAAAAACTCCATACATACCAGCCATAACAGCTAATAAAACTTGAGCTGTACAAATATTTGAGGTTGCTTTTTCTCTTTTAATGTGTTGCTCTCTGGTTTGTAAAGCCATTCTAAGCGCCCTATTACCATCTGCATCTTTACTTATTCCAATTATTCTGCCTGGAATATTTCTTTTGTATTTCTCATGTGTAGCAAAATATGCAGCATGAGGGCCACCATATCCCATAGGGATACCAAATCTTTGAGATGTTCCAACTACTACATCTGCACCCCACTGACCAGGAGGAGTTAACATTGTTAATGAGAGTAAATCAGCCGCCACAACAACTGCAACTTCATTTTCTTTCACCTTAGTAACAATTTGAGAATAATCCAAAACCTCACCATACTTTGCAGGGTATTGCAGCAAAATTCCAAAATAACTTTCGTTTAAATTTAAACTACTATGATTCCCTATTTCTAACTGAATGCCAAGTGGTTCTGCTCTTGTAATAAGCACATCAATGGTTTGCGGATAGCAAAGCTCGGATACAAAAAACTTCACTATCTCATCTTTCTTTTGCTTTCTGCTTCTGGCATTAAATAACATAAGCATTGCCTCAGCTGCAGCAGTTGCTTCATCAAGTAAAGATGCATTTGCAATTTCCATAGCCGTTAAATCGCACACCATTGTTTGGTAGTTTAAAAGCGCCTCTAATCGGCCTTGCGATATTTCTGCCTGATATGGTGTGTAAGCGGTATACCAACCAGGATTTTCCAAAATATTTCTTTGAATAACTCCAGGTAAAATAGTGTTAAAATAACCCATCCCAATGTAGGAGCGATAATTCTTATTCTTTTGAGCAAGACTTTT
>DASCPP010000127.1:0-1612 GCA_036012565.1 Flavobacteriales bacterium | reverse complement strand
AAGATTTTTTAAATTTTAAATACATTATCTTTTTTAAAACGCAAAACGATTGTAAATTTGCAAGAACGAATTTTACATACAAATAAATGAGATTACTAACTATACTTATTGCCCTTTTCCTTTCTGCCACTTGCTTTGCACAAGATTCAAATCCTGAAATTTTACTGAAAGCTGGCATATTTACACCTAAAAATGAAATTGTTTTAGAAGATTTTTCTTCAAATGATCCAAGTATTTTTGATGGGAAATACTATCGGTTTATGCAATTTTCTGTTATTCCAAGTACTAAGCAAAAAGAAGAAATTGAAGAAGCAGGAATTCATTTTTTAGAATACATCCCTAACAATACTTTTATTGTTTCTCTATCAGAGAATATTACCAAAGAAAAGTTAGAAGATTTTAATGTAATCGCACTTTTACCAATAAAAGCAGAGCAGAAAATTCATCCTAAATTGCAAGATGGCAATTGTCCTGATTGGGCTAAAGAAGAAAGTAATGCTATAATAGAGGTTCTACTTTACAAAGATGTAAAGCTTACTCTAGCTTTTGAGGTTTTAAAATCTAAAGATTATACCATCAAAGAAATTAATTCTTTTGCTCATTCTATTATTCTAAGTTTGCCTATTTCAAATATAGAAAAAATAGCTGAAAATCCTTTTATACATTTTATTGCTCCTATTGATCCACCATCTTATCCTGAGAACAAAACCGGAAGAACCCTGCACAGATCAAATGTGATAAATGCCGAATATTCAAATGGAAGAAATTATAATGGAGAGGGTATTAACATCATGATGCAAGATGATGGAGAAATTGGTCCTCATATTGATTATCAAGGGAGACTTGATCAAAGTGCCGTGAGTAGCAGTAGCGGAAGCCATGGCGACCATGTTGCTGGAACAATTATGGGAGCTGGAAATCTGGATCCTGTTGGAAGAGGAATGGCTGATGGTGCATTTTTATATGTGTATTCTTCATCCAACAGCAACTATAATAGTGTGCCAAATATTTACCTAAATAATGATGTGATTATTACCTCTAAATCTTATTCAAATGGATGTAATGCAGGCTATACCTCTTTGGCTCGTGATTTAGATGAGCAAATCAGATTATACCCATCTCTGATTCATGTTTTTTCAGCTGGTAATGATGGAACAAGTGATTGTGGTTATGGAGCTGGAAGTAATTGGGGCAATGTAACTGGTGGGCATAAACAAGCAAAAAACGTAATTGCTACTGCAAATCTAAATTCTTCAAGTGGATTAGCTAATTCCTCTAGTAGAGGACCTGCTCATGATGGTAGAATTAAGCCAGATATTGGAGCCAAAGGATCTTCTGTATATTCGACCCAAGCTACTAATGATTATGATGTTAAATCAGGGACTTCAATGGCCTGCCCAGGTATTTCTGGAGTAATGGGGCAACTCTATCAAGCATATAAAGAATTAAATGCAGGAGTGAACCCTCCATCAGGGTTAATGAAAGGAATTTTACTTAATTCTGCTGATGATTTGGGTAATTCTGGTCCAGATTTTAAATACGGTTGGGGAGAGGTAAATGCCTTGAAAGCTATAAAGATTCTAGAAAACCAAACCTATATTGAGGATAGTAT
>DASCPP010000126.1:0-9426 GCA_036012565.1 Flavobacteriales bacterium | reverse complement strand
TTTCAGCATAAACATAATACTGCATGTCAGAAGCATTTAAACTAATTTGCACACCAAAAGTGCCATCATTTGCACTTCCATCTCCATGATTCCCATCATCAAACATTTGTGTTTTTGCAAATATCTCAGCAGAACTATTTCGATACCCTAATTTTACATCAATATTATTTCCATTTGCCACTATATCGGATGTTACATATATGGTAGAATAGGATGTTGGATTAGCATTGGAAACACTTACATTTGAGATATCAGGAGCATTATACTGAAATTCTGTTTGCGATAAAATATAAGTGGTACGTGCATTCATAAGTTCCGTAATTCCTACTTTAGCTCCACCTCCAGGGCCTCCACCTGAGTTTATAGAAGTAGTAATATTTTGAGTCGCCTGACTCCAAGTATAAAAAGTGTTTTGATCGGATTGAAAAGCAGATGAAATAGTGTTATGTAAACTATCGGCTTTTTGATGGTAATAATTGTTGCTAAAAAATTCCTCCATAATCGTTTTCATATGGGCGACATACATTTTTCTGTAGGTTGGATCAGCAAAAATGATATTACAAAGAGGTCTAGTTGCATCTCCATCTCTAAGGAATGGATTCATTTCTTGTAAATCCTGAGTTGTGGCTGGTGGGTTTCCAGGTCCAGGAGTATTTATCATGGAAAAATGTCCAAAAGATTCATTAAAATCCCAGACAACAGGAAGAAAACGATTATTATCATCCTGAAATAAATAATAATTCTGACAGAATGGGCCAATATAACTATCCAAATTCACAAACAAATTATTCAATGCTAAAAACCAAATACCTTTATCCACATCAAAATGTTGTTCAATATTGTTTGGATTTTGATCTAACTGATAAGTCAGATTTTTCATATTCTCCCAGCCAAAATCCGATTGCATTTCATAATAATCCTCATAACAAGTGCTATCAGTGCCTAAATACTCCAAAGAAGAACCTATTCCACTTGCGCATCCAGGGTTTCCACCACCACCTCCCAAATTTTGCGGATTGCATTTGAACAAAATATTATCATCATCTGAGTAAAAATGTTCTTCTACAAATTTTTTGTTTATGGATTCAATATTTCCGTAAAGCCCAATATAATTTCCGTTAATATAAACCTCAGTATAATTTGCTTTTGGGGCCTGCATGTAATGTCTGGAAATGAAATAGCTTAAAACCTCACGCACAAAAGTAGGATCCTTATCTCCATTGGAGAATTTTAGTGTGTAGTATCCTTGATAATCTTGATTTTTTATGTGATTGAGTTTTATGTTGAGCGGATTTTTCGCATTGTTCGCATTATAAGAGCTATTGCCTTTATATTTTACCCCAACACTATCAAAAACTATTCCATTTACAATCACACTATCTGCAGTGAGGCGATCTCCATTTCCTGCTGCATAATTGTTGTCCATCAATTGATCCCAATTGGATTGGGCAAAGAAAATTTCAATAGTGTTAATATTATCTTCATCATAAAAATCGTTTTGGGCATTTGTAGAAAATACCCAAAAAACAGCAATAACTATAATATAAAACTTTTTCATTTTTTAATTTCAGCCTACAAATTACGAAATAAAATTACGGTTTAACAAAATCAAAATAATAAATCTTATTTGTTCAAAAGCCACAAAAACTAAAATTTAATTTTTCGTGGCTATTGTTTTTAAGATTATTACTTTTATGACTTCAAATAATCATTAAAGTTTAAAAAAATGAAAAAATTTATAAATTACTTTCTGCAAGGACTGTTATATATTGTTCCTATTACCGTTACGCTCTATGTTGTCTATTGGACCTTCCAAAAGATTGATGGAATTTTACCCTTTCAATTTCCTGGATTGGGGCTTATTATAATTATAGTACTTATCACCTTTGTCGGCTTTGTGGGCTCTGCAATTATTACAAGCCCTATAAATGCTTTTTTTCAAAGATTACTTAAAAGAGCTCCTCTCTTGCAAACTATTTATTCTTCTGTGAAAGATTTGATGAGTACTTTTGTTGGTAAAAAGAAAGGATTTAATACCCCTGTGCTGATTAAATTATATGAAAACTCAACCATTGAGCGCATTGGTTTTATTACTAATGAAGATTTAACCACTCTAGGGATCAAAGAGGGAAAAATCTTGGTTTATCTGCCACATTCTTATGCTTTTTCAGGGCAACTTTTTGTGGTGGAGCGTTCTTATATTACTACTGTTGATTCTTCCTCTGCTGAGATTATGAAACTAATTGTTTCTGGTGGAGTTACTGAAATTGAAAATTAGAGTAATTTTGCAGCACATTTCTAAAAAACTTAAAGGATGAAAAAGATATTTTTTAGCCTAATAGGATTTTTTGTACTGACTAATATTTATGCACAAAATCCTGGCGACACCATTGTTGTACAAACCTTTATTCATGATGCATGGACCGATGGAAATGGGAATTCAACAGGTAGTGGCGCAAGAGATACCATAGCTTATTTTCCAAATGACACGAATTTAACTTTTGAAAAAATAATTATGTCTTATAATATGAGGTGTAAAGATAATAATAGTAATAATCCTGGAGGGAATTCAAGAATTGGTTGCGGAGCATGGGACTATAGTTGCCAAACATATATACATGATTCGTCTAGAGTAGACTCTATTTTAAATTTTACACCAGATTATATAATCTCAAATTTTTCAGGAACAACATATAATTATTCAAATAGTCCAATTTTTAATTACCGCCACTTTATACAGTACAATACTGTTGTTGATTCAATTATAAGTGAAGACACAACAGTCATTGGCAATGGTAATACGCCATTAGATTTTGTTTTAGAATCAAATCAGGTTTCAGGAAAATCACAATTCTTGTACAAAGCAGATGAATTATTAATACTTGACAGTATTGGGAACTATATACATGGATTAGTAAACGATACTATAAATGCTATTTCAATTAATGTAATTAACAATCCCCAACTGATAAACTTTTTAAAAATTAAATTGAAATTAACTGCTGATAGCATACTTAACCCTGCTAACCCTCATCTGTCTGGGTTTACTGAGGTGTATTACGCTAATACTATGTTAAATTTAGGGGTAAATAGATTACAATTTCATATTCCATTTGTATGGGATTCTGTTTCTAACATTATTGTAGAGTTCTCATTTACAGATTCTTCCAATTCTTCTTCTGCTTTAATACTAGCTGAAAATACAGCAGATAGTATAGGGGTTTATTCAACGGATGCAACTTGTATAAAAGTAAGTGGGCAGGGACACATAGACATAGCTGATTCGGCTTTTAATACAATTAGTGATATGATTACGATATCTTTTTGGGCCAATGGAGACGAAAATGTTTTACCAGTCAATACTACATTCTTTGAAGCATTAGATACTAGTGGAAATAGAACCGTAAATGTACACTTTCCTTGGAGTAATGGAAGAATATATTGGGATTGCGGAAATGATGGCACATCCTCATACGACAGGATAGACAAAGCAGCTAATTTAAATGAATACACAGGAGGTTGGAGTCATTGGGCGTTTACAAAAAATGCAATTACAGGAAGCATGAAGATTTACAGAAATGGGCAATTGTGGCATTCTGGAACAGGGAAAACAAAATCAATGAATATACAATCTTTCAAACTTGCTTCAAGGGCAAATGGAGCAGGTTATTTTTGGCACGGAAAAATAAAAGAACTCAGAATCTTCAATCAGGAGTTAGGTGATACTACTATTCAAAAATGGATGCATCAAAGGTTAGACTCTACTCATACAAGTTATGCTAATTTGGTGGGGTATTATCCATTTAATGAAGGTAGTGGAAATACAGCTAATGATAATTCTGTTTATAGTCAAGAAGCAATATTTAACGGTAATGTAAAGTGGGAAATTAGTCAAGGAGAAAATATTCCTACCTTCTTTTCCTCCACTGCATTTCGTCCAAATATTTCGTTCTATCAAGGCGAATATGTAATTTCTATAATGAATGATACCATCATTGATTCTTTGTTAGCTACACCAAATATTGTGACACTAAGAGATATTTTCCCAAATTATAATACTATGCAAAATGATAGCATTGGAATTGTTTTAATTGACACACTTTGGGAATCACTGAGCTATACTTATATCTATGATACAAGCGGAATCTTAACCAATATAGACACTACCCATATTGATGGGACGATAAATATTAATGAGTTGAATTATTATAATCGTTATCCTATGGTTTTTCAGATTATGTCTTTCGTTACACCTTATGGAATGGGTGTTGATTTTGGAGAATTTGGTGAGAGTTGGTATTTTGACGTTACAGATTATACCCCTGTTTTAAAAGGGCCAAAACAGATGACTGTTAGCGGAGGAGGGCAATGGCAAGAAGATTTAGATATTAAATTTCATTTTATTGTAGGAACCCCCCCAAGAGATGTATTAGAGATGCAGCAAATATGGAGGCCGCAATCTAAGAACTACTCAACTATTATGTCTGATAGAGCTTTTGAACCAAGATCAAATTTAATGCTCCCAAATGCATCAGCATATAAAATTAGGAGTGTAATTACAGGGCATGGACAAGATGGAGAGTTTATTCCGAGAACACATTATTTGAATGTTGATGCAGCAAATCCACCTATTGAAAGCTGGCAAGTATTGACTGAATGTGCTGACAATCCTGTTTATCCGCAAGGAGGCACTTGGATTTACGATAGGGCAGGTTGGTGTCCGGGTAAAGCAACTGATTTAAGGCAAGTCGACATTACATCATTAGTTACACCTGGACAATCTCATGTTTTTGATTATGGGGTCAATTCAGGTGGGAGTTCAAATTATTGGGTAAGTAATCAACTAGTAAGTTATGGAGTTCCTAATTTTACTTTAGATGCCGCAATAGTAGAGGTGCTTTCACCAACCGATAAAGTAGTGCATTCCAGAACCAATCCTATTTGCGGAAATCCAAAAGTAGTGATTCAAAATACTGGAAGTGCTACTTTAACTGCTTTAACTATTGACTATTGGATAAACAATGCCACTACTCCAGAAACATTTTTATGGAATGGGAATTTAGATTTTTTAGAGAAAGAGGTAGTAGAATTACCAGCTCCCTCTACCCTTTGGCAAACATTAGATACTATCAATAATATTTTTTATGCAGAAGTGAAAAACCCAAATGCAAGTACTGATCAATATTCGCATAATAATCTTTTCTCATCTCCTTTTTCTCCAACACCTATTTATCCTAGTTTTTTTGGACTTTGCATTCAAACCAATTCAGGGACATCATTGCCTTTTATTTCTGAAACTACGTGGGATATTTATGATGGTAGTGGTAATACTATTTATACAAGCGGTCCACTTAGTTGGGGGACACAATACAGAGATTCTATTTTGTTAACCCCAGGATGCTATCGTTTTGAAGTACATGATACAGATGATGATGGATTGGATTTTTGGGCAAATAGTGATGGTTCAGGAGTGGTACGCTTTATTACCACCCCAGTCAGTTGTAATGCTCCAGCAGTAAATTATTTTGAACCAGATTTTGGTAAATATATTTTTCATGAGTTTAGAGTAGAAAATACAACCTCATTAGAAGAGAAAGAGAAATATCCTTGGAGAATTTTTCCAAACCCAACAAATAACATTATTACTATTCAGGGTTATTTAGATACACAAACAAACATTAGCTTCTATAATAATTTAGGAAAATTAGTAATGAAAACGGCTGTTGATTTTCAAGGGGTAATTTCAAAACAGTTTGATTTAACTTATCTCCCGACAGGTGTTTATTTTATAAGGATCCAAAATATGAAAGAAAAAATTATTAAGAAAGTAGTGAAGTTATAATGCAGTATTGTAATAGTTTAACAAAATTTTCTCGTTTTAAAACAAGAGAAGTAATGGTTGGGGATATCGGTTTTGGGGGAGAGAATCCCATCCGAGTGCAGTCTATGACCATAACTGATACCATGGACACCATGGCCACTGTGGAGGAATCCATTAGGATGATTGAAAGCGGTTGTGAACTAGTCAGAATTACTGCCCCAAGCAAAAAGGAAGCTGAGAATTTACAAAATATAAAAGACGAATTACGAAAAAGAGGATATACTACTCCCATTGTTGCCGATATTCATTATACCCCAAATGCGGCTGAAATTGCGGCAAGAATTGTGGAAAAAGTTAGGGTAAATCCTGGGAATTATGCCGATAAAAAAAGGTTCGAAACATTAGAATATACAGACGAAAGTTATAATGCAGAACTAGATAGAATTAGAGAAAAATTTACGCCTTTGGTTCATATTTGTAAAGAGTATGGAACGGCAATGCGAATTGGCACCAATCACGGCTCCCTTTCAGATAGGATTTTATCTCGTTATGGCGATACGCCAAAAGGGATGGTAGAATCAGCCATGGAATTTTTAAGAATTTGTCGTGATGAAAATTACCATGATATTATTCTTTCCATGAAGGCATCTAACACCAGAGTAATGGTGCAGGCCTATCGTCTTTTGGTAAATGAAATGATAAAAGAGGGTATGAATTATCCGCTTCATTTGGGCGTTACAGAAGCTGGAGAAGGAGAAGATGGGCGGATAAAATCGGCAGTAGGAATTGGAACGCTTTTAGCAGATGGGCTAGGGGATACCATTCGCGTTTCACTTACGGAAGCCCCTGAATTTGAAATGCCAGTTGCTAAAAATTTACTTACCCATTTTAAAGGGATTGAAACCCATGAGGAGATTGAGCAAATTACGGAAAATCCTTTGCATGCATTTGATTATGTAAAAAGAGAAACGATTGAGGTGTTGAATATTGGAAATAAAAATGTTCCCATTGTAATGGCAGATTTTTGCCTAAAAGAAAAAATCACCCCCGCCTCCTTTTTTTCATTGGGCTACAATTATTCTGTTCCTTTGGATAAGTGGCATATTTCTGATATGGCAACCGATTTCGTCTTTGTAGGGAATCATGATGTGGACTTTGAAGTTCCGGGAACTTTAGGGGTTATTTACAATTATAAAAAATGGCTAACTCACAAGAAAGGATTTTCTTTTTTAACAGTTAGCGAGTATTTAGAAAATACGGAATTTTCCGAAAAACTAAATGTGGTTTATATTTGTTTGTCTGATTTGTCAGAAGAACTTCTTAGCAAACTAAAAAAAGATAAAACAGTCGTTTTACTGATAGACACTTATAATAAAAACGGATTAGCAGAGCAAAGAAAACTCTTTACAGTGCTGATAAATAACAAGATAAAAACTCCAGTTATTATTGGTAGGGCTTATAACAATTTCTCGGATGAGCAATTACAACTTTCTGCTAGTTCTGATTTTGGAGCACTACTTTTAGATGGATTAGGAGATGGTATATTTATTGCAGCAGAAAATTGCGGTTCGGGCCAATCTGTAAATTCATTAGCATTTGGAATTTTACAAGCCAGTAGAACAAGAATTTCAAAAACGGAATATATTTCTTGCCCTAGTTGCGGAAGAACCCTTTTTGATTTGCAAGAAACCACTGCTAAAATCAGAAAAGAAACAGATCATTTGAAAGGAGTAAAAATTGGAATTATGGGTTGTATTGTAAACGGGCCAGGCGAAATGGCAGATGCAGATTACGGCTATGTAGGAACAGGTCCTGGCAAAATCACGCTTTATAAAGAACAAACTGTGGTAGAGAAAAATATTCCTGAAACCAAAGCAGTTAATTCTTTAATAAGTTTAATAAAAAAACATGGAGATTGGGTAGAAAAATCAAATTAATATGAAAAAAGCAATCGTTCTTTCCACCTGGAAACATGGCTTAAATGCTAACAAAAAAGCTTGGGAGATTTTAAAAGAAAAGGGAGTTGCATTGGATGCGGTAGAACAAGGGGTGATGGTAGCTGAATCCGATCCGGAAGTTACATCAGTGGGTTATGGTGGCATGCCAGATAGAGAAGGAAATGTAACCACTGATGCTTGTATAATGGACCATGAAGGCAATTGTGGAGGCGTTGCTTTCTTGAAGAATATCAAAAATGCAGTGGCTGTTGCCCGAAAGGTTATGGAAGAAACTCCACATCATTTATTGGTTGGAGATGGGGCCTTACAATTTGCGTTAAAACAAGGCTTTACAGAGCAAAATATGCTCACCGAAAATGCCAAGAAAAGATGGGAAAGTTGGATGGACAATCATCCGCAAGATGCCATGTTTATCGACCAACATAACCATGATACCATAGGGATGATTGCTCTAGATAATCATGGCAATCTATCAGGGAGTTGTACGACCTCTGGTTTGGCCTGGAAATATTACGGTCGAGTGGGCGATTCCCCTATTATTGGGGCAGGGCTTTTTGTGGATAATAAATATGGGGCGGCTTGTGCTACTGGAAAAGGAGAATCGGTAATGAAAATGTCTGGCTCATTCCTTATTGTAGAATTAATGCGACAGGGGAAGTCACCACAAGAGGCATGTGAAATGGCGGTGCACAGAATTATTGAAGGACAGAGAGATCCGCATGAATTTCAAGTCGGCTTTTTAGCCATAAATAAAAAAGGAGAATATGGGGCTTACTCACTACGGAAAGGATTTCAATATTCTATTAATACAGCCAAAAGAGAGGAATTAGTAGATTGTGATTTTATGTTTGAAACAAAAATATAAAAAAGTCGGGATGAGAGGATTACATTTTACTAGATTAGACCCCTTAAAAGGTCCCCGAATAGGCCCCCCACATTTCCATTTGCTTTAGAGCTTTGGTAAATTTAAAAATAATCAGACAATCTATCAATAGCCATTTTTGTATTGTTGTAAATTTCATTTACCCTGGCATTTAACATATAGCAAGGTGCTGAGATAATTCTTAGATTTTCATCAACACAAATTTCCTTTATAGATTTGTTATTAGCCACTGCTCCAACAGATGAAATTGCCCCATTTATTTCTGCTATATCATATTCTGAATTTTCCTCTGTTGAGCCAAGTGTTAATTGGGGATTATATGCTGTTCCCTCTAAAGATTTAGCAATAAGTGTTGGTGATATGCAAAGAGCAACAATTGGTTTTTTGTTTTCAATGCAGTGCAAAATCAAATCTTTAACTTCTTGTAGAACATATCCATTTGGCCCTTCAAAAGCCCAATTACTTAAGTTCTTAGCAGCACCAAATCCTCCAGGAATTACAAGAGAAGAAATATTATTTTTATTTAATTCAGAAAGTGAAACAATCTCTCCTCTTGCAATTCTTGCAGATTCTACAAACACATTTCTTACCTCATTCATTTCTTCTCCATTTGTATGATTTATTACATGATGTTGATTTACATCTGGAGCTGTACATATAAATTCCAACTTGTTTTGTGAAAGTGCCAATAAGGCAAGAACAGATTCATGAATTTCTGCACCATCATATACACCACATCCTGATAATAATACTGCTGTTTTCAT
>DASCPP010000125.1:0-1520 GCA_036012565.1 Flavobacteriales bacterium | reverse complement strand
GGTTAAACTTAACTTCCCAGAGTGAGGAGCTGGCGGAAATTTGAAATTCATTTTAGCAATATCTTCTTGTTCTACCTCAATCTTTTCTAATTTTTCTAACTTTCTGATTAAGGTTTGTGCAAATGCAGCTTTATTCTTCTTTGCTCTAAATTTATTGATAAGCACCTTGGTTTCTTCAATATATTTATCCTGATTCTTTTTGGCTTGTGTTTGCTTTAGAATTCTGTCTTCTCTTAATGTGGTGTATTTGCTATAAGCTGCTTTATAATCGTTTAGTTTTTTGAAAGATATTTCTACTGTTCGATTGGTAACATTATCCAAGAATTTTCTATCATGCGATACTAAAACCAATGCTCCACTGTGTTTTTTGAGCCAACTCTCTAGCCAAATAATAGATTCAATATCCAAATGATTGGTTGGCTCATCAAGCAACATAACATCTGGTTTTTGCAAAAGGATTTTAGCCAGTTCTATTCGCATTCTCCAACCTCCACTAAATTCATTAGTTTGTCTTTGAAAATCGGATTGAATAAAACCCAAACCTAATAGCACCTGACTAATTGTGCTTTGCAAATCATTCCCTCCTTTTATTTGAAACTGCTCTTGTTTTTCGTGCAATTGGTTGATAAGTGTCATGTAGGAATCGGACTCATAATCCGTACGTTTTTTCATATCCTGATTAAGAGAATCTATCTCTTTTTGCAAAAGATTGATTTCGTTAAAAGCTTTCTTAGCTTCATCAATAACACTAAAGCCATCCTCAAAATCAAGATCTTGTGTTAAATAGCCAATATTTAATCCTTTTGGAATAGCGATTTCCCCATCTTTTGGACTTATATCTCCATCTATTAAATTAAGTAAAGTAGATTTTCCGGCACCATTTTTCCCTACTAAACCAATCTTATCTCCTTTATTTACGGTTAAAGAGATTTTGTTAAAAACATCTTGACCACCGAAATACAAAGAAAGGTTACTAATTGAAATCATGCCTGCAAAAATACATTTTTGAGAAAGAGTAAAATAAGATTGGCTTTAGTATTGACAAATTAAGTTTATGCCTTATATTTGCAGTCCGAAATCGCGGGGTGGAGCAGTTGGTAGCTCGTTGGGCTCATAACCCAAAGGTCGCAGGTTCGAGTCCTGCCCCCGCTACTAGAAAAAAGAGAGCTAATTAGCTCTCTTTTTTTATTTTACACCTGACTTTTATCCCAACAACAGATATTTCTATTTCTTAGTGATTATTTCTACTCTTCTATTAAGTGTTTTTCCATCATTAGAATCATTTTCTACAAAAGGTTCACTTTCTCCTTTAAAAGCAAAAGTTAATCTTTCACTCGAAACTCCTAATTCTTTTAAATGTTCTACAACAGATATTGCTCTTTTCTTTGACAACTCTAAATTATACTCTTCAGAAGCATCACTATCAGCATAGCCTATAACCTCTGCCGACCAAGAAGGATGCTTTTCTAAAAGCTTCACAAAATCTGTTAATGTAGGATACGCAGTAACATTTATTGCAT
>DASCPP010000124.1:0-3011 GCA_036012565.1 Flavobacteriales bacterium | reverse complement strand
TTTTATTGTCCTCCTTTGGAGATGAAAGTTTAGCAAAATCCTTAGTAGAACAAAAAATTACGGAGGGCTATGCGGCTAATTATTTCTTTCTGCCTTCTGTCTCGAACTCGAATGAACAAATTTATAGGGTATATTTAGGTCCTTATTTTTCTCAGTCAGAAGCAAAACAATGGGCAGACACATTGGAAGATGAATCTGAAATATTGAATTTGTAAACAACAAGAAATTCATTTGACTTCCCTTGTTTTTAAAAGATGATATTTAGTAGTAGTTTATTTCTTTTATACTTTCTGCCAATATTCCTGCTTGTTTATCATCTTGTTTCCGTAAAATTTAAAAATTGGGTTCTCTTACTTGCTAGTTTGTTTTTTTATTCTTGGGGTGCCCCAAGATTTGTTTTTGTAGTTGTTGGTTCGGTAATTATAGACTTTTACATCATTAATGCTATGCATAAGTCTCAGATTAAGAGAAGTAAACTCCTTCTACTAACTTTATCTATATCTATTAATTTGGGATTACTTATTTATTTCAAATACGCCAATTTCTTTGTTGAAAATCTAAATGGCTTATTGAGTTCATTTGGCGCGAATAATATGAAATGGACTTCTGTTGCGCTCCCAATAGGCATATCGTTTTATACTTTCCAAACACTAACTTATTCAATAGATGTATTCAGAAAAGTGCATAAGCCATTAAAGAATCCTCAGCAATATTTAGTGTATATCATGATGTTTCCACAAATGATTGCGGGGCCAATTGTTCGTTTTAATCAAATTGCCGACCAAATTGAAAACAGAGAAGCCCTAGAAAGTATTGACAATAAGTTATTAGGTCTTTTCCGTTTTGGGATAGGATTAGCAAAAAAAGTGCTGATAGCCAATGTTTTGGGAGTAGAAGCGGATAGGGTTTTTGCTATGGGAGAAGGTGACCTTACTACCTCTATTGCTTGGTTGGGCATCTTGGCATATACATTCCAGATTTATTATGATTTTTCTGGTTATTCTGATATGGCAATAGGATTAGGTAGAGTACTTGGCTTTAAGTTTCCTGAAAATTTTAATAATCCTTATGTATCCCAAAGTATTACAGAATTTTGGAGAAGATGGCACATGACACTTGGTAGCTGGATGAAAGACTATCTCTACATTCCTTTGGGTGGGAATAGAGTGAATTCAAAAAATAAATTGTATTTCAATCTATGGTTTGTTTTCTTAATTTCTGGTCTTTGGCATGGTGCAGCTTGGTGTTTTGTTTTCTGGGGTGCATATCATGGGATATTTTTGATTTTGGAAAAACTTCTTTTATTAAACTTCTACAAGAAAATAGGGAAATACCCTAGCATCTTTATCACATTTTTTATCACCATATTAGGATGGGTATTGTTCAGAGCAGATTCATTATATCAAGTAAAATACTTTGTGAAAAAAATGTTTGTTTTCACGCCAAATGAAATAGCATCTTATATTGATAGAGAATTTATAGTAATATTAATTATAGCTGTTGCTTTTGCATTTATTACCCTATTTAAGTTTGGGAAACAATGGCAAGACACTTTGTTTTTTAATGATAAGTATTCAATTAAAGGATATGTTCTAATGACAATTATTTCTTTGTCACTTCTGTTATTATGCATAAGTTCAATTACTTCTTCTGGATTTAATCCTTTTATATATTTTAGGTTTTAATGAAAAAACAAATTAAAATAGGGCTATTATTATTGATATTAGGGATGTTATTTATTCCGATATTACAAATCTGCTTTTCATTTTCAAACGAAAAACCGCTACAAGGAAGTTTTGAGCTATCTCCAAAACCTAATACCATAACCATTTCATACTGGTTAAATGGAAAATACCAAGAAGAGTATACCAATTATTTTGAAGCATACATTGGATTTAGGCCTACATTAGTGAGAATTTTTAATCAAATTCAATACAGTTTTTTCAAAAAAACAAATGCAAAAGACGTGCAAATTGGTAAAGATAATTATCTGTTTGAAGGAGGGTACATAAGAGATTATATGGGTTATAGTTTTATTGGAGAAAATAAAATTACAGAAAAAGTTAAAAGAATACAGAATATACAGAATGAACTAAAAAAAGATAGCATTAATTTGATAATCGTTTTTGCGCCAGGAAAAGCATCTTATTTTCCTGAATTTTTCCCATCTCAATATGACACTACTACAAAAACTTTATCTAACTACTTATGTTATGTAAAAAAGTGTGAAGAATTAGATGTAGATTTTATTGACATCAACTCCTCTTTCATTCAATACAAGAAAAAAAGTAAACATCCTTTGTTCCCAAAAGGGGGAATTCACTGGGGAGAACTCGGTGTTGCCCTAGCGTTTGATTCCATTACAAAATATATTGAGCAAAAAAGAAGTATTAACATTCCAGATTTTGATTTTAGCAAAATAGAATATCCTGATAATTTATTAAAACCAGACCGAGATATTAGTGATGCTATGAATCTCTTTTTTGAGTATAACTATTATAAAATGCCAAAACCATATTATATTTTTAAAGATACAATAGATACAGAAAAACCAAAACTCTTAATCATTGGAGATAGTTATGGCTATGGCTTAACTAATTCTGTTTTGATGAATAAATTATTTAGTAATACAGAATTTTGGTACTATAATAAGGAGATAAAACCCAACAGAAAAAATCATAGCAGTAAAGTTGAGGATATAAATGTAAAAAAAGAATTAAAAAAGTTTGATGTAGTGCTACTTTTATCCACAGAAACCAATCTCTTTAAATTTGATTTTGAATTCACAGATTCTTACAATAATATTATTAAAAAATAAATTTAATTCTTATTCCATCTTTCCAACCTTGGAATTCCAATAGTGTAAAACCATCTTCTGACTTTTCCTACACCTTGTTTTTTCAACACGCCTTTCACAAAGCTTTGCATATCTTTTGCTGATTTAATAGTCTCTTGCTGAGTAAACTCACCTTCTACATAACAAAGTTTACAATAGCTTCCATTTTCAGTCC
>DASCPP010000123.1:0-5245 GCA_036012565.1 Flavobacteriales bacterium | reverse complement strand
CAGGGTCTCACAATTGGAGTAATAATGCAGAAAATAATTCAGATGAAAACACCATTATTATTCACGACCATACAATTGCTAATATTTATTTGCAAGAATTTACAAAACGTTTTAATGAATTAGGATCTTCAAATATCATGGATCTAATTAATATTGAAATGGATATCTTCCCAAATCCTTCTACAGGAGAAGTTACTATAAGAAGTGATGTAGAAATAGAAGAAATAAATTTATATGATGTAAGAGGAAAATTGTTATCATCAACTTATGAAACTAATTTCAAAATAAATTCAAATGGTATTTTCTTTTTAAAGATAGTTACTGAAAAAGGAAATACTATAAGAAAGATAGTTGTTGAGTAGAATGGTTAAAACCAAAAACTAATTTCATTTAAATCTTTTCTTTTTAAATCAGGGACCTTACAGCCTTTTGCAGGATAACCAACAGGGAGCAATAAAAAAGCTTTTTCATTTTTAGGTCTAGCAAGAGCTTTTTGCAGAAATCCCATTGGGCTAGGTGTGTGGGTTAAAGTTACTAATCCTGCTTGATGAATGGCGGTAATTAAAAAACCACATGCTATACCTACAGATTCATTTACATAATAATTCTGTGATTTATTGTCATCCTCATCCAAATCAAACACCTTTTTAAAAACAACAATAAGGTAAGGGGCAACTTCCAAAAACTCTTTTATATGATCCGTCCCAAAATCTTTTAAATCTGCTTTCCAACTATCAGACATCCTCCCATGATAGTTTTCATACTCTTCTTCCTCTGCTAATTTTCTTATTTTAGACTTTAGTTCTTTATTACTTATTACACAAAAAGTCCAAGGTTGTTTATGAGCACCAGAAGGTGCACTCCCAGCCGTTTTTATGATATTTTCAATTACTTCTTTTGGAACTTCTTTGTCCGAAAAATCACGAACCGATCTTCTTTTATTTATTTTTTGAAAATACTTTTGACTTTTCTCAATTAATTCTTCTGCAGAAAAATTAGATGTTTTATAAGGGATAAATTTATTTTCGTTTGTCATTTTATTGGTGCGTATCTGTCATGTAAAAAGTAAGCCTCCCTCCATTGCTAACCTCAGAATGAAGGAGATAATTTCTGTCCAATAGGTTTTCGTTTAGTTCTATTTTTTCTATAAACACATTTTCTTCTGACTGATTTATCGTTTCAATTTCAAAAACACTTCCATGCTCTAAATTTATTTTGGCATGCTTTACCATAGGACTTCCAATAGTATATTTATCACTCCCCGGGCAAACAGGATAAAACCCTAAAGAACTCAACACATACCAAGCTGACATTTGCCCAGCATCATCATTTCCACAAAGTCCGTTTTCCTTATTTCCGTACATAGTTTTCATTATCATCCGTACTCTCTCTTGAGTTTTCCAATTGTCATTTGTCCAATTATAAAGATAAGGGATGTGGTGTCCTGGTTCATTCCCGTGCACATAATTACCAATAATTCCATCTCTTGTAATGTCCTCCGTGTTTTCAATATATTTTTCATCTATTTCCATATTGAAAAGAGAATCTAATTTTAATGAAAATCTATCTTTTCCTCCCATCATTTCAATCATATTTTCAATTTGATGAGGGACATATAAACCATAATTCCAAGCATTCCCTTCAATAAATCCTTGTCCATGTGTGTCCATAGGATCAAACGGTTCTTTCCAATTTCCATCATTGAGTTTGGGTCTCATAAAACCTATTCTACTATCATAAACATTTTTGTAATTCTCTGCTCTTTTCAGATATTCTGATGTGATATTTGTATTGTTTAATTCCTTTGAAATTTGCGCAATGCCCCAATCATTATAAGCAAACTCTAAAGTTTTGGAAACAGAAGAGCTACTAATATCTTCCGGGACATATCCTTTCTCTAAATAACTTTCAATCCCATCATAATAAGACACATTGGAAGTTGAGATACAAGCATCTAAAGCAGCTTTTTTATTAAAATCTCCAACATTTTTCACAATAGCATCTGCAATTACAGAAGTAGCATGATATCCAATCATACACCAATTCTCGTTAGCATAATGACTCCAAATTGGCAACATCCCATGAACGGATTGCTGCTGATGAGATAACATGGATTTTATCATGTCGTTATTTCTTTCTGTTTGGATAATATTGAAAAGAGGATGAAGAGCTCTGTAAGTATCCCAAAGTGAGAAAATAGTATAATTTGTGAATCCATCTGAAGTATGAATATTTTTATCTAATCCTTTGTATTTACCATCTACATCTTCATAAATAATTGGTCCTAACATGCTATGATAAAGTGCTGTGTAAAAAGTTTCTTTGTCTGGCTCAATGATACTCTCAATTTCAATTCTTGAAAGTTCTTTATTCCATTTATTTTGTGTTTCTTTTTTTGTTTTTTCAAAATCCCAATGTGGGATTTCAGCATTTAGATTATTCATTGCCCCTTTTGTGCTTACAGAAGACAATGCAAATTTTACTTTTACTTCTTCTCCTTTTTTGCTCTCAAAATTAAAATAGGCCGTTATATTTTTTCCTGCCATTTCAGGGAAATTCTTTTTTTCGTTAAAACGTCTGTAAAAACCATTGTAAGGTGTGTTATCTCTTTTTTCATGCCCGTAAGACGTAAAGGATTTTGAAAATTTCATACAGAAATAGATGGTTTTATTTCTTGCCCATCCTGTTGTTTGCCTGAATCCTGTTATGGTTGAATCATTTTCCACCCTGATTGAAGTCCATACATTTTTCCCTTCAAAATTATAAATATTATAATCCAAATTTAGAATGAAATGAGCGCTATCAGTTTCTGGGAAAGTGTATTTATGAAAACCAACTCTGTCGGAAGAAGTAAGTTCTGTAAAAATATCATATTCATCTAATTTAACACTATAATATCCTGCTTCTGCAACTTCATTTTCATGAGAGAAAGCAGATTGAATATCATTAAGTTTTAACTCCCCAGTAGTTGGCATCAACAAAAAATCTCCTAAATCAGAATGTCCAGTCCCAGAAAAATGAGTGTGTGCAAAACCGTAAATTAATGTATCTTCAAATTGGTATCCACTACAATATCTATATGTTTCTTTATTATATTTTTTATCCTTAAAAAGAGGTTGAATATTAGTAGTAGGGCTGAGCTGAACCATACCAAAAGGAGTTGTAGCTCCAGGGAAAGTATGTCCCATATTTTTAGTCCCCACCATAGGGTTTACATAAGAAATGTAATTTTTAGTAGAATCCTTTTGCTCAGCATTGCAAGCAATAAGTAGGATTAATAATAAATAAAAATATTTTTTCATTACGATAAATTCTTTGAAGTAGATTTTGCAAAATAATAGATATAACCATAACAAGCTAAAAGTAATATCATAGCTGTTTTAAATCCAGATAAATCTGTTATAAATCCGTAAAGTGGTGGAATAAATGCTCCTCCTACAATCATAGTGCATAGGATTCCGGAAGCCTGTGGTTTTAATTCTTCTATATCCTGAATGGATAAAGTGAAGATTGTTGGGAACATGATAGAATTGAATAATCCTACGGCTAATATACTCCACATAGAAATTAACCCAACTGTATTCATGGAAATAACAATTAATAAAAGCGCGCCTATTGCAAAAACCCCTAAAACTTTTGATGGATTATTTTTACTGGTTAAATAAGCCCCAACAAATCTTCCTACCATAGCACCACTCCAATAAAAAGTAACAAAAGCTCCAACTATTGCTCTTTTATCTAAACTTGCCAGATCAGTATTTAGAATATTTAGGGCAATATTATTCATCCATGGAGTGCTTTGTATAACCAAGTGTATATCCATATCGATAAAGTAATTTACCAAATAACTACCGATTGCCACTTCCGCCCCCACATAAACCAAAATTGCGAATGCTCCCATCATCAAGACTTTGTTTTTAAGCACCTCTGTATATCCGCTATTGCTAACCGTTTTTATGATAGAAGGCAATTTTACAAATGCAAAAATTACAGCCAATGCAACAATACATACGGATAATAAAATGAATGGAGTTTGCACAGCAACTGCTTCTGAAATATAATAAGCAGATTTTTCAATTTCACTTAAAATATCTATTTCAGCAGTAGTTTTTATGGTATCACTTAACAAAAAGGCAGCTCCAATGGCTGGAGCAATAGCTGTACCTAAGGAGTTAAATGCTTGTGCTAAATTGAGTCGGCTTGATGCTCCTTTTTTGTCACCTAATACAGCTACAAAAGGATTGGCGGCTACTTGTAAAATAGTCATACCTCCAGCTAAAATAAAATAAGCCATCAAAAAAATACTAAAAGTTCGAAACTCAGCAGCAGGATAGAATAAGAAACATCCCAAAGCCATTGTGAGTAATCCCAAAACAATCCCTTTTTTATAGCCAATTTTGGAGAGGATAAAACCTGCAGGAATAGAGAGCAAAAAATAAGCCATAAAGAAAGCAAATTGCACCAGTCCGGCCTGAAAATAAGTAAGGGTAAATATCTCCTTTAATCTGGGAATTAAAAAATCGACTAATACAGTAAGAAATCCCCACAAAAAGAAAAGAGAAGTAAGAGCTATAAAAGGGAATAGGTATTTATTTTTAGTCATGCTAATTTATTTTTAGTTCGTCTACAAAAAGCCATGTTTTACCGCCTGCACCTAAATGCCATTCTGGACAAATGCCATAATTTATAGCCTTTACTTTTATGTATTGTGCTTTAGTATTTGTAAGTTTTAGGGTGTAATCATTAATAAAACTCCCTTCTAAACTATCTGAAAAAGAGGCGTTTAAAGTCCCCAAAAAAGTAAAGTTATCCCCATTAATAGAGGAAAAATACTCTACCTTTTTAGGAAAGAAAATCCAAGATTTAATATCCTGCATACACCCTAAACTAATAGTAGAAATTTCTTTTTCTTTTCCTAAATCAATAGTAGCAATTAAATCTTCTCTGTAGCCTTGCCAATTTCCAGTTCGGTAATTCCCACCTCCCCTTAAATGATCAATTAGAGTTTTATCACCTGCAGCTGCATATTGATTTGCATATGAGCTTTCTATTTTTATTGTCTTTGTATTGTCAGTTTTATAATAATTAGCAGAAACTTTCTTGCTCCATTTTTCTCCTTTTTTAGTGCGGCAACTTATAATAGCATCAGCAGTAATGACAATTGGTTTATCATATATTTTTTCATTATCATCATTAATAATGTAATAAATATCACCTCCAACAGCCGATCCTAATTCAATACTTA
>DASCPP010000122.1:0-10041 GCA_036012565.1 Flavobacteriales bacterium | reverse complement strand
GTCAGATATGATTTCTAGTATTTCATTAGAGGCTTTTGATGGTAGAAGTGAATGTTTTGATGAGTTAATACATTTAGTTCGACCGCATAAAGGACAGTTAAAAACTGCTGAAAATATTCGTGATTTCTTAGATGGTAGTAAAATTCAAGAAGGGGAGAAGCAAGATGTACAAGATCCTTATTCTTTCAGATGTATTCCGCAAGTACATGGGGCTACAAGAGATGTTATTAGTCATGTTAAAAACATATTTATTACTGAAATAAATTCAGTTACGGATAATCCTACAATTTTTGTTAAAGAAGACAAAATAATTTCTGGAGGTAACTTCCATGGCCAGTCACTTGCTATGGCAATGGATTATTTGGCTATTGGGATTGCTGAGCTAGGTTCTATTTCTGAAAGAAGAACATATCAACTTATTTCTGGTCAAAGAGGACTTCCTCCATTTTTAGCTGCTAAAGCTGGGCTTAATTCAGGAATGATGATTTTACAATATACAGCTGCAAGTATTGCAAGTCAGAACAAACAATTATGCACACCTGCATCAGTAGATTCTATTGTATCATCAAACGGACAGGAAGACCATGTGAGTATGGGAGCTAATTCGGCAACTAAGTTATTTAAAGTAGTAGAAAATACAGAGCGTATCTTAGCTATTGAAATGCTAAATGCGACACAAGGATTGGCTTTTAGAAATTTAAAATCTTCTAATTTTATTGAATCAATTCTTGATATTTATCGTGATGAAGTAAAATTTCTGGAGAAAGACAGGTTATTACACACTGATATCGAAAAGTCAATAGGATTCTTGCAAGGACTCTCGATAGATTCAGAATTACTTTAATTCTCAAAAACATATTCCAAGATATTTGCACCCATTTGTAGGGCTTTAGCTCTAATAAATTCACTGTCATTATGGACTTCTGCATCTTCCCAGCCATCACCAATATCACTTTCGTGCGTGTACAGGCAAACTAAACGACCATCCATAATTATACCATATGCTTTTGGTGGGTTTGCATCATGCTCATGGATTTTAGGAAGCCCATTTGTAAATTCGTATTTTCCATGGAATATTGGGTGATTCGTAGGCAGTTCTACTAAATCGGTTTCTGAGAATACTTTTTTTATTTCTGTACGCACAAAAGGATTCATTCCGTAATTATCATCAATGTGTAGGAAGCCACCTCCTAAAAGATAATTGCGTAAATTTTCTGTTTCACTAGCATTGAAAACTACATTCCCGTGTCCTGTCATGTGTAGGAAAGGATAATTAAAAATATAGCTACTACCTACTTCCACTATTGCAGGCTCTTTTTTTATATTAGTACCAATGTTCTCGTTTGAAAAAGCAATGAGGTTGTGTAGGGCAGTAGGGTTAGCATACCAATCCCCACCACCTCCATATTTAAGTATGGCTATCTCATAGGTGTTTTGTCCAAACCCAATCATAGGCAAGCAAAGTAATATAAGTAGTAGTTTTTTCATAATTTTAGTTTGTATTTAATATTTTTGGTGTGTACAGCTACAATTCCTGCAGTCTCAGTTCTTAACCTACTATTGCCCAAACTTACAGCTTTATATTGGTTTTTCAAAGCCATCTCAATCTCAGCAGGAGAGAAGTCACCTTCAGGCCCTATTAAAATCAGTGTTCTCTTTTCTGTTCTTTCATTTTTCAATTCAATTCTTTCTGAATCCTCACAATGGGCAATATATTTATTTCCTTTAGAATCCTTCTTCAAGAAATCTTTTAATGTAATTGCCTCATTCAGTTTAGGTAAATGGAATTTGAGCGACTGCTTCATAGCTGAAAGCAAAATTCTATTACATCTTTCAGGTTTTATTATTTTTCTTTCAGAGTACTCACAGATAATAGGTGTAATTTCATCAATACCAATTTCAGTAGCTTTTTCCAAGAACCATTCGTACCTATCCATATTCTTGGTAGGAGCAATGGCAATATGTAAATAGTACTTATGTTGTTTATCTTTTTTTTCTCTTTTTACAATTTTCACTTTTGTTTTTCTACTATCTGCAATAAGTATCTCAGCAATAAAGAGATTACCTTTCCCATCTGTAAAGTTTAAAAAATCTCCCTCCTTTTTGCGTAATACTTTAATGGCATGTTTGCTTTCTTCTGAGCTTATTGTAAAATGGTTTTCTGTGCTATTTGTGTAAAATAATTGCATTTTTCAAAAATATAAAAAAAGCCAAGCATTTGCTCGGCTTCATCTATAATCTAATATATAAATTTAACTCCTAACTGTTGCTTTTGGTGCAGCATCTAGGATTTCATTATTTGCATTATCAGCAAATTGTGCAAAATTCTTATTGAAAGCGTTTGCTAACTCATTTGCTTTTGAATTATATGCATTTTTATCTACCCATGTATTTTTTGGGCTTAATATTTCAGAAGGAACATTAGGACATGAAGTTGGCATATGTAATCCAAATACTTCATGAGTAGTAAAATCTACATTGTCTAATTCCCCATTCAAGATTGAAGTAATCATTGCTCTTGTATATTTTAATGAGATTCTATCACCGGTACCATACTTACCACCTGACCAGCCAGTATTAATTAGCCATACATTTACATTACTTTCATCCATTTTCTCTCCTAACATCTCAGCATACTTTGTAGGGTGTAAAGGCATAAATGGAGCCCCAAAACAAGCAGAGAAGGTTGTTTGTGGCTCAGTAACACCTGCCTCAGTACCAGCAACTTTTGCAGTATAACCTGAGATAAAATGATACATTGCTTGTCCTCTTGTAAGTTTTGATACTGGAGGTAATACACCAAATGCATCAGCTGTTAAAAAGAAAATATTTCTAGGGTTTCTTCCTAATGATGGTTTAGCAATATTATCAATATGATAGATAGGATAACTTACTCTTGTATTTTGGGTGATTGAGTCGTCTTCATAGTTTGGCTTATTAGTATTGTCAAAAAATGAGATGTTTTCCAAAAGTGCTCCTGACTTAACAGCAGCAAAAATATCTGGTTCTTTCTCAGCAGAAAGATCAATACATTTTGCATAACATCCCCCTTCAAAGTTAAATACAGTGTCACCATCCCAACCATGCTCATCATCACCAATCAAATCTCTATTCGGATCGGCAGATAAGGTTGTTTTTCCTGTTCCAGATAATCCAAAGAAGATAGCTGTATCTCCTTCTTTTCCAACATTAGCACTGCAATGCATAGCAAGCACATTCTTTTGATGTGGCAAAATAAAGTTAAGAGCTGAAAAAATACCTTTCTTAATTTCTCCAGTGTAAGCAGTCCCACCGATTAGGATTATTTTTTTTGTAAAATTTAGAATCGCAAAGTTATGCTGGCGTGTACCATCAACCTCTGCATCTGCCATAAATCCTGGAGCATTCAATATAGTCCATTCAGCATCAAAATTTTCAATTTCACCATCAGTAGGGCGTAAGAACATATTGTAAGCAAACATATTGCTCCAAGGGTATTCATTCACCACACGAATGTTAATACGGTATTTGTCATCAGCACATGCATAAGAATCTCGCACATACATCTCTTTGAAACATAAGTAGTCTAATACTTTTTTGTGTAGAGTATCAAATTTATCTTCATCAAAAGATAAGTTTACATCACCCCACCATACAGAATCTTCTGTAATTGAATCACGAACTATGAATCTGTCCATTGGTGAACGTCCTGTGAATTCTCCAGTACTTACATTTATTGCTCCAGTAGAAGTTACTGTCGCTTGCCCTTTCTCAACTGCAATTTTTGATAGTTCTTCTGGTGATAAATTCCAGTGTGCAGTTCCGTCTTTAATTCCTAAATCAGAGATGGTAGCATTTTGTGCTCGCTTTCCTGTTTCGGTCATAATGTTTTCTTTCTAGTTTTTGAAGAAGCAAAATTAAAGATAATTATCTATAAGAGTATGAGATAAGTCATTATTTTTTGATGAATATTATTGAGGATTTTATTAAATAAATAATACTTTCGCCTTTCAAATTTGTAAAGTTTTATGAGAAATATTTTAGTAATAGGAGCAGGAAGATCAGCAGTAATATTAATTAAATATTTATTAGATAACGCACAAGAAAATAATTGGTTAGTAACTATAGCGGATTTTTCAGAAGAATTAGCAAAAAAGGCAGTTGCTAACAATAAAAATGGGAAAGCAATATTCTTAAATGTAACAGATCAGAAAAAAAGAGAAGAGGAGATAGGTAAAGCTGACATTGTGGTCTCTATGTTGCCAGCAAGTATGCATATTACAGTTGCTAATGATTGTGTAAAGTTGAGAAAAAATATGGTTACGGCATCATATGTTTCAAATGAAATTGCAGATTTAGGCGAATCGGCAAAACAAGCAGGAGTATTATTATTAAATGAAATGGGACTTGATCCAGGGATTGATCATATGTCAGCCATGGAAGTGATTGATAAAATAAAAAAGAAAGGAGGAAAGCTAACATCATTTAAATCTTTTTGTGGAGGTTTAATTCATCCTGATTTCGATAATAATCCTTGGAATTACAAATTTACTTGGAACCCAAGGAATGTGGTATTAGCAGGAAAAGGCACTGCACAGTATATTGAGAATGGAGAGTGTAAAGAAATCCCTTATACTAAACTTTTTGAACGTACAGAAACTATGACTGTTTTAGATGCAGGTGAGTTTGAAGGATATGCTAATAGAGATTCCTTGTCTTATAGAAAAGCCTATGATATAGAAAATATTCCAACATTATTTAGAGGGACACTTAGGAGAAAAGGATTTTCCAAGGCCTGGAATATATTTGTTCAGTTAGGGATGACAGATGATTCTTATAAGATAGAAAATTCTGAAATTATTTCTAACAGAGAATTAGTAGATATCTTCCTTCCAAAAAATGATACATTGTCAACTGAAGAAAAACTTTGCAAGAAATTTAATTTAACAACTGAAGGTGTAATTTTTAAGAAATTGAATTGGTTAGGCTTGTTTTCTAATGAGAAGGTTGGAATACAAAATGCTAGTCCTGCTCAGTTATTGCAAGCAATTCTGGAATCTAAATGGACTCTTGGATCTGAGGATAAGGACTTGATAGTGATGCAACATCAGTTTGAGTATGTGCAAAATGGCGAGCAAAAGAAACTTAATTCTTCCCTTTTAGTTTTTGGGTATGATCCAAGATATACGGCTATGGCAAAAACAGTAGGTTTGCCTGTGGCTATCGCGACTAAATTAATCTTAAGTGGAGAGATAAATTCAGTTGGAGTAAAGATTCCAACTACCAAAGATATTTACATTCCTGTTTTAAAGGAGCTTTCTGAAAATGGGATTAACTTTGTGGAGGAGTTAGTTTAAGTCCAAAAATTCCTTAGGTATTTCCACTTCCATAATTCCTTTTTTGGCATCTATATTTTTTACAAATTTCTCATGCCAAGGGAAACAGAATTCATTTCCATCTTTATGTACATAAATAAGTTGTTGTGCTGTTTTTGAGTTGATAAAGGTGATTTTTCCTAACTCACCCATTTTTATATCAATCACCAAAAAGCCAATGAGTTGCTTTTTTGAGATATCATTATCATCTGTTTCTGAAAAAAATTCTTTTGGCAAAAATATTTTTCGTTTTAGTATTTTTTTAGCTTCTTCTTCTGAATCTACATCTTCAAACTTTACCAAAATAACATTTGGTTTAGTAGGTCTTGCTCTATCAATAAAAAAGGGGATAAGCTCACTATTTTGCTCAATCAAAAAATAATCAAGCGTATTAAAATCAAAAGGAACATCAACTTCATTATAGATATTGACATCCCCTTTATATCCGTGCAATTTAAAAACTGTTCCTACTAAGAAGCAATCTTTTTTTTGCATTTTATTTGTATTTAAGCTTCTTTCGTTTCCTCTTCCTCAGCAGAGTCTTCTTCCTTTTTTTCTACAACAACTTCCTCTTCCTCAATTTCTTCTACTTTTGTTTCTTCTTCAACTACTTCCTCAGTTGCAGGAGCTTCTTCAGTAGTTTCTTCTACTTTTGTTTCTTCTTCAACTACTTCCTTAGTTGCAGGAGCTTCTTCAGTAGTTTCTTCTACTTTTGTTTCTTCTTCAACTACTTCCTTATTTGCAGGATCTTCTTCAGTAGTTTCTTCTGCTTTTGTTTTTTCTTCAACTACTTCCTCAGTTGCAGGATCTTCTTCAACAGTTTTTTCTGCTTTTGTTTCTTCTTCAACTACTTCCTCATTTTCAGGAGCTTCTTCTGAGTTTACAGCAGCTGCAGCTTCTACCTCTTCTTTTAATTTAGAATTTTTAAGATCTATAGCTTTTGCTTTTTCTTCTTTAATGGCTTTTTCAGCCGCTAATCTTGCTTTTTTAGCATCAATTGCAGTATTTTTTAATTCAGATTCTTTCTTAGTAATTTTCTTAGCTTTTTCATCCATCCAAATCGTGAATCTTTTTTCAGCATCTTCTTCTGAAAAAGCGCCTTTAGCAACACCAGCTATTAAGTGTTTCTTCATCATTACTCCTTTGTATGATAAAATTGCTCTTGCAGTATCGCTTGGTTGGGCGCCTTTTAATACCCAATTTACAGCACTATCAAAATTAATCTCTATTGTTGCTGGATTTGTGTTTGGGTTGTAGAGTCCCAACCTTTCAATTAATCTTCCATCTCTTTTCGACCTTTGGTCGGCCACTACAATATGGTAAATTGGTTTTCCTTTTTTACCATATCTTTGTAATCTAATTCTTGTTGCCATTTTCTTTTTTATTTGGTTAAACCATCTCGTGATTAATCCTCACTTAAAGAGGGCTGCAAATATAAACATCTTTATTATAAATCTAAACTTATTTTTACGAATTATTTCCAACTAATAAAAACAGGAGCTTTATGTTAATATTTGATTATTTTTGCACTTCAATTATTTGGAAAAACTAATGACTGCTAAGCAACAAACAATGGAGAAGATTACAATTGATAATTTTAAGAAAACAATACTTTCTGATTATAGATTAATAAATGAATGTAGAGAAGCCAGTTTGCAAGGAAGAAGAGATGTGTTGTCTGGGAAAGGAAGTTTTGGGATTTTTGGAGATGGAAAGGAATTAGCGCAGGTAGCTCTTTCAAAAGTTTTTAAAGATGGAGATTTTCGTGCTGGTTATTATAGGGATCAAGCACTGATGATGGCCATAGGACAACTTACCACTAAACAAATGTTTTCTCATTTATATGGAAATCCTGAACTTTCAGCTGAACCTAGCTCTGGCTCAAGGCAAATGATGAATCATTTTGGAAGTCGTTTTGTAAATGATGATGGAAGTTGGAGAAACTTAATGGAGCAAAAAAACTCTACTTCTGACATGGCTTGTTTAGCATCTCAATTTCCAAGATTGGTTGGGCTTGCTCAAGCTTCTAAAATTTATAGAGAAAACAAAGTACTTGCAAAAAATAAACCAAGTTTTACAAATGGTGGAAGTGAAATCGCATTTGCAACAGTTGGGAATTCTACTTGTGCAGAGGGACATTTTTGGGAAGCTGTAAATGCTATTGGTGTGTTGCAAGTTCCTGCAATTATTTCTATCTGGGATGATGGTTACGGTATTTCAGTAGCTAATGATTTGCAGATGACAAAGTCGGATGTTTCTGAAATCCTGAAAGGATTCCAAAGAGATGAGAAAGCAGATGGTTTTGAAATTATGAAGGTAAAAGCTTGGGATTATCCTGCATTGGTAGATGCTTATGAAAAGTGTGAAAAGTTAGCTAGAAATGAGCATATTCCTTGTATTATTCATGTAGTAGAGATGACACAACCAACTGGCCATTCTACTTCTGGTTCGCATGAAAGATATAAAAGTAAAGAAAGATTGCAATGGGAACAAGATTATGATTGTATAGCGAAATTTGAGGAGTGGATTATAGAAAGCAAGATAGCAACAAGGGAAGAATTAGATTCTATTGTTACTGAGGTGAAAGCATTTGTGAAAGAGGAGAAAAAATCTGCTTGGGAACAGTATCAAGCACCATTAAAAACCGAACTTAATGAATTCTTGAATATTGCAAATAATATTGCAGGTAAGGTGCAAATTACTGAATTAGAGGGTTGGCTTGCTGACTTAAAACAATCGGCAATGTTTGGTGTTTTTAGAAGAGATTATTTATCTGTCGCTAGACAAATTTTAGCAAAAATTGCTAATGAGAATTTGAATGAGAAATCGGAATTAATCAACTTTATTAATCGCTTAAATTCTGAAAACTATGCAAGATATAGCTCAAAATTATATAATGAAACTAGCACTTCTGCAAGAAAAATTAAAGAAGTACGCCCTACTTTTGATGCGGATGCTAGGGAGGTTGATGGACGTATAATTATTCGCGATAATTTTGATAAAATGTTTGAAAATATTCCTGAAGCAATGATTTTTGGACAGGATGTGGGTAAAATAGGAGGAGTTAATCAAGGATGTGAAGGTTTGCAAGAGAAATATGGAGAAGTAAGAGTTGCTGATGCTGGCATTCGAGAAACTACTATTTTAGGACAAGGAATTGGTCTTTCTTTAAGAGGTTTGCGCCCTATTGCAGAAATACAGTATCTAGATTACTTACTGTATGCTTTTCAAACTATGGCGGATGATGTTGCAACTTTGAGTTACAGAACTCATGGAGGCCAAATTTCTCCTGTAATTATTCGAACAAGAGGACATAGATTGGAAGGAATATGGCATTCAGGATCTCCTATGGGGATGATTATTCATGGTACAAGGGGAGTGAATTTGTGTGTGCCAAGAAACATGACTAAAGCAGCTGGTTTTTACAATACTTTAATGGTTTCTCAAGAACCGGCAATGGTAATTGAATGTTTGAATGGATACCGGATAAAAGAGAAATTACCAAACAATATGGGGGAATTTCGAACACCTCTTGGTATGATTGAAACTACCAAAGAGGGGGGAGATATTACTCTTGTAACATATGGTTCAACTTGGCGGATTGTTACTGCAGCAACTAAATTATTAGAAGAGGCAGGTATTTTAGCTGAGGTGATTGATATTCAAACCTTGGTGCCTTTTGATTTGAATCATGATATTGTAGAAAGCATAAAAAAAACAAACAGATTATTAGTAATTGATGAAGATGTTCCTGGAGGTGCAAGTGCTTATATTATGCAAAAGATTATAGAAGAACAAAAAGCTTTCTATCATTTAGATTCTGAGCCACAAACACTTTCTGCAAAAGCTCACAGACCTGCTTATGGTAAAGATGGGGATTATTTTAGCAAACCATCCATTGAAGATGTTTTTGAGAAAGTATATGCTATAATGCATGAAGCTAATCCAGTAAAATACCCACAGCTTTATTAAATGAAAAAAACTACTGAATCGAGCTCCTTTTATGATGGATTGGAAAAGATGAGCGTAAATGATTTGCTCATTAACATTAATAAAGAAGATCAAACGGTTGCGCTTACGGTAAAAAAGCAAATTTCCAAGATTGAGAAATTAGTAAAGAATATTGTTCCTAAAATAAAAAATGGGGGGCGTTTGTTCTACATTGGAGCCGGAACAAGTGGAAGATTAGGAATTGTTGATGCTTCTGAATGTCCTCCAACTTTTGGAGTAGAGCAGGGACTTGTTTTAGGACTAATGGCTGGTGGAGATAAAGCAATGCGTAAAGCTGTAGAGTTTGCAGAGGATGATAAAATGCTTGGATGGAAAGATTTGTTGACATATCAAATAACAGAAAAAGATGTCGTAATTGGTATAGCGGCTTCTGGCACGACTCCTTATGTGATTGGTGCTTTAGAGAATTGCCAGAAAAACAAAATAACTACCGCATGTATTGTTTGCAATATAAATTCACCTTTGGCACAGTTTTCTGATTATCCAATTGAAGTAGTGGTTGGTCCAGAATTTGTTACAGGAAGTACGCGTATGAAGTCAGGGACTGCACAAAAGCTAATTTTGAATATGATTTCTACTGCTGTGATGATAAAATTGGGAAAAGTAAAAGGTAATAAGATGGTAGATATGCAACTATCTAACAACAAATTGGTAGATAGAGGTAGTAAAATGATAA
>DASCPP010000121.1:0-23069 GCA_036012565.1 Flavobacteriales bacterium | reverse complement strand
ACAGAAATAAAACTCCAATTAAGATATAAATTCTAATGAAGCAACTAACAACAATACTAAATATAAAACATCCAATAATAATGGCTCCTATGTTTTTGGTAACCAATACCAAAATGATGATAGAAGCGCTAAATTCTGGAATTGCAGCTTGTATCCCTGCCCTTAATTTTAGAACTATTGAAGAATTTGAAAAAGCAATAAACGAAATAAGAAATAAATCAAACTCAACTGGATTAGGAGTGAACTTAATTGTAAATAAATCGAACTCAAAACTTAAAGTACAATTGGATTCATGCGTAAGACTAAAAGTTGATTTTATCATCACTTCATTAGGTAGCCCGGAAGATGTGATTAATAAATGCAAGCCATCTGGAATAAAAGTTTTTTGTGATGTAGTAGAAGAAAATTATGCGAAAAAAGTAGCAGAATTAGGAGCTGATGCAGTAATAGCTGTGAATAAAAATGCAGGAGGACATGCAGGGGATTTATCGTCAAAAGAATTGTTCAATTGTATTAATAATACTTGTGACACACCAATAATCTCAGCAGGAGGTGTTGGTGATAAATTAGGTGTTGATGAAAAACTATCAGAAGGGTTTGCTGGTTTGTCAATTGGCTCTCCGTTTATTGCTTGTGAAGAAGCAGGTATATCAGAAGAATACAAAAAAGCATGTGTTGACTATGGAAAGAATGATATTGTTATGACTACTAAAATATCTGGAACGCCATGTACAGTAATAAACACCCCTTATGTTCAGCAAGTAGGTACTGAACAAAATTGGCTAGAAAAAATGATGAGTAAAAACAAGAAAATCAAAAAATGGATTAAGATGCTTACTTTCTTAAAAGGAATGAGGTCAATAGAGAAAGCTGCATTAAGTAGCACTTATAAAACTGTATGGTGTGCCGGGCCAAGCATTGAATACACAAAAGAAATACTACCAATAAAAGAAATTGTGAATCAACTTGTTAATTAGAATATCTTAACCTTTATTTTCTTCCAAACCTTACTTAATAAATAAGCTGAAATTAAAGCAACTATAGTAAGTATTCCTCCTAATTGTAAATTTCCATAAATAAAATAGCCTGTAGCAAAAAGCAAACTATAAATCATAGCTAAAGCCAAAAGCATTGCTAATATACCGGCAGGAACTGACCAACCTTCTGTTTCAATTTGCTCATTACCAATTATAGTTTTCCAACCTGGCCCTCCAGGGGTTGTTTTTTTGTAAAAGTTTAGAAGTATTTCTTTATCTTCAGCAGGAGTTGAAAAAGTCACCAGAAGCCAAACTACTGTAGTAATAAATACGACTATTGGAAATTTCATGTAGTCTGGCATTAATGCACTATCTCCGAATAAAGCAGAAGATATTACATCAATATTAAATAATATCGAAACTATCCCAGATACAAAAATAGCGGATACTTCACTCCAGGCATTTATTCTCCACCAAAACCATCTGAGAATAAAAATAAGCCCTGTCCCTGCGCCAAACATCAAAATAAAATCAAATAACTGCAAAGCATTGGTAAGCAGCAATGCCAAAGCAGCAGAGGCTAAAAATAGTAGAACAGTTGCAAATCTACCAACATTAACCAACTGCTTCTCACTAGCATTAGGGTTGATTTGTTGTAAATAGAAATCGTTCACCACATAGGATGCTCCCCAATTCAAATGAGTAGAAATAGTGGACATATAAGCCGCAATTAAAGAAGCCAAAACCAAGCCCAATAATCCTGTTGGTAATTTGGTAAGCATAGCAGAATAAGCCAAATCATGCCCTAATTTATCTTCACTAACAGCCGGAAAAGCATAACTAATACTAGCTATATCTGGAAAAACAACTAATGATGCTAAAGCCACTAAAATCCAAGGCCAAGGACGTAAGGCATAATGCATAATATTAAAAAAGAAAGTTGCTCCAATCGCATGATTCTCGTCTTTTGCCGCCAACATTCTTTGAGCAATATAACCACCACCTCCAGGTTCTGCCCCAGGATACCAAGCACTCCACCACTGCACAGCAAGTGGAATAATCAGTAGCATTATGAGTTGTTCTGTATTTGAGAAATCTGGAAGCATTGATATTTTTCCCATAACATTAGGATGGGTAATTAAAGCCTGAACCCCACCTATTTCTGGAATATTTACTAAATAATATGCAGCTCCAACAGAACCAACCATTGCAACAAAAAAGAGTAAAAAATCAGTATAAACAACACCTTTAAAACCTCCCATTGTGCTAAAAATAACTGTAATTAATCCTGCAATCCCAATTGTTTCAAAAGCAGTTAAACCCAACATAACTTGCCCAATTTTTATAGCGGCTAAAGAGATTCCTCCCATAGCCAGTACATTAAATATCACACCTAAATATAGGGCCCTAAAACCTCTTAAAAATTTAGCAGGTTTTCCTGAATATCTGAGTTCATAGAACTCAATATCAGTATTCACATTGGATTTTCTCCAAAGTTTTGCATAAACAAAAACTGTGAGTAATCCTGTAAGTAAAAACACCCACCATACCCAATTTCCTGCTACACCATTATTTCTTACAATATCAGTTACAAGGTTCGGTGTGTCAGTAGAAAATGTAGTTGCCACCATAGAAAGCCCCAACAACCACCAAGGCATATTTCTTCCTGAAAGAAAAAACTGAGAAGAACTTTCTCCTGATTTTTTTGACACAATTAAACCAATTAATAAAGTAATTAGCAGAAATGAAATAATAATTATCCAATCTAAATTTGCAATTTCCATATGTGAATTTTATTTGAACAAATCTAATGAAATCTTTTACTTAAATAGCTTTACATTTGCCCAATGAAGAATGATAATTTTTACATGCTAGCCAAAACTATGTTTGGCTTAGAGGGAATCTTGGCAGAAGAGTTAAGAAAACTTGGAGCTCAGAATGTAAAACCAATGAATCGTGCTGTAAGTTTTAAAGGTGACAAGGGTTTTATGTATAAGGCAAACCTAAACTTAAGAACGGCTCTTAGAATTTTAAAACCAATTGCATATTTTCAGGCACACAATGAAAAAGAATTGTATCAGAAACTGTGCGAAATTGATTGGCCTGGAATCTTTGATTTAGATTCAACTTTTGCTACGCATGCCACTACTCATTCTGAAGTTTTTACGCATAGTAAATATGCATCATTAGTAATGAAAGATGCAATCGTAGATACTTTTAGAAAAAAGTTTGACAAGCGACCAAATGTTGACCCTGAAATGCCAAACATCAGTATTAATCTTCATATTGCTAAACACACTTGCACAGTATCTCTAGATAGTTCAGGAGATTCTTTGCACAAAAGAGGGTATAAACTAAATGCAGTTACTGCCCCTATGAATGAAGTATTAGCTGCTGGTCTTATATTATTAAGTGACTGGAATAAAATATCCAATTTTCATGATCCAATGTGCGGTTCAGGAACTTTACTAATTGAAGCGGCACTTATTGCCTATAATATTCCTGCGAATATTTTCCGTGAACGCTTTGGATTTGAAGGATGGAAGAATTTTGATGAAGAGCTATTTGAGAAAATAAAAGAAATTTCTCTTGAAAAAGAAACCCATTATTACGGCAAAATAACCGGAAGTGATCATTTCCAAAAAGCTGTAAGAATTAGTAGAGAAAATATTGACAATGCTCTATTCTATGAAAATATCAAAGTAACTAAATCTGACTTTTTTGAAACTGAAATAGCCCCAGAGACTTTTGTAATATTTAACCCTCCTTATGGAGAGAGAATTGATTTAGGAGTAAATGATTTTTATGAAAAAGTAGGAACCACCTTAAAGCACAAATATCAAGGATGTAGTATTTGGCTAATTTCATCTGACATTGAAAACATGAAATTTATTGGTTTACGCCCAAGCAGAAAGATAAAAGTAATGAACGGCAAACTTGAATGCAGCTTTAGAAAGTTTGAAGTTTATGAAGGTAGTAAGAAAGCCAAAAAACAACAAGGTTAATTTTCAGAGAAATTAGCTAAAAATAAAAAAGCCTGCAATTGCGAGCTTCTCTTTTCCATTATCTGTTAATTACTCTGAAAGAGTTTTAGCGTTTTCAATAGATATTTGCTTGCCATCCAGAAGTGGTTTTACAAAAGCATCATTAAAGCCGGCTGTTTTCACCTCTTGTAATCTTGTATTGGCAGTAGCATAATCGTTATAAGTTCCTGCATGGTATCGGTATAATTTGGAGTTATTGATATTCTCTTTTACAACCTCTCCAATTTTTATCATTTTTGCTAATACATTAGCTGGTACATTTTCTTTATAAACCCCTATTTGCACTACATATTCTACATTTGGCTTTGCCTCTTTTTTCTCCACTTTTGGAGTTGCTACTTTAGAGGTGTTTCTTCTTGGTAACTTCCCATTTACTGCTCTTATTGCAGCATACAAACCAATCTTTTTTCCATCTTTAAATGCCACTACAAATGAACCTTCAAATCCTCTTAAAAGCATCTTATTCTGCTGCTCAACCGCATCTTTATAATTAGTATAAGAACCAGTAAAATACCTTGTAAAACCATCATTAGAGGTAAATGAAATCACATTAGGAACCCCTTTGAAAATATCTTTTGACAACACTACTTTATACGCTCCAATTTGCACTCTGAAAATAATTTTACCTATCGAACTTTTTACTTCCTTTTTTGAATCTTCTTCTTTTAATTCTTCCACCTCATTGGTTTGCTCTGTTGCGGCAACCGTCTCTTCTGTAGTTTCTCCCTCTTTTACTACTTCTTCTTTTTTCGGAACTACTGGTGTAGGAGGTGTAGGGCTATAAAGAGTAACCACCCCATTTTCTACCTCTACAATCTCAGTATCGTCCATTCCTTCATTCAGTTCTAATTGGGCTTGTCGGTTTATTGCCTTATCAAAACTACCATAAGAACCAACAGAATAAACAACCATTCCATCATCTTGCAACAAACTTTCCAAATCATCAAAACTCAGAAATTTATTAATCACACTTGCAGGAACATCATCTCTGAATTCTCCAAGCATAACCGCAAATCGCTTACCTTGAATTTTAGTATTGATTGATGGAACATCATTTATAATATTAAAAGCATTTGCTTTTGCAATCAAATAATCATTAATCGATTTGAAATCATCTTTTGAGATTTCATTTTCGTTATACACATTGGCATATTCTCTTGATGCAGCATTGTATTTGCTATACATACTTTTCGATTGTTCATCAGAAAGTTGTACTCCTTTTGCATTTACAATAGCTCCTCTTGGCGTATTTGCTTCTTCATCTATGTAATTAGGAATACCATCTTTATCATCATCAATAGGACAGCCATTTGCATCCACATTCACCCCTTCTGGCGTTTCAGGACAATAATCATCAATATCTGCCACCATATCACCATCAGAATCTTCCACATCTAATACCTTAAAATTCACCTCAGCATAGAATCTCTGGTCGGAATATGGTCTTGCTTTTCTTGGCTTTGGCGTAAATAAATCAAAATGAACCGTAAAAGTGGTTACTATAAAATTATCACTTCCACCTTCCTCTACTCCATCAATCATATCAGTAAGAGTGTAATGATAACGCACACCCATATCCAATCCTATTCTCTCAGAAACATCAAGCATTACTCCAATTCCCATTGGAATAGCTATAGCAGTTTCCGTTTTTTGGCTTTCGGTTTTGAAATTTAATAGTTCTCCCCCAATGGATAAGAATGGGGTTAGTTTTGAATTCTTGGAAATATTATTGAAACTATACCTTAAGCCTAATCCAGCAGTTTTTACATCTGAGCTGAAAGAAGTTGTATCCACATCATTTATTTCGTTTAATCTACCATTGCCTAACAAAAAGGTTAAGTCCAGATTATTGCTTAAATTCATTCTTACGCCAAAATGATATCCTTGATTACCCATTAAAAAGTTCTTTTGAGGTCCTACAATATCTCCTTTAAAAAGATAAGAGCCCGTGCCAAAAGAAAGCATTGGTTGGAAAGGAGCTTTTACCTTATCATCAGGATGTCCATCCTGAGCAAAAGAATTAATACTACTTAATACAAGGGTGGCTACAAAAAGCCTGAAAAGTAATTTTTTCATTGTCAGTTTTTTTTACAGCCGTAAAAATACTAAAAAAATCAGAAAGGAATTAGATATTCTAAAAATTAGGTTTTAAAGTGTATTTATTATAGAACTCATCTATAATCACTACTGCTTCTTTTGGACTATTAACAATGTTAATTAAATGCAAATCTTTCTGACTGATATTTTTCTCTTTGCTTAGCATGGTTTCCTTGATCCAGCCTATTAGCCCTTCCCAATAAGTTTCGCCCACTAGTACAATTGGGAATTTACCGATTTTCCCAGTTTGTATAAGTGTAATTGCTTCAAATAATTCGTCTAAAGTGCCAACTCCACCAGGTAATACGATAAATCCTTGTGCATATTTTACAAACATTACTTTTCTAACAAAGAAATAATCAAAGTTAATGAGTTTATCAGCATCAATATAAGAATTAGCAGATTGCTCAAATGGTAATTCAATATTCAATCCAACTGATTTTCCAGCACCTCTTTTTGCTCCTTTATTTGCCGCTTCCATAATCCCAGGGCCTCCTCCAGTAATTACACCATAACCCGCTTGGGTTAATAAAAATGCAATTTCTTCTGCTTGTTTATAATATTCATTATTTGGTTTTGTTCTAGCTGAACCAAACACAGAAACACAAGGTCCTATTTTTGACATGGTATCAAACCCTTCCACAAACTCCGACATGATTCTAAATATTTGCCATGAATCGGATGTTTTTATTGCATTCCAATTTTTTCCTTTAAATGCCCTTCTAATCTTTTTTTCTTGTTTATTCATATTCTTAATTAATATATCACAAATATAATGATCTTATGCCAATTCTCTTTTCAAATATTCTCCTGTAAAACTCTTCTTGCATTTTACGATTTCTTCTGGTATTCCGTTACAAATAATCTCGCCTCCTTTTGCACCTCCCTCTGGCCCCATATCAATGATATAATCTGCCGCTTTTATCACATCCATATTGTGTTCAATAATTAATACCGTATTCCCTTTATCTACCAATTTCTGAATTACATCCAAAAAAACTTTTACATCATGAAAATGCAAACCAGTAGTTGGTTCGTCTAAAATATAAAAGGTTTTTCCTGTATTTTTTTTTGAAAACTCTGCCGCCAATTTTATCCTTTGTGCTTCCCCACCAGAAAGTGTTGTGGAGGATTGCCCCAAAGCAATATAACCTAAACCCACATCTTGCAGTGTTTTTATTTTTCGGTAAATAGCTGGAATGGATCTGAAAAATTCTACCGATTGGTTAATGGTCATACTTAATACATCCGCAATCGATTTTCCTTTGTATCTAATTTCCAAAGTTTCCCGATTATACCGCTTTCCATTACAAAGCTCACAATGAACCAATACATCAGGTAAGAAATTCATTTCAATGGTTTTTAATCCTGCCCCATCACAATTTTCACATCTTCCGCCTTTTACATTAAAGGAGTATCGCCCTACTTTATACCCTCTTATCTTTGATTCCGGCATATTGGCATATAAGTTCCTGATATGGGAGAATACACCTGTATAAGTTGCTGGGTTTGACCTTGGTGTTCTGCCAATTGGGGACTGGTCCACCTCAATCACTTTGTCAATATTTTCTACCCCTTTTATTTTATCGTATGGCAAAGGGGTTTTTACTCCTCTATAAAAATATTTATTGAGAATGGGATAAAGTGTTTCGTTAATAAGGGTAGACTTTCCACTTCCTGAAACACCAGTAACGCAAACAAAAACACCTAATGGGATTTTTAAATCTACCGATTTCAAGCTATGCCCTTTTGCCCCAAATAATTGTAAAGTTTTCCCATTTTCCTTTCTCCTTTTTGGCACTTCTATTTTTAGTTGTTTTTTTAAGTATCTGGCTGTTAGATTTTTATTTTTTAGAATCTTTTTTAAGTTCCCTTTTGCAACAATTTCCCCTCCATGGATCCCTGCCTCCGGACCTAAATCTATAATAAAGTCAGAAGATTCAATCATGTCCTTATCATGCTCCACAACAATTATTGAGTTGCCAATATCACGCAATTTTTTTAAGGAACTAATCAGTTTTTTATTATCCTTCTGATGCAAACCAATACTTGGCTCATCTAAAATATAAAGCACATTAGTTAGTTGTGCCCCTATTTGAGTAGCCAAACGAATTCGTTGGGCTTCCCCACCAGAAAGTGATTTTGAATTTCTATTTAATGAAAGATAGGAAAGACCAACATCCAAAATAAATCGCACCCTTTTCTTTAATTCCTTAATGATGTGTTTAGCAATAACCTTTTGATTATTATTTAGTTGCTGCTCAATAATATCAAGCCAAAGGGAAAAAGCAGAAATATCCATAGCGGTAAGTTGATGAATACTATATTCGCCCACCTTATAATGCATAGATTCTTTGTTTAAGCGACTCCCCTCACAGTTATCGCAAATAAAATCTGTCATATAATTACTCGCCCATCTTTCAATCGATCTTACATAACCGAGCTTTGCTTGCTCTTTAATAAAATTAAAGATGCCATCAAAATGTAATTTGTATATTTTTGACACACCAATTCTTTTTAATTTTACAGAAAAAGTGCCAGTCTCTCCATAAAAAATAGCATGCATTCCAGCTTTACTGATTTTTGACATAGGTGTACTTAATGTAAAATTGTATTTTTTACCAATTACTTCCAATTGCCTTGTTATCCAATCCGATCTTCGGTTAGCTATTGGCGCAATTGCCCCTTGATTGATGCTTTTTGATTTGTTAGGAATTATCTTTTCTTCATCAACTTCTTTTAAAGTTCCTATTCCGTTACAATGCTTACAAGCCCCTTTTGGAGAATTAAATGAAAAAGAATTAGGTTCAGGGGTTTTGTATGCTATTCCAGTTGTATGGCACATCAAGTCTCTACTGAAATATCGTGTAGAGTTTGTTTGCTTTTCCAGAATCATCATCACGCCATCTCCGTCTTTTAGTGCCTGCATTAAAGATGTTAGGATTCTTTTTTTATTATCCTTATTTACTCTTAATCGGTCAATTACAATTTCAATATCATGGGTTTTATAGCGGTCTAATTTTAGCCCAGGAGTTATTTCAATCATCTGTTCATCTACCCTAACTCTGATAAATCCTTTTCTTAGAATTTGTGCAAAAAGCTCCCTATAATGTCCTTTCCTTGCTTTTACAATTGGGGCTAAAATACTGATGGATTTTCCTTTAAATTCTTTTAAGATGAGTTGCAAGATTTGTTTATCTGTATATTTTACCATTTTCTCGCCTGTTTTGTAGGAATAGGCAATTCCCACACGAGCATAAAGCAAGCGTAAATAATCGTAGACTTCAGTAATAGTACCAACAGTCGATCTCGGGTTTTTATTGGTAGTTTTTTGTTCTATGGCAACAACCGGACTAAGACCAGTTATTTTGTCTACATCTGGGCGTTCCATATTGCCCAAAAACTGCCTGGCATAAGCATTAAAAGTTTCTAAATATCTTCTTTGTCCTTCTGCATGAATTGTATCAAAAGCAAGAGATGATTTTCCACTTCCACTTAATCCTGTAAAAACCACCAATTTGTTTCTTGGAATTTCTAAATCAATGTTTTTCAAGTTATGGACTCTTGCTCCATAAATATTAATACTGTCTTGCTTTGTCATTTTTTATTTTTCCTGTTCAGGAGTTTCAAAATCGTCAAACATCAAAAGTAAAGGATCAGTTGGTATTTTCAAAATGTATCTCCTTCTAGATTTATCTGGTAAAGAAGTAGTGTTTCTGAGCCAAGGATTTAATTGCTTTAAGAGTTTGTAATTTGTTCCATTTGCCGTTGCAAAATCAGCTAAATCTGAAATAGTAGAATCTATCTCAATAGTTTTGTATTTTGGCATTACATACAAATCTTTTTCCCGATAAATGAAACCATATTGTTTTGGATTTTCTAAAATTTCCTTTACTGCTATAATTCTAAAAACATATCTAGAAGTTTCAGAATTTAAATGCAAATTGTAATAATTATTGGTGCCTTGTTTCTCAATTAGTCGTGAAATACCGTTTTGTCCTTTATTATAAGATGCCGCTGCCATAGTCCAACTGCCGAATTTCTCAAAAGCCTCCCTTAAATATTCACAAGCCACTTTGGTTGATTTTTCAAGATTATATCGCTCATCAATTGCAGTATTTACTTCCAAACCATATTCTTTAGCAGTGCTTTTTAGAATTTGCCAGAAACCTGCCGCACCAGAAGGAGAAATCACATCCTCTAACCCACTTTCAATTACTGCTAGATACTTAAAATCATCTGGTATATTATTGGCTTTTAATATTGGCTCAATTATTTGGAAAAATTTACTTGCTCTTTTCAAATACAACATAGTGTTGGACTGCCAATAAATATTTTTCAGTAATTCCTTATCCATTCTTTCCCAAATATCTTCTGATTTTAAATCTACTTTTTCCCCACAAAAATTCATATTAGCTGGCTTACTAATGGTAAAAATATTATATTTTTCATTAAATTGTTTTTGGTGTAGTTTGTCTTCCGATAATTTTTTAGTAGGATAGGAAAACAATAGAAAAAAGAAAGATAAAACTGCAAGAAAGGAAACAAATGAATTGGTGTTTTTCATTTTTTAGAAATTAGTTTTTAAATCAGAAAAGCTTGGAGAATCTTGGTCTTTATCTGACACAATAGGACTATCCCATCCCCAATCGATATTTAAATCTTTATCATTCCAAACAATTGAACCCTCTGACTCTTTATTATAAACCCCAGTACATTTATAAGTAAAAATGGTATCGTCTTCTAAAGTGATAAATCCATGGGCAAATCCTGGTGGAATCCAGAAAGAGGTCTTATTATCTCCATTTAAAACAACAGAAAAATACTGCCCATAAGTAGCGGAATTTTTTCGGATATCTATCGCAACATCTAATGCAGCCCCACTAATAACTCTTACCAATTTTCCTTGTTCAAAAGGAGGATTTTGAAAATGTAAGCCTCTTAAAACACCTTTTGCAGAAAACGACTGATTATCTTGTACAAAATTTAGGTTTAATCCTTCTTTTTCGAAAGCCCCTTTACTCCAACTCTCAAAAAAATAACCCCTATCATCTGAAAATATTTTTGGCTCAATTACTAGAAGTCCTTCAATGGATGTTTTTATTATATTCATACTTATTTTTTTAGAAAGTGGGCTAATATACAAATTAAGCAATTCTAAAACATTTTCCAAAATGTAAAAGTTTATATTTGCAGAAAAAAATTATGAATAAATTTAACCTAAGCATTTTAGTAGCTGCAATTACTCTTACCGCTTGCAATCCGAATGATGCTTTTACCCAAAAATTAGAAACTGAACTTGATAGCGTAAGTTATAGTTTAGGAGCTTTCAATGCATTACAACTTCAAGGGCAAGGGCTTGAGGATATAAATGCAGATGCAGTAAGCATGGGGATCAAACATATTTTCAATGATGATTCTCTTTTGATAACGCAAGAACAGTCCCAAAAAATACTTGAAAAATATTTTAAGACATTACAAGATAAATTGGAAGCGGAAAAATTAAGATTGCAGGACTCCATAACTGCAGTAGCACAAATTTGGATAGATGCAAGAAAGGTGAATGAGGAAACAATAACAACTGCTAGCGGACTGCAATATGAAGTTTTAGTAAATGGTGAAGGAGAAGAAAATCCAACTGCTGAGAATCAAGTTACAGTGCATTATCACGGAAGTTTAAATGATAGTACAGTTTTTGATAGCTCAATAAACAGAGGAGAACCTGTTACATTCCCAGTAAATGGAGTGATTCCTGGTTGGACGGAAGCGCTACAATTAATGAAAGTAGGGGATAAATGGAAATTAACTATCCCTAGCACATTAGCTTATGCCGAAAAAGGAATACCTCAAGCTGGCATACCTCCAAATGCAACTTTAATATTTATTGTTGAATTAATAAGTATTCAATAAAAGTCAATTTTCCTACAATGTTTTATTTATAGCGGCATGAAAAAACTACTAATAATTTTACTTTGCTTACCGTTATTTACACAAGCCCAAAACTGGAAAGATTTAAAAAAAGCAGCTGAAAAGGTAAATAAAGAATTGATAAAAGGAGATTCTTTTAGTGAAAAGGAAGCTGCTAATGCTTTAAAAGAAACCCTAAAAAAAGGAACAGAAAAAGGAGTAAACGTACTCTCAATAAGAAATGGGTATTTTGGTAATCCTAAAGTAAAAATTCCTTTCCCAAAAAATGCTACAAAAGTTGCCGACAAATTAAAACAACTAGGTATGCAAAAAAAGGTAGATGAGGTAATACTAAGCATCAACCGAGCAGCAGAAGATGCAGCTGTATTAGCAAAGCCAATATTTGTGGGTGCCATTAAAAAAATGAGTATTAAAGATGCAATCGGCATTGTAAAAGGAAATAAAACTGCTGGAACAGATTACTTAAACAGAAATACAAATTCAGCAGTTGTAAATGCTTTCAAGCCAATTATTAAAAATTCTTTAGATAAAGTAAATGCTACAAAACATTGGGAAAGCATAATGACTACTTACAACAAAATTCCATTTGTAGAAAAAGTAAATCCTGAATTGGAAACTTATGTAACTGAAAAAGCGATAAGTGGATTATTTTTTATGCTTGCTCAACAAGAAATTGCCATAAGAGAAAATCCGAAAGAAAGAACCTCTGCCCTACTGAAAAAAGTTTTTGGCAACTAAACCCTTTGCAAAAATTCAACTAATTTTCTTGTAGCAATTCCTCTGTGGCTAATTGCACCTTTTTCTTGTTTTGTCATTTCAGCAAAAGTCTTTTTATGACCTAATGGCCTAAAAATAGGATCGTAACCAAAACCCTTTTCGCCCGCTTTTTCTTTTGTAATTTCTCCATTGCATTTTCCCTCAAATAGTAATGTTTTTCCATCTATAATAAGGGCTATTACTGTCCGGAATTTTGCTTCTCTATTGTTTTCTCCCTCTAGCTTTTGAAGGGCTTTGTGCATATTGTCTTCCGGACTACATAGTTCCCCAGCATAGCGAGCTGAATAAATGCCCGGCTCATTATTTAAAGCCTTAACCTCCAAGCCAGTATCATCAGCAAAGCAGTTATAACCGTAATTTGTAAAAACAAATTCTGCTTTTTGCACGGCATTTCCTTCCAAAGTATTTTGCGTTTCTGGAAGCTCATCATTACAATTAATCTCTTTCAAACTCAAAATTTGAATTTCACAGGGAAGCAAATCCTTGATTTCAGCTATTTTGTTATGATTGTTGGTAGCAAAAACAATTTTCATACAGCATAAAATTTTAGGCCGAAAATAGAGTTTTATTAGATATCTACTTCAATTAGACTAAGCATTTTTAAATAAAGGCGTAAATTTGCATTCTTTAATTTTAGTAATGAAAAATCTTTTAATTTATATTTTTACTTTTTGGAGTTTTGTCGCTTTCTCACAGCAAGGAAGAAATTGTGGAACCCAAAATCGTTTAGACTTTTTTAAGACACAACATCCTGAAAGTATCATAAACCAATCTGATTTAGAACTTCAAATACAAAAATGGATAAAAGATAATCCCAGTGTAAAAGCATCTGCCATTACCATTCCGGTGGTGGTGCACGTAGTTTACAAAAACAATGCCGAGAATATTTCAGATGCTCAAATTCAAACACAAATTGATGTGCTTAATGAAGATTTTAGAAGATTAAATCAAGATGCAAGCAATACGCCTTTCGATTTTCTGCCCTTTGCTGCTGATATGCAAATCGAATTTTGTCTGGCAAAAAGGTATTTAGGAGTTCCTGCCAATGGTATAGTCCGAAAACAAACTAATCTTCCTGAAATCCCTTTATATAGCGATAGTATTTTCTTTACCCAAATGGGAGGAAGTAATGCGTGGAACACCAATAGATATTTGAATATTTGGGTGTGTGATATTGCCGGAAATGTGATGGGATGGGCACAATTTCCCTCTGGCGGGAACAGCCAAACAGATGGCATTGTCATTGATTATGAAAGATTTGGCACAATAGGAACAGTTAACCAACCTTATCATAAAGGGCGAACTACAACCCATGAAGTAGGGCATTGGCTGAGTTTATTACATGTTTGGGGCGACAATAGTTGTGGGGATGATTTCGTTTCGGACACCCCTGAGCAAGAGCAAGCAAATTATGGTTGTAAAATCCATCCTCAAACATCTTGCACAAATAATGGAGATATGTTTATGAATTTTATGGACTATTCTGATGATGCTTGTATGAATATTTTTACCCAAGGACAAAAAACAAGAGCTATGGCTGCTATCAATACTTATAGATTTGGCTTGATTTCTTCATTGGGTTGTCAGCCATTTACTATTCCAAATGCAGATGCTGGAATAATAGCAATAATTAATCCAAATACGCAATTGGTAGAATGTGCAAGCCCTGTTTACCCAAAAGTAGTGATTAAGAATTATAGCACGGACACTCTTTTTGTGGCCACTATAAAATATTCTGTGGATGGCGGAAGTGAGCAATTTCAAGTATGGAATGGAGCCCTTGCCCAAAATGAAACGGATACAATTTATTTAGCTGGAATTCCTGCAAGTGGCACGCAACACACTTTTAGTGCAAATACTTTAAATCCGAATAATTCTACCGACATTAATTTGCAAAACGATACAAAGACCACCTCTTTCTCTACTCAATACGGAAATAAAATAAATTTGAAATTAGTTACGGACAATTACGGACAGGAAACTTCTTGGCAACTCTTTGACGCTAATTATACTTTAATTGATCAGGGTGACTCTCTTTCGAGCAACAGCCTTTATCAACTTGAATACTGTTTGCAAGATGGTTGTTATTATTTTGTAATCTCAGATACTTATGGTGATGGTTTCTGTTGCAATTATGGAAATGGAATGTTTTCTATTAAAAAGGAAATAGATAATAGTATTTTAGCAAGTAGTGCCCCTTTTACTTTTTCTGACACTGCTACTTTTTGTATTTCTGCTTTAAGTAATATTCAAATTCCAGGAAATATATTAGAAATTTTCCCAAATCCTACAAATGGAATATTTTATGTCTATTACCCTCAATACTCAAAAAATATTTCTAATTATGCAAAAATTTTTAATCCCCTAGGAAAATTGGTTTTAAAACAAGAAATTTTTGAAACTACAAAAATTGACCTAAGTAACCAGAAAAATGGAGTATATTATTTGAACATTACAACTAAGAACTCTCGTATAACTAAAAAATTAATTATTCAAAATTAAGATGAAAAAATCAATAATAATAGGATTGCTAATGATAGCATTTTTTACAAAAGCACAAGAAAGAAATATTAAAAAATGTGCAACTTCCCATCTTATGGAGTATGAAATGCAGACAAATCCTCAATATAAGAACATAGTAGAGAGTTATTTTAATGGATTAGAAGAGTGGTTGAAAAATAATTCAAATTCTGAAAATACAGTTATCACTATTCCTGTTGTGGTGCATGTAGTACATAAGCAATCTCATAATTTAGGAATTGGAACCAATATTCCGCAAATACAAATTGATGATGCAATTAGAATATTGAATGAAGATTATAGAAAGATGAATCCAGAATTTCCTAGTCCTCCAAGAAATACTTTTACAAGCTATTCGGGAGATTGCGAATTAGAATTCTGCTTAGCAACAACAGATGAAAATGGAAATGCAACAACAGGAGTAACAAGAACATCCACTTCAAAAACATCTTTTGATGCAGATGATAATACAGATTCCAATGCCATGAAAAGAACAGCAACTGGCGGAAAAGATGGATGGAATGCGCTGAAATATTTGAATGTTTGGGTTTGTAATTTAACCAATTCACAGGGAGGACAAACCCTTGGTTATGCCTATTTACCAGGACAGCAATCGCAAGCTTGGACGGCATGGAAAGATGGGCTTGTAGTAGATTACGCTTATTTTGGCACAGTAGGAAATGCGGCCTCTACTTCACAAAATGATGGCAGAACCCCAACACACGAAATTGGTCATTATTTAGGACTAAAACACACCTTTTGCGAGCAAACAGATGCACAAGGAAATACGATTTGTTGCGATAATGACAACTCTTCATCAGGAGGATATGTGGATGATACGCCTGCACAAAAAGATATTTATTGGGGAAATGTAAATTCTGGCACTAATAATAATACTTGTGATGACTCTCAATTCTCAAATTCCTTTACTTCTGACGTGTTAGATATGGATGAAAATTATATGTCGTACGCCTTTACTACTTGGATGTTTTCTCATAAGCAAATAAATGTGATGGATTACACCATGAACGCATCCACCGGGCAAGGAGGAAGAGAAGCACTGAAAACATCTAATGGCTGCATGATTTCTGGAATAAATGATATGCTACATGAAAATTTGATAAGCATATATCCTAATCCTACAAATGGGATAATTAATTTTAAATTTGCTATGAATATTAAAATAAATTCTATTATAATTCAGAATGTTTTAGGAGAACAAGTTGTTAAAGCTGAAAATATTCAAAATGATATTTTCTCTCTTAATTTATCCTCTTTACCTAAAGGAATTTATTTTGCTATTATTGATACGGACAAAGGAAGAAGTACCAAAAAAATCCTTTTATCTGAATAATGAAGACCTCCTGTATCACGGCAGAATTACTTCCTAAGAATTTAGTAAGTATTGTAGAAAAAATAGAAAATAAAAAAAGAATTTCTGATAAAGAAGCACTTTTTCTTTTTGAAAACGGCTCTGTTTCTTTGCTTGGAACTTTAGCTAACCAAATAAGAGAACGACTGCACGGCAATAATACTTATTTCAATAAAAATATCCATATTGAGCCAACCAATATTTGTGTTTTTGATTGCAAATTCTGCTCCTATTCTCGTTTGTTAAGCAAAAAAGAAGAAGCATGGGAATACTCTGAAAAACAGATGCTTGATATCCTAAAAAATGCGCCAAAAGATATTACAGAAGTGCACATTGTAGGTGGGGTGCATCCTAAAATGGGATTGGATTTTTTTGCAAATCTGATAAAAGAAATAAAAAAACTAAGACCCAATATTCATATTAAGGCATTTACTGCTGTGGAGTTGGAATACATTTGCAGAAAAGCAAAAGTAAGCTATAAAGAGGGTTTGGAAATATTGAAAAATGCAGGGCAAGGCAGTTTGCCTGGTGGAGGTGGAGAAATATTTGATGAAAAAGTGCGAAATGAAATTTGTGAAGATAAATGCAGCACAAATGCGTGGCTTGAAATCCATGAAGTGGCACATAGTTTGGGTATGTCATCCAACGCTACCATACTTTATGGCCATATTGAAAAACCCAAGCACATCATTGACCACATGAGTAGATTAAGAAATTTGCAAGATAAAACGGGTAAATTTAACGCTTTTATCCCTCTTAAATTTAGAAATAAAAACAACCAAATGTCGCATATTGAGGAAACTTCTACTATTACGGATATGCGAATGTATGCAATCGCCAGAATTTATTTGGATAACTTCAAACACATCAAAGCATATTGGCCCATGATCGGGAAAGAATCGGCTCAAACTCTTTTAGCTTTTGGCGTAAACGATATTGATGGCACTATTGATGATACCACCAAAATTTATTCCATGGCTGGTGCAAAGGACCAAAACCCAAAAATGACCACTAAGGAAATTGTAGCTTTAATTAAACAAGTAAAACGCCATCCTATTGAAAGAGATACGCTTTATAATACTATGAAAGATTATGTCTAATCTTCTTTCTGATGCTTAGCATATCCCCTCCACTTTTCAATTAGCAGTTGCATATCTTCTGCTAATTCGGAATCAAAATTTACTTCTTTGCCAGTTGCAGGATGAGCAAATCCAAGCGATTTTGCATGTAGTGCTTGCCTTTGGCAAATTTTGAAACAATTAAGGACAAATTGTTTATATTTGGTAAAGGTAGTTCCTTTTAAAATTTGATTTCCGCCATACTCTTCATCATTAAATAGCGGATGTCCAAGCTGTTTGAAATGCACTCTTATCTGATGAGTTCTTCCTGTTTCTAATTTGCACTCCACCAAAGTAGTATAGCCAAAACGCTCTAAAACTTTATAGTGCGTTACCGCATGTTTTCCAAAATCTCCTTCTGTGAAAACAGTCATTACTTTTCTGTTTTTTAAACTTCTACCTATATGCCCTGTAATAGTACCTCTATCTTCTTTTACATCTCCCCATACAAGGGCTATATATTTTCTATTGAGTTCTCTGTCAGCAAATTTTTTCGCTAAAATAGTTATGCTTTTCTCTGTTTTAGCAATCACCAAAATTCCAGAAGTATTTTTATCAATTCTATGCACTAAACCAGGACGATCTTCATCCCCCATATTTGGTAAATTCTTGAAATGAAAAGCCAAAGCATTTACCAAAGTGCCAGAATAATTACCAAAACCTGGATGCACCACCATTCCAGCATCCTTATTTACAATAAGGAAATCATCATCTTCATATACAATGTTTAATGGAACATCTTCAGGAATTAACTCAAATTTCTTTTTAGGAGAAGAATATTCTACTGTTACTACATCTCCAGCTTTTACTTTATAATTGGATTTCACCACATTGCCATTTACCTTAATATTTCCCTCTGATGCGGCTTTTTGAATTTTGGTTCGTGTGGCGTGTTCAATAAAATTTATCAGGAATTTATCTACTCGCAAAGGAGATTGCCCTTTGTCAGCTATAAATTTATAGTGCTCGAAAAGTTTGTCTTTTTCCTCCATTACTGAATAACTAATTTCTTACGAAAAACACCTTTCTTATTCTGAATCTGAAAAAGAAATACTCCAGATTTTAGATTGTTTTTAAAAAACTGGAAACTGTTTTCATTCACTACAAATTCACTTAATAACCTTCCGCTAATATCGAAAAGTTGAATTGTATTTTTTCCTTCACTATTTAACAAAATAGTAGTAAAATCAGAGAATGGATTTGGGAATATTTTAATCTCATTTTGGCTTATTTCAGTATTTACAGATGAAATAATAGGAGTTGTTCTAAGTACAGGGCGAATCATCCAAGCTCCAGGAAATTGAGAATAATTCCATCCTCCACCAACATTGTAAAACATATAATTATTGGAAGGGGAATTTCTATCCAAACCTACATTTAACATGTCATTTGTGGTCTGCTCGATACCAACATAAAAGATACCATCTAAACCGATAGCTTTACTTAAATAATAATTATGAAATTTTATTCTTTCCTCATAGATCGGATAAACACTATCTCTATGAATAATATTTCCTGGCACTCCATTATTATCATCCCAAACAACCAAATCAAAATTGATATTGCTTACATTATTTTGCATTGGCGCAAAGTAAATTTGAATAATTCGCAAACTATCGGCTTTGTTAAGTTCAAACTGATAGGCCATTTTTGCCCCTTGTACATTGATGCCATAAGCAAATTCTGCAACTCCATCATCATAAGCAAAATGGGAATTGAATTTCTGAGAATGGGTGAGCGTATCATTATTTTTATTATCGGATGGAGATGTTTTTATTACATTTTTAAAAATGAAAGTAGCACTATCGCTTGTAGTTGATTTAAAGATTGTGTCGCTCAAAAAAATAGGAGGTTGTACAAATGAAAAATTTCCTATAGAATCATAAATATTTACCTGCACATTCCTTGTAGAGCTAAGATTTCCTAAATAAGGATAATGTTCTATTTGATTGCTATTTTCATAAACATCATATTTATAATCTACACTTAGGCCGGCATTATTATTTCGTAAAATAATATCCAAAGTATCCCTTAATTCACCAGCCGTATTTTCCTGATATTGTACCAAAGGCATTTCTCTGTATCTTTTTAAGAGTTTCGGATTTTCATATACAAAAGCCACATCATTCAAATCTGGAATTTGCCCAGCAGAATATTCATCTACCTTCACATAATCGATATGCCAATGGTCATAATTCCCTGATAATGTTGCATAATTTCTAAAACGAAAACGAAAGCCAGCATGCAAATAATTAGCTCCTTTAATATTGAATTCCATCCTTTGAAATTCTTGAGTAGTTTGTCCGGGAATACTCCAAATATGTTTCCAAACAGGAAAGCCAGCCGTATCTACTCCTGTCAAAAATTCCAACACCAAAGAGTCCTCTGTTTGCGGATTATCTCCCAAACCTTCTGATTGATAATAAAATAGCAAATAAGCAGAGTCCACTACCGATAAATCAATGGCTCTGGAAGTGAGGGAATCTGCTCTTTGTGCTTGAGTAGAAGCCGAAATATCATAAGCCATTCCATTGGCATCTAATCCATCAAAAGTAGCCACTCCAATTGTAACAGGATTTATAGGATAAGATCGATTGATAAAAACCGCACTATCTTCCCAAAGCAAATTATCAGGAAAATAAGAGTTGTAAGAAAAATCATCTAAAAAAGGCAAAGCAACAGCAGAAGCCATTCGCATTTTTAGAATTTGTTTTTGTTTTGTTTGCAGTAAAGGATTGCTCTCCAAAACCGAAATATGTTCTTGAGCTTGCAAAACAAAAAAACCCATCATCAAAATAACAATCCAAACTTTTCTCATTGCAGATATATATCTATTGAAGTTCCTAATTTTACTTTTCTTTTTTCATTTACTTTCGGATTTTGCCTGTAAACCATAGCTGCAGAGGAATCACTAATACCCTCATCAAAAATTACTGCACCTAAATTTAAGGAGGCAACCTTAATTTCTGTTTGTGCTTTTTGCATTGTAAGCCCCATCAAATTAGGAATAGTTGTTGTTTTATCACTTGGTCCGCTTCCAATTACTAAATCCACAGCAGTACCAACAAAAAGCTCTTGCCCTGCTTTTATTTTAATCCCATTTACTTTCTGACTTAATACCACATTACGTGCCAAATCAGGTTTGTATTCCAAATTTCCCACCACCAAACCCAAGTTTTCTAACTTCCTTACTGCTTGCCTTAATGACAAATCAGTAATATAAGGAAAAGTTACAATTTTGTTTTGCAGAGCATTAATGGTAAAATAAACTCTTCTGTTTTCTTTCACTTTTGTACCCACTATTGGGTCTTGCTCTAAAATAGTTCCTTTCTCTACTTTTTTATTAAATAACGAATCAATAATAACATATCGTAAATCAAGCTCATGACAAACAGAATCTAAATCACTGATATGCACACCATAAAAATCGGGCAAAACAATATATTCATCATGCAAAGTGTAGAAATCAATATATTCTAACCAAAGGAAAAAACAAAGCAGCATAGTAAAAATGGCATAAACTAATTGCTTGTAGAAAACTCTATTTTTGAAAATTGCTAGAAATGAAGTTTTATTTTGTTTATCCGGCTCCAATTTGGTAAAAATTTAATAGCTAAACGAGATACAAATATAAAAATTATGCAGCCTTAGTACGATATTATTTAATACAATAAATATTTTACTTTTGCTGTTAGTAAATAAAGATGAAAACAATCGCCATTATAACAGGGGGAAACTCTGCAGAACACGAAATATCTCTGCAATCAGCTAAAGTAGTAGAAGCTAATCTTAATAAAGAGATATTTAATGCAATCATCATTCATCTAAAAGAAGACAAATGGGAGGCAATAATAGATGATACACGATTGAAAATGGATAAAAAAGATTTTTCATGTATTATGGGAAACAAGAAAATTTCTTTTGATTTGGCTTTTATGGCTTTGCACGGTCCTCCCGCCGAAAATGGAGAATTACAAACTTATTTTGATGAAATTGGATTAGCTTACACTTCTTGTGGGGTGGCACAATCTTCCCTTACTTTTGATAAAAATCAGTGTAACCAAGAGCTTTCTAAAATGGGCTTTCTATGTGCAAAATCTACATTTTACCAAAAAGGAGAAAATATTAATACTGAATTAATTATCGAGAAAGTGGGGCTACCCTGCTTTGTGAAACCAAATAGTGCAGGATCTAGTTTTGGTATTAGTAAAGTATTTGAAATTGCAGATTTAGAAAAGGCTATTCATCTCGCATTAGAACATGATAATCATGTACTCATTGAACAATTTATTAACGGAACAGAAGTTAGTTGTGGCATTTTCACTCATAAAAAGATAGAAGTTTTGCCAGTTACCGAAATTGTAAGTCATAATGACTTTTTTGACTATGAGGCAAAATACAAAGGACTATCTGATGAAATCACTCCTGCCAGAATTAGCAGGAAAGAAACAGAAAATGTGCAGAAAATAACCAAAGAAGTTTACCAAAAATTAGGCCTAAAAGGGATTGTGAGAATAGACTATATTATTATGAAAGAAAAGCCATATCTTATAGAAATAAATACCATTCCAGGACTATCAACAGAAAGTATCATTCCTAAACAAGCAAAGCAGGCCGGATATAAACTTTCAGAACTTTTTGAGATTACTATTGAAAACACGCTTAATAAATAATATATTTACAAACTCAAATAAAAATACATTATGGAACACTATGACAATGAACAAAGGTTAAGAATTCTTCAAGAGCGACTCGGGCAGATAAAAAACAAACAAGAAGTAAGACAAGAGCAACCGCCAAGAGTTGAAAACACCCCTACTTATCCTACTTACAATCCTAAAGCCACACAAAGTTCAGATGAGGATGTTATCCCTGCAGAAGAAGAGAAAGAGAAAAAATCATTTGGCTTTCCATCCAAAACTTTTATAAGACTTTTAATTCTTGGATTTTTAGTGGGTGGCGGATATTATCTTTACACAAACTTTGACTTCAATTCACTTCTTCCAGAGAAAAGTAAGATTTCTGAGCAAATACTTCCAGAAGATATTGTAGTACCATTACAATATTCCCTTGATTTTGGAGCGGCAAAACATCTTATTTTATTGTCCTCCTTTGGAGATGAAAGTTTAGCAAAATCCTTAGTAGAACAAAAAATTACGGAGGGCTATGCGGCTAATTATTTCTTTCTGCCTTCTGTCTCGAACTCGAATGAACAAATTTATAGGGTATATTTAGG
>DASCPP010000120.1:0-13656 GCA_036012565.1 Flavobacteriales bacterium | reverse complement strand
CAACTGTTTCATCATCATAAATATAAATTAGTAGCTCATCCTTTGTTCCTTTTGTTTCTCTTCCTAATACATCTATTTTTCTAAGAAGGTCTTTGTTTGTAGGGCTTTCTTCAATGCCTGTTCCACTACAATTAGTACTAAAATAATGTTGCGGATCAATATTTCCATTAGCTACTGTCCAATTGGCTGTTGACCAAGCCACATCATCTACTTCTATACATGAGAGCTGTAGATTGTGAGTGCAACTCAACCCTAATTGTTGATTGCTGCCGTTTCTTAGATCTAAAGAGACCAAATCATTATCATCACAATTAATCCCTTGTAAATTAATATTATTACTAATATTTAAAGTAGTTAGCTGATTAGCTCCACATGCTAAAGCAATGAGGTTAATATTGTTGCTTAAATCAAGATTTGTTAACTGATTAGCAAGACAAGCAAGACTATCAAGCATTATGTTGTTACTTAAATCTAAGCTTGTAAGTTGGTTTTGCTGACATTGAAAGTTGGTAAGCATCTGGTTATTAACTACAGATATCAATTGAAGTTGATTTGCTGCACAATTAAGGTTTTTCAAAAAAGCATTACTACTAACATTTAATTGAATAATTTGGTTCTGACTAACATTCAATTCTATTAATGAAATATTATTACTCATATCTATACTAGTTAGATTATTAAAAGAGCACTCTAAGATTAATAAATTATTAAAATCTTCTATTCCAGTTAAATCAAAAATACCAGTTGCAGATCCAGCTCCAAAAGATATATCCAAATAGGTTAATGTATCAATAGCTGATGTAAATACACTATCATCATATGGTATTCCATTACCCATTCCATTAATCTCTAAATAGGCCTCAAAGTTATTATCTGGCACATAAGTTTGTGATGGCGTTGTAGTAGAACAACAATTTAGAGATCCTGTACCAGATATGAAGCTATTAAGCATTGTAATATCTAATATATTAATAGTTCCATCACAATTAACATCAGCTGCCCAAGAATTAAATACTAATGGAGGGGAACCTAGGATAAAATTATTTATCTCTGTAACATCTGTTTGATCCACAACTCCATCTTCATTAACATCACCACAAAGAATTGCTCCGCTAAGGCAACTAGAAGATGCTTGCCATGTTGTTCCTCCAAAAAGTGTGCCATTATTTCCATTAGCTGTCTGGTCATCAGTATAAGAGCCAATTCCCTCATTTAAGTTCCAATAACCCATCAGATTGACATAATTAGGATGAGTAGAATCCACCTCAACACACATCCAAGTATTTATCTCATTTGCAGAAAGTGCAACATCCCACAATCTTATTTCATCTAAATTTCCAATCATATGAAATAATGTTCCTTGATAATCTAAAGCGCCTAATTTAAATGAGTCAAAATTTTGTGCAATTATTCCATTTGCTGCTGTACTATCTACAAGAGAGCCATCTTTATATAGGCGGATATAACTACCATCATAGGTAAGTGCAAGATGTTGCCATTGATTAAAATCTAAAGCATTATTGGCAATAATATCATAAGCTACACCACTTGAGTTTCTAAACCTAGCTTCAATATTATTAGTATTTGTCAATTGTAATAAATAAAAATCAGCATCTGTATTATTTCTAAACCCAAAAAATCCACTATGACTCACATCTGATTGTGGATTTACCCATCCAGAGATACTAAATGCTGTTTTATTAGCAATAACTGATGAAACATTAGGAATATCTACATAAGAAAATGAAGTAGAATTAAATACTAATTCATAATTGGAAGTTTGTCCTGATAGCGTGACAGGTAAAAAGAACAGAAGGAAAAGTTTCTTCATAATAATATTTTTATTTAATAATTAATTTCTTCTCCACACTTCCATCATCAAAAATATAAAAAAGAGGAGAGTTTTTTATAGAGAAACTTTCTCTACCTAATACATCCACAATTTTAATTAACTTCTTTCCTTTACTTTCTATTTCGGTAACAAAAGTTGAAGAATTTATTAAACCATTAATATCATATCTTGAGAAGAATTTCCATATTTCAACAGAAGCATTAATATCATAATTTGTAAGGCCATTACTATTTGGAAAATTACTTCCAGGCCAAGTATGACCTCCATCAATAATCTTGAAATGTTCAACTTCTATTCCATTTAATCCGTTTTTCCAAACATAATGTTCTGCTGTACTACTATCCATTAAATTAATATTTGCTACTTGTGTAAAAATGCTTTGCGTATCGCATTGGTTATGATTTACCCAATAAGATATAATACTAGGAATGGATTCAACACCAGGCTTCCCAGAGTATATTGACATGGTATCAGAAACTCCATGAATGTGCAAAACAGGTGTTGGATGGATAGGATTACAACTATTCAACATATAAGAGATATATGATCCTGCAACAGGTGCTATAGCGGCTATTTTACCCGAAATTTCACAAGCTATTCTATAACTCATATACGCTCCATTCGACATGCCTGTACTATATACTCTATCAGAATCAATATTATATTCTAAGGACAAGCTATCTAAGAGTGCAGAAACAAAATCAATATCATTAATTGAAGTTCCTGTCTGGCCTACATTCCAATGAGTTACCCCTGAATTATTTAATAACCCTTGAGGGTGTACAATTATAAAATTTGCTGTATCAGCTATTGATCTGAAATCAGCATGCCACATTGCAATAGTTGAAGTTCCTGATCGTCCATGAAAGTTAAAAACAAGAGGTGTAGGATTGCTTATATTATACATAGCTGGAACATACAAAATATAATCTCTTTGTACATTATTATGTATTATGCTACCATTTATAGTTTGCTGAGAAAAAGCAAATAATGGAAGAGCTAGTACAAAAAAGATTTTTTTCATTTTACTGTTTTACAATTTGTTTAGTAACCAGTCTACCATCTATCTCCATACTCACAAAATAAACACCTTTTTTTAGTTTTTTTAAATCTAAGTTTATTTGGTTATTACCAACGATTAACTTCTGCTTATCTATTTTTATTTTCTTTCCTAACTCATTATATAAAGTCCAAGTAGCATTAGTGCTTTTTTGGGTAGTAAAACTTAAAGTCAGTTTGCCGGTTGTTGGATTCGGATAAAGGGTTATCTCATTTAAATTATTCTGTTTATCATCTAAAGCCAATACATCTCCAACTGAGCTAATGTTGGTTTGGTAAATACCATTTCCGTGCGTACCTACTATAAGCAGTCCATCATTTGGTCGATAAGTTAAAAACTCCACTACAACAGAACCAATAATTTGTGGAGCGACTTGTTTCCAGATAGTATTAGTGCCATCTAAATTAGCCGTTCCATATAGCCCTACAGAAGTACCTACCAAATACAAAGTATCATTACCTAAAGGAATAATTTCTGCTGTTCTGCAAGAAGGACCATTTCCACTTCCACTTGGGTTTTGTTCCAAATTACCGGCAACCTTTGTCCAACTTGCACCTCCATCTGTGCTATGGAAAAGCGAATACAAAGAGTAATTGGAATACACTACCATTATCTCATCAGCATTATCAGGATTTATAGCAATATCAGAAGTATAAGAATTTGTTCCAGTTGGAATATTGGTAATCATATTAAGTGGCGGATCTCCTACATCAGCATTATCAATGCGATAAATATATTTGTTTTGCGTACCAAAATACACCACATTAGACGGGTTTTTGCTTGTTTCAATTACAGAAATTTTCATGGAGTTGCTCGGCAAAGAATCTGAAAAAAGATGCCAACCAAAATCATTCTTGGCATGTGAATTGTTGTAAGGAATATTAGCAACATCATTATTTCTCCAAAACTTATGTCCCTCTGCCCAATAAATTATATCAGAGTTATCATCCATAACCATAGGATTAATAAACATATAATTAGTACTATCAGCAGAGATAGGATCCATACGATTAAAAGCTAATCTCTCAGCATTGGTATCTAACTTCATTTTATACATCACCCCTCTTTGAATAGTAAGATAAAAATCCTCTTCATTATCAGCAATTCCTCCAAAACAACCGTCTCCATTAAAAGGCATATTCCAATGAGAAGTGGGATTAGCCGAAAAATTTACAAAATTCCCATTATCTTGAAAACCGCCATGTATTACATTTGAGTTAGCATTTCGGCTAACGGTTACTCCATAAAGCTGAGTAGTGTAATATCCATTATTCAAAGATGTCCAATGTACAGTATCTTGGAATGTATTATATGATTTAAAAACACCTCCATCAGTAGCACTTAACATTATACTATCATTAGAAGGCAAAAACAGTAAATCATGCTGGTCAGGATGATGATTTTTGTAAACCCCCCAGTTTCCATCTCCTTCAACAGAACCAATAAAATAACCTCCAATAATCATGCTATTATTTGGGCTTGTAAATCCATCAGTGGAGCGCCACAAATTAGTGCCCCCGATATATACTACATTGGAATTTGTAGGGTGTACTTTCACTAGTAGATCATATCCACCTTGTGCATTAAAATTATCGAATGATGTTGCTTGATTTGCTGGTATATTTACTGATAAATCCGTCCAATTCCCTGTATTTGCTTCATATTTCCAAAGAGAGGTCCAAGTTTCGCCACCAAAAAATACATTGGTATGCTGTCCGTAATTATCCGTTTCGGCAGCAAGGAAATAAACCTCATCTTCATTGCTTGGATTAACCCCAATTGCAATTCTACCATAAACGGGAGGAAATAATGAATCCGTAATATTAGTCCAATTTTGCCCATCCTCTGAACGCCAAATCCCCTTATCTACTCCATCAGAACTTAAAGTTGCATATACTACACCTGTTAATGTAATTTCTACATTGTTATGATATGTATTACCTCCACCGAGTTCTAAATTCCAAGTGTTACCTCCATTCTCACTTCTGTAAATAGAACCATAAGTGGCTGCATAAATCACATCCAAACTGTCATTAGAAGGATCTGTTTCTATGTTCCAAATAAAATCAAAATCTGAATCAAAAGATTGAGGAGTATTGGTGGCGGTTATCGAAAGGGAGTCCCAACTTAAACCTCCATCAGTAGATTTGTAGATACCATTACCTTGATAGTAAGCTCCTCCACCACTAGCTGAACTTCCTCTTAATTCTCCACTTCCAAAATACCAAACATCTTCCTTTCCTGTTCTTTTGTCTTGACTTACACAAGTCACATTATGCAATTGATTAAGCTCAGTAGTCATTGTCCAACTTTGCCCACCATCAGTAGAGCGAAACATTCCTCCACTTGCTCCTCCAGCAAAAAGTGTATTCTCATCTAGTACATCCATAGCAAAAGCTCTAGTCCGCCCACCTACATTGTAAGGGCCTCTGTGCACCCAATTTACCTTACTCATGCTAGTTGATTTTGGTAGAGTTTTAGCAAATATCATTTCTTTTTGCCTGATATTTTTCGGGATCTCTCCAGTATTAGGATCGGCTAAACGAATGCGTTCCCAAACCACTCTTTCAGCAGGATTATCGGATGCAAAAGCAATTTGTTTTTCATTGGTATTTGTACACGATATTATGCACAATACAATAATTATTATAGAAAAAAATTTATTCATTCCTTCAGGTTTTATTTTTGGTAAAAATAGTAAAAAGTAATCAGAAATCAGTAGCCACTTTTATAGTAGAGGTTTTATTATCTTTGCCATCTGAAAACAAAATCTTGGAATGATAAAAGTAGAAAGATATAGTCCTAAAAATAAAGTGAGAATTGTAACAGCCGCTTCTCTTTTTGACGGACATGATGCTGCTATCAATATCATGAGAAGAATTATTCAAGCCACTGGCTGTGAAGTAATTCATTTAGGACATGATAGAAGTGTAGAAGAGGTAGTAAATTGTGCTATTGAAGAAGATGCGAATGCTATTGCAATGACGTCTTACCAGGGAGGGCATACCGAATACTTAAAATATATGTATGATCTTTTACAAGAAAAAGTAGCATCTCATATTAAAATCTTTGCTGGAGGTGGAGGAACTATTCTACCAGAGGAAATAAAAGAATTAGAAACTTATGGCATTACTAAGATATATCATCCTGATGATGGCAGAGAAATGGGACTTCAGGGGATGATAAATGATTTGATTGAAAAATCAGATTTCTTGGTTGGTAAAAAGTTAGTTGGAGGAATCTCTGAGATAAAAGATAAAAATGTAAATGCAATTTCTAGAATGATCTCTGCTGCAGAAAACTGTCCGAAAAATCATACTGAAATACTCTCTGAAATAAAAGAGCTATCAAAAAAATCAGAAACTCCAGTCCTTGGGATTACAGGTACTGGAGGATCTGGAAAATCATCATTAATTGATGAACTCGTAAGAAGATTTATAATTGATTTTCCTGAAAAAAATATTGCAATTGTTTCTGTAGATCCATCAAAAAGAAAAACTGGAGGTGCACTACTTGGAGATAGAATCAGAATGAATGCAATAAAATCGGACAATGTTTATATGCGTTCTTTAGCAACTCGTCAAGCAAATCTTGCTCTTTCTGCCTATGTGAATGATGCCCTAGATATTCTAAAAGTTGCTAAGTATGATTTGATTATTTTAGAAACTTCTGGTATCGGGCAATCGGACACAGAAATATTAGATCATTCAGATATCTCTTTGTATGTAATGACTCCTGAATACGGAGCTTCTACTCAATTAGAAAAGATTGACATGCTAGATTTTGCAGATTTTATTGCTATTAACAAATTTGACAAGAAAGGAAGTTTAGATGCACTTAGAGATGTAAAGAAACAATACCAAAGAAACAACCAAAGGTTTGATGAGAAAATTGATGATATGCCAGTTTTCGGTACAATTGCATCTCAATTTAACGACCCAGGGGCCAACTCACTTTACAAAGCAATAATGGATAAGTTCTCGGAAAAAGGATTAGGAAATTTTAGTTCTTCTTTTGAAATCACTGATAAGATGAGTGAGAAAATCTTTGTTATTCCTCCAAATAGAGTTCGTTATTTATCTGAGATTTCTGAAAACAACAGAGATTACGACAAGTGGGTTATCAATCAAAAAGAAGTTGCTCAAAAATTATATGCTCTTCAAAAATCATTAGATATTTTATCTGATTCATCTGATGATGTTTTATCTCAGATAAAATCGGAATACGAAACATTATTGTTAGAACTTCACCCTAAGAATAAGATTCTGATTGACTCTTGGGAAAAGGTGCAAAAAAAATACAAAGAACATCTATTCAAATATAAAGTTCGTGATAAAGAACTTTCTGTTGAAACTCACTCAAAATCACTCTCTCAAACCGATATCCCTAAAATATCATTACCAAAATATGAAGCGTGGGGAGATATTCTAAAATGGCAATTACAAGAGAACGTTCCTGGAGAATTCCCTTACACAGCAGGATTATTTCCTTTTAAAAGAGAGGGGGAAGATCCAACAAGAATGTTTGCGGGGGAAGGCGGTCCTGAAAGAACGAATAAGCGTTTTCACCTTGTAAGCTTAGGAATGCCAGCTAAAAGGTTATCTACAGCTTTTGATTCTGTAACCCTTTATGGAAATGACCCAGGCAAAAGACCTGATATATATGGTAAGATTGGGAATGCAGGAGTTTCTATCTGTTGTTTAGATGATTTGAAGAAATTATATTCAGGATTTGAACTAGCTAATCCAATGACATCCGTGAGTATGACTATTAACGGCCCTGCACCTATAATGTTAGCATACTTTATGAATGCAGCTATCGATCAAGAATGCGAAAAATACATTAAAGAAAATGGTCTTGAAAAAAAGGTTGAAAAGAAGATTACAGATATTTACAAAAAGAAAGGAGTCAAAAGACCTGAGTATCAAGGTGATCTGCCAGAAGGAAACAATGGATTAGGCCTCTTTTTGTTAGGAGTTACAGGGGATGAAATCTTATCCTCTGAGATTTATCAAAAAATTAAAATTGAAACTTTAGCAAAAATTAGAGGAACAGTACAAGCAGATATTTTAAAGGAAGATCAAGCGCAAAACACCTGTATTTTCTCAACTGAATTCGCCTTAAGAATGATGGGGGATGTTCAGGAATACTTTATTGATAATGAAATAAGAAATTTCTATTCTGTTTCAATTTCTGGTTATCATATTGCGGAAGCAGGTGCTAACCCAATTTCTCAATTAGCATTTACCCTTGCTAACGGATTTACTTATGTAGAATATTACCTAAGTAGAGGAATGGATATCAATGAGTTTGGCCCTAATCTTTCATTTTTCTTCAGTAATGGTGTTGACCCTGAATATGCAGTAATTGGTCGTGTTGCCAGAAGATTATGGGCTAAAGCCATGAAAAATAAATATGGAGCCAACAAAAGATCTCAGATGTTGAAATACCACATTCAAACTTCAGGGCGTTCACTTCATGCACAGGAAATTGATTTTAATGATATCCGAACCACCTTGCAAGCACTTTATGCTATTTATGACAACTGTAACTCTTTACATACAAATGCTTATGATGAAGCCATCACAACACCTACTGAGGAATCTGTAAGAAGAGCAATGGCAATTCAGTTAATTATTAACAAAGAATTAGGGCTCACAAAAAATGAAAATCCATTACAAGGGGCCTTTATTATTGAAGAACTTACTGATTTAGTAGAAGAAGCAGTACTTACAGAATTTGATAGAATTACAGAGAGAGGTGGTGTATTAGGTGCTATGGAGACTATGTATCAAAGAAGCAAAATACAGGAAGAGAGTTTGCATTATGAAAGCCTGAAACACACGGGAGAATATCCAATTATTGGGGTTAACACATTCCTGAACAAAGAAGGATCACCTACTATTATTCCATCTGAAGTAATTAGAGCAACTGAGAAGGAAAAAAAATATCAAATTTCAATGTTAGATGAACTACATAAAGGAAATGATTCTAAATCTGCAGAAATATTGAAAAAAGTACAAGAAGCTGCTATTCAGAATCAAAATATTTTTGAGTTATTAATTGACGCTTCAAAAATATGTTCTTTAGGAGAGATTACAAATGCCTTATTTGAAGTTGGAGGGCAGTACAGAAGAAACATGTAAATTTATATGATTCTTATTCGAGAAATACAAATTGGAGATGCTGAGAATCTCTTAAATCTGTTAAAAAGATTAGATGCTGAGACTACCTTCTTACTTTATGAAAAAGGTGAACGTAAAAGAACAATTGAACAGCAAAGAAAAGATATACAAGAGCAGTTAGAAAAAGGAGTTTTGACTTTTGTACTTGAGGATAATAAAAAACTAGTAGGTTACGTTTTTGGAAATATTTTTACTGCAAACAGAAAAAAACATTGCATGAATTTAGCAATAGCAGTTCTACAAGAGTACACGGGTAAAGGCTATGGAACTAAATTAATGAATACAATAGAAAAATATGCAATTAATAATGGGATAACTAGATTGGAATTAGAAGTTTCTAAAAAAAATAAAGTTGCTATATCCCTCTATCAGAAAAAAGGATTTGAAGCAGAAGGAGTAAAAAGAAATGCTTTTTTAGTTAATGGAAAATATGAAGATGAATTACTAATGGCAAAAATCATAAAATGAAAAATACAATAATCACACTTATATTAGTTGCTTTTGCAACAATTACAAATGCACAAAATTATTTTAAGGCAAAAGTATTGGATTCTGAGTCTACTGAAGCTTTGATTGGCGCTACAATCTTACTCAAAAACACAAATAATGGGGTTAGTACTGATGTAAATGGATTAGCAACGCTTAACAATATCCCTAACGGAGAACAAACTATTGTAATTACTTTTATCGGATATGAAGATCAAAATTTGAGATTAAACTTTCCAATTGAAAGTAACAAGATGCATACTGTACTACTTTCTGCTTCTGATACGGAAATGGATGAAATAATTATTGAATCTACAAGAGGAAACAGAACGGTTGCTAACTTGCCTACTCGAACTGAAGTGCTTACAGAGGAAATAGATGAAGCAGCAAGTATGGAAGCAAGTAAAATTGCACACCTAATAACACATTCCACAGGGATACAAGTACAAACTACAGCCGCAGGAAGTAATGGAGCAGTCGTTAGAATTCAAGGTCTAAATGGAAGATATACACAAATGTTAAAAGATGGTTTTCCATTATATGGAGGATTTTCTGGAAGTTTAGATATTTTGCAAATTCCACCTTTAGATTTACGACAAGTAGAGTATGTTAAAGGATCTGCATCTACACTTTATGGTGGCGGAGCTATATCAGGACTTATTAACTTACTTACTAAAAAAGCAGATAAGGACGAAATACTTTTACATATCAATCTCTCTCATATTGGCGCAAGAGATTTTAATGCTTTTAATTCCAAAAGATTTGGGAAATGGGGATTTACCAATTTAGCTTCTATGCATCTCCACAACCCTTATGATGCGGATGAAAATGGTTTCTCGGATATTGCTAAAGTCTCAAAATTTAATTTTAATCCTAAACTATTTTACAATCCGAATAAGAAAACCAATTTGTATTTTGGTGCAACTATCTCTAAGGAAAATAGAAAAGGGGGATCTATGAGTAAAATAAATAATCAAAATACTTCTAGCTCTTATTTTTTAGATGAGCAAGAAAGTAGCCGTTTTACTACTCAGTTTTCAGCAAACTATAAATTAGATAAAACAAAAACAATCACACTAAAAAATAGCTTTTCTTCTTTTGATAGATACATTAATATTGATGAGAATATCTTGGGTACTTCTACCACATTTGGAGGAAATCAACAGAATAGCTTTACAGAATTAAACTTTAACATTAATAAGGAAACACAAAATATCAATATTGGTTTTAATGCACTAGAAGATAGATTTACAGAAGAAAACTTTATTCCTCAACCTCTAAGAAATCAAGAATATCAAACGCTTGGTTTATATGTAAACCACCTTTGGGATGTAACAGGTAAGTTTGCTTTGGAAAGTGGTTTAAGAGCAGATAAAGTAGACGCCTCAGCCTTAAGCACAGAAAATGGAGGACAATCCTTTATACTTCCTAAAATCTCAGCTTTATACAAACTCACTCCAGAACTTTCAGTTCGATTAGGAGGAGGAATGGGATACAGAATACCAACCATCTTTAATGAAGAAGCTGAAGCATACGGATATAAAAATATCCAAAGAATTGACTTTTCAAATATGCAAGCAGAAGAATCTTACGGAAGTAACTTTGATTTTAAATATCAATCTACTTTTGGTTTGGATAATGTATTACTTTCCTTAAATCAGATGTTCTTTTATAATATAATTGATAACCCGATAACATTAAATGAAAGCAACATAGATAATCTGTTTTACCAGCAAGTAAACGATTCCTTATTTTCCAAAGGATATGAGTCTCAAATAAAACTTACTGTAGGGAAATTTACTTGGTTCTTTGGATATACCTATACAGATGCTTATTTGGAAAATGAAGAAGACGAAACTCCACTTACACTTACACCAAAACATAGCATAAAAGGAGATCTACTTTTTGTAGTAGAGGATAAATGGCGTATTGGTTGGGATTATGATTATAAATCAGGTCAATTCTTAAATAATGGAATGAAAACAGAAAGTTTATTTACAACAGGTGTTATTGTAGAACGAACAATTGATAATTTTGTAATCTTCCTTAATGCAGAAAACTTTACAGATGTTAGACAATCAAATATGGGAAGTACACTAACAAATGGGAGCCCTCAATTTACAGAAGTTTGGGCACCACTTGATGGTTATTTCTTTAATGCAGGACTGAAAATTAAATTATGAGAAAAATAATAGGAGTTTTATTACTGATTAGCACAACATTAATAGCTCAAGACAAAGGGCAATTTGAATCTTATTCCAACAACTTTTATGGCAAGATTGTTAGCGAGAGTAAAAGATATGATCAAAAAGAAAAAGAAGGATACAAGGCTTTCAAAATGGATTTTGAAGGAAAAAAAATTCCAAAAAGTTTGGAAGAGTTTACGATTGTAGAAACTGCTGAGCCTATCTCACAAGGAAACACAGGAACTTGTTGGTGTTTCTCTACAACTTCATTTTACGAAAGTGAAATTAACAGATTAACAGGTAACACAATTAACTTATCTGAACTTTACCCTGTCTATTTTGAATATATTGAAAAATCAAGAGGCTACATCCAAAGCAGAGGAAACACACATTTGGGTGAAGGATCTGAAACCAATGCTGTGCAAAGAATGATGGAGATGTACGGAATTGTTCCTCTTGAGGCTTATGAAGGAAAACCATCTGATCAGCCTTTTTACAATCATGAAAAGATGTTTTCAGAGATTGAGACTTACCTTAAAAGTTGTAAAGTTACAAACTACTGGGATGAGCAGGCAATACTATCAAATATTAAGTCCATTTTGAACCATTACATGGGGGTACCTCCTACATCATTTAGGCACAACGGTAAAACGTATACTCCAATTTCATTTATGAAAAATGTCACCAAATTAAGACCGAACGACTATGTTGATTTTATGAGTCTGATGCAAAAACCATATTGGAGTCAAGAAGAGTACAAAGTTCCTGACAACTGGTGGAGAAGTGCAGATTACTACAATGTTCCTTTAGATGAATTTATGTTTGCTATAAAAAATGCCATAAAAAATGGATATTCCATTTCAATTGGAGGTGATGTTTCTGAAAGCGGATATTCTTCAACCAATGATGTAGCAATGATTCCTTCCTATGATATTCCATCTGAATTTATTGATGAAAATGCTCGTCAGTTTCGTTTTTCAAATGGAACAACTACTGATGATCACGCAATTCATCTAATTGGTTATAAAATAGATAATAATAATGACTGGTGGTTTTTAATTAAAGATAGTGGTTCAGGTAGTAGAAATGGCAATTTCCCTGGCTACTACTTTTATCATGAAGATTTTGTAAAATTAAAAATGATGACTTTCACCATTCATAAAGATGCAGTAAAAGAGACGCTTGATAAATTCAAAGATGATTAAAAAGATATTATTCCTTTTATTCATCCCTTTTCTAGTAATCTCTCAAAATATTAATGAAATATTTACTGAAAAAGGAGAAGTCTTTTTTTCTTTTCAGTATAAAAATAAAAGTAAGTTAAACGAACTCTCTAAAATTATTTCTATTGATCATAAAACAAATGCTGAAATAGCTTTTGCGTATGCTAACAAAAAAGAGTTTTCTGAATTTCTGAAATTAAACATTGATTATACAATCATTAAAAAGAAACCTTTAAATTTTACAAACGGAAGTAAAAATAATTGGAATTACTACCCTACTTATCAGGAATATGTGGATATGATGATTGGCTTTGCAGATTCATTCCCAACTATTTGTAAACTGCATCATTTAGGTACACTCAACTCAGGAAGGGAAATATTAATAGTCCAAATTTCTGATAATGTTAGTCAAAAAGAAAACGAGCCATCCTTTTTATACACATCATCAATGCATGGGGATGAACTTGCTGGATACATCTTAAGTTTAAGGTTAATTGATTATATCCTTAATGGATATGGAACAGACCCAAAATTAACTGATCTAATAAATGAGGTTGATATCTGGATAAACCCACTTGCAAATCCAGACGGAGCTTATGCTGGTGGTAATCAAGATGTATGGAGTGCTACCAGGTATAATGCAAATTGGATAGATTTAAACAGA
>DASCPP010000119.1:0-1546 GCA_036012565.1 Flavobacteriales bacterium | reverse complement strand
ACATTGCTGCTGATTTGGCAGAACTTTTAGATTACCGACTTGTTTCTCTACCAAAAAAAGAAGATCCTTTAGAAACATTTATAAAGGAAATAACTGGAGAGGAGAGTAAATATATTACTAACTATTTAGGCATTGATCGGAAATTTGTTAAGTCAGTTGAAAATTTATTGAAAGGTGAAAAAATTAAGGCAAGAATGCCTTTTATTTTAGAGATTAATTAGAACAACCTTCCCTGTGCAATTTCTTTAAAAGAGAATTTGGAGATATATCCTTCATGCGAACGCACATTAAAAACCCTGTCTCCATCCAATAATAAATATTGTCCTTTTATGCCTTTTAGTTCGCCCTCCACAATTGGCGTACGTTCTAATTTTGTGCTATTTATTTTTTTTGGGTATCCCCTTACAGGATAATTAATCTCGGTTACGGTATTGTTAGGTAGAATATATTGTTTCAATTCCTCTGGCACATAAGCAGAAAGTTCTGCTTTCATTTTCACTAAATCAACCGGATCAGGAATTCCAGAAAGCATTTTTCGCCAATTGGTAACATCATTCACATATTTTTTCAATTCCACTTCAATGTCGCCTGAAAATCTTCTGTTTGGCACTTCTGCAAACAAAATGGCTTGGCTCGCACCTTGGTCCATCCATCTAATTACTCCTTGCGTACCTCTTGTAATTCCTACTTTTATCCCAGACGAATTTGCTAAATAAACATAATGGGGCGCTAATTGAAAAGTTTTTTCCCACTGCAAATCTCTTTCTTCAATTCCAAGATGTGCAGTGCAAAGTTCAGGTTTAAAAATAGATTGAGAGGCAAGAGGAGAATCATAAAAACATTCATAACAAAATCCGGAACGATAAAATTTCTTCATTTTCTTACCACAACTACAAATTACCTCTCCACTCCACTCAATTTTTATTTGCTTGCCAATCAACTCATTCATCAAGATGTTTTCGCCATGAATATCTAATCTGTATTGCACTACATCCTGCAAATTTGTATCCATTTTTTTTAGCGTATCTTTCATCATAATTTTTTGTAATTTTAGGGCAATAAAAATATTAAATCATAATGAAAATACCATTTAAAAACTCTTTTCTTTCTTGGATGATGAGAAAACGCATTCATCAGATTGAATTGTTTTTAAAATATCCTTTTGATGTTCAAGATGAGCTTTTACTAAACCTTATTGACAGAGCAAAAGATACGGAATTTGGCAAAGAGCACGGCTTTACATCTATCAACTGCTATGAAGATTTTAATAAAAATGTAGCAGTAAAAACCTATGAGGAATCTTATCCTTACATCAAAAAACTAAGAGATGGAGGAGAAAATATTCTTTGGCCAGGAAAAATTAAATGGTTTGCAAAATCGGCAGGAACAACCAATGCAAAAAGTAAATACATCCCTATAACTGAACAGGCATTGGAAGAGTGCCACTACAAAGCGGGAAAAGACATGCTTTCAATTTATTGTAATAACAATCCGGAAACTACCTTTTTTGACGGAATGGGATTGATGCTTGGCGGTTCTCAGTATC
>DASCPP010000118.1:0-2162 GCA_036012565.1 Flavobacteriales bacterium | reverse complement strand
CCCCAATAAAATAGGATTAATAAGTAAAATTATACTTCCTACTCCTACGCCAAACTCTCCGTTTCTAAAAAATGCCATAACTGCATCATATGATAAAATAAAAATAAACACTATGGCAAAGTACATAGCGTATCTGTGGATATTTTGAAATAGTAAAATTCCTGTTTCTCCTTTATAATCTTTTTGTGGAACCCCTCCAACAGCACAAGCTGGCGGCGTAAATGCAAAGGCTCTATAGTATGCCTTTCTATAATAATAACAAGTAAATCGAAAAGAAAGAGGAAATACTAAAATAAGCCAAGCTGGAGAATATCCTGGAAGCCACCATAACCAATCTGGCCATACTCCAAATAATGCATGAGAAATAGGCGGAATTCCATTCATCCCTTCTTTAAGAAATAAAGGCGGTGAATAAAAAGGAGAAAGATATCCTCCAAACCCTTCAGCATTCACCGCTCCACTCCACCAAAAATATTCTCCTTGCCAAGCTGCCCAAGTAGAATAAACTATAAATGAAAGAAGTCCAAATAACACTAGCATTGGAGAAATCCACCAATTGTCTTTTCTTAAATTACTAAGCAATTTTCGCTCTCTTCCAATAGGGATTGACATAAATTTAAATTTCGGGCAAATGTAATAGGTTTATCTTTATTTTTCAACCTTTAAGAAAATAAAATCTCATTAATTTCAATAGAGAAACAACTTATTTTTATCTTTGAAAAAGATTTTAAAACAAATGAAATACGAACAACTAGATAAAAATTTATTTATTGAAAACAGGAAGTTATTTTCTGAAAAACTAAACAAAAATACTTTAGCAATTTTCAATTCGAATGATATTATGCCAACCAATGCTGATGGCTATATGCCTTTCCGGCAAAACAATGATTTATTTTGGCTAAGTGGAATAGATCAAGAGGAAAGTGTATTGGTTGTTTTTCCTAATCATTCAGATGAAAATATGCGTGAAATTTTGTTTTTGAAAAAAACAAGCGAACTTATTGCAATTTGGGAAGGTGCTAAACTAACAAAAGAAGATGCTCAAAAAACCTCAGGAATTAAAACTATATTTTGGTTAGATGAATTGGAGAACAAATTAGCCAAACTCATTTCAGAGACAGATGCTATTTTCCTAAACAAAAACACCCATAGCAGATCCACATCAGAAGTACAAACAAGAGATGATAGATTTAGATTAAGAATAGCTGAGAAGTTTTCTGGTAAAGAAATTAAAGAAGTTGCGCCTATTATGCACGATCTTAGAGCAATAAAATCTGAAGCTGAAATTGAGCTAATGCAAGTTGCTTGTAACATTACCGAAAAAGGATTTAGAAAAATATTGCCATTTATTAAGCCTGGCATTATGGAATATGAAATTGAGGGTGAGTTAATGCGCGAATTTTTAAGAAACAGATCAAATGGTTTTGCATATCAGCCAATTATTGGCTCAGGTGTTGACTCTTGTGTTTTGCATTATATTGACAATAACAAAGAGTGTAGAGATGGGGATATTTTACTCATGGATTTTGGGGCAGAATATGCCAATTATGCTTCAGATTTAACAAGAACCGTTCCTGTTAATGGCAAATTTAACGCTAGGCAAAAAGCAGTTTATACTTCTGTACTACATGTAATGAAAGAGGCAACAAAAATGCTTGTTCCTGGTACAATTTTTAAAGATTACAATAAAGAAGTTGCTAGAATTATGGAGTTTGAACTTATCAAACTAGGGCTTTTGGATAAGCATGAGATACAGAAACAAGATTCTGAAAATCCTTTATACAAGAAATACTTTATGCATGGAATTTCACATTATTTAGGCCTAGATGTGCATGATGTCGGTTCATTTGACTGCCCAATGAAAGAGGGGATGGTATTTACTTGCGAACCTGGAATCTATATTTTAGCAGAAGAATTAGGAATAAGATTAGAAAATGATATCTTAATTACTGCTAATGGCCCAAATGACCTTATGAAAAATATTCCTGTTGAAATAGAGGAAATTGAAGCCTTGATGAATAGGTGATTCTTACCTTCCCAAAACTCTTTATTAATCTTGTTTACCGCTTAATAATTAGTCTTTTAGTCATTTCAACACCCTCTTTTGTCTTGAACTTGAGAAGATATAGACCTTGTGTTAGATGTGAAACTGGTATTGCAGA
>DASCPP010000117.1:0-21931 GCA_036012565.1 Flavobacteriales bacterium | reverse complement strand
TATTGATGCTCCACCGGGTATTGCTAAAAGTAAACTGTTCATGTTAATTGGGTTTTAATTCCTCTACAAAAATAGTAATTTCTTTGTTAGTAAGCCTTATAAAGCCAATGGGAAGGGTTTTGTTTGTCATAATTTTTCCAAATCTCAAAATGAAGGTATGTTTTCTGCCTGTTCTTATCTGTCATTACTGTGCCTATTTCTTGTTTGGCAAATATCTTTTCTCCTATTTGTACACTTACTTCTTTTAGCCCAGAATAAACACTAAAATATTCTCCGTGATTAATCAAAATTACTTTCCCTCCCCCTTTTATTAAAAATATTCTTGAAACTTTTCCGTCAAAAACAGATCTTACTTTTGTCCCCCTATCAGTAGCAATATCTACTCCATTATTATGTGTTTCAATATTTTTGAAAACAGCATGCTGTTGTTTCCCAAATCCTTGCACAATAATTCCTTTATTAAGTGGCCAAGAAAGCCTTCCTTTGTTTTCTAAAAAATTATCTGAAAGTGCCTTTGCTTCAGGAGTAAGCGAAAACCCTTCTTTGTTTCCCCTTTTTTCTTTAGCTCTTGCTTTTCTGATTTCTTCTTCAATTATTTTTCGTATTTTTTCATCAAGCTGTTTTGCAGCATGTTGTTGTTTTTGTAATTCTTTTTTGAAATAGCTTTCAGATTCTTTAAGCTCTTTAATCACTGTTTTTTTGTCATTTTTTTGTATCTCTAGCTGCTTTACTTCTGTTTTTTTAGATGTTATAAGTTCTTTTTTATTCTCTTTATCTTTTTGTAAATTGTTTTTCTGATTTTCCAAATTGATTATTTCTTCTGTAAGATCTTCTTTTGTAGCAGTAATTATTTCGGCTTGCATTTTTCTGTGTTGAGCATATTGTTTCAAATATTTTAGCCGTTTATATGCTTGATTAAAGCTCTTGGAAGAAAAAATAAAAACCCAATTATCATACGCATGTTTGTTTTTGTATGCATAATAAATCATTTTTGCATATTCCTGTTCCAATTTTTCTAAGTCCTGTTTTTTATCTTGTATTTTTATTTTATTTTCCGCTATCTTTATTTCGGTTTTCCCGATTTGTTTTTCAATTACTCCTATTTCGATATTTAGTATTTGTACTAGTTCCGCTCTATTATCTACTTGTTTACTTAGCGTGCTTAAATATGCTAAGGATTTTTCTTTACTCTTCTTTGTTTTTTGCAATAACTTGTTGGTGTATTGAATATCCTTTTCTATTTGTGCTTTTTTTTCTTGCAATGCTTTTTTACTTTGCGAAAAAGCCGTAGTAGAAAGTAAAATAAGTACTATGAAAAATATATGTTTACTTAGCTTCAACATAGCTTTTTGGAATAGAAAAACCCATTTTTAATGGACTGTTTGTCGTGATTTTTGTGTAGTTGAATCCTGCCAAAAAGTTATCACTTGCTCTTACGTCAAGCAGTACATTTTTAGGAATTAAAAACCCATTACTTAATGTATAGTCCGATAAAGTAAACTTAAAATATTCACTTTCTGATTTATAAAAAGTTCCTTCTGTTATTCTAAAATTTTCTTTCTCTACAAAAAAAGTTATTTTGCCTCTTTTTTTATCCTTAGCTGAAAGGCTGTATTTTCCCTCTTCCAAAAAACTATATTTTGTTTTAACAATAAGGGGGGTGCCGAAAAACATGTCTTGAATTTGCAAGAAATTAATTTCTGTTTTTATGTGCTGATACAAATATGAAATGGGTTGTTTTGTATATGTCGATTTGGGGATATTGATAAAATAAATGCTATCTGGGGTAAGCATTGCTCGAAAAAGTTCTATCCCAAATGGGGCTGTTATTGACATCCAAATTACACTGTCTTTTCTGATACGAATATTGCTCGAAAACTTAATGTTTTGACCATCTTTATCCAAACTTATTTTTCCTTTTAAGGATAGCCATTCTGGTGATTTATTATTTGCTTCAATTCTACTAATAAGTCCTTTTGCTGATTTGGGTGGAGTAGAAATATCAGCTATCGTATTCTTTTTTATACTACAAGCTGTAATAAAAAAAGACAATATTAGAATTATAAGTTGCTTATTCATAAAGGACTTTTTCAATTATTTTCTTTTCCAAAAACTTGGATCCTTCCCCCATTTTTTTTGCTTTTTCCCAATAAATTAATGCGCTATCAGAATCACCTAATTGAAAATACACATCTCCCAAATGCTCAGTAATTACAGGACTCAAATTTCCACCATTTTTACATGCTTTAAGTAGCCAAGTTTTTGCCAATTGATAATCTTTTTGTTGGTACAAAATCCAAGCGTAAGTATCCTGAAATGAAGCGTTATCAGGAGATAAGTCATTACTCTTTTTTGACATTTTGGTTGCTTTCTTTAAGTTTTTATTTCTAAGAGAGAGGTAATAACTATAATTATTTAAAACCTGCACATTATCTGGCTCATAAACAAGCGCCAAATCATAAAGAGAATCTGATTTATTGTGCTGTTGAATAGTATGATATATATCACCCATAGTTGAATAAAATTGAACCAATAGGGGTGGGTTTTCAATTACAAATTCCAAGCCCATTTCAAAGGAAGTAATTGCTTTTTTATAATTTTTTAGCCTAGAATTAGCCATGCCATTAAAAAAGTAATAAACTGGATTAGAAGGGAATAACTGAAATGCCTTTTCGCTATCTGTTTCTAAATCATTATATGCTTCCAATTCAGATTCAATAAACAAAAGTTGACTCCAAACTTGTGCATGGTTTTCGTCAACATCTATTACTTTTTTATATTGCATTTTTGCTTCCAAATTTTTCCCATCTTTATATAAAAAGTCGCCATAAATAGCATGTGCTTTCGGATTGCCAATATGTGTTTTTACCAAAATCTCACAAAGTTCCATAGCTTGATCTTTCATTTGATTGTTTTTATCAACAATAGAATAGTACGATATCAGTATGCTAACTTTTACATCAATTGATAGTTTGGGACTAGAAAAAGCAGCTTTTAATTCCTTATAGGATTCATCATTATTTCCCTGATTTCTATAATATTCAGCCAAAGTTAAATGCACTTTTGCATCCTCAGGGTCTAGCTCTAATATCTTTTTAAATACCTCAAACGCTTTGTCTTTTTCATTGTTTAGCAAGTAAAGTTCTGACAATATTTCATAGGCATTAATATCCGTTTTATCAGCATCAATTATTTTTTGAATTTCAGAAATTGCCCCATTCACATCATTTTTTTCCAAATACAATTTTTGCTTTTGGATAATTAGATTTTTATCAAATCCTTTGTGTTTTTCTAATTGATTGTAAATTTTTATTGCTTCTGAGAATTTTCTTGAATAAATGTAATTCTCCGCCAATAAATAATAATATTCCTGATTACCAGGGTATTTCTTTATCAGCTGTTTGTATATAATTGCAGCTTTTGTGTTTAGCCCATTTGTTGAGAGTAGTTCTGCATAAAGTAACTGATACCATGTATTTCCTTTATTTAAAAGATATGCTTTTTTCGAAAATTCTAAAGCCGATTCTTCTTGTGCAAATAATTTGTAAATGATTGCTGATTCGTAATAAGGAACGGAGTTTTCTGAGTTTATGTTAATACATTTTTCAAATTCTTTTAATGCATCTTCAAAATTTTCCAAGGATTTAAAGCTGAGAGCATTGTAAAAATGAGTGTTAAATTTGAATTGGTTATTATCTTTTTCAATGTTGTTTTTTTGTTCTTTTTTAGTGTTTTTTCTTGTGGTTCCATCTGGATAATAGCTTTTCCATTGTGCAAAAGATTGCACGCTCATAAGACATAATATAATTAATATCCCTTTTTTCACCTTTTATTTTACTTCAGAAAAATCGCCAATACTTACCTCTTGTTGGGTATTTTTGCCATCAAAGTTTACATGGTTTCCAATCATGGAGTTGCTAAGCTTTGCGTTAGTAATCATGCTATCGTTTTGAATAATGGTTTTGTTGATAACGCTATTTTCAACTACTGTATTACCGCCAAGGGAAACATGAGGGCCAATTTTAGCATTTTTAATTATTGTATTAGCCCCTATAAAACAGGGAGGGATTACTTCTGAATTTATAATTTGAACACTGTCATTAATCAAATTTCCATTATACTCTAAAACCCTTTCATTTGTATAAATAGTTGCATCCTTATTCCCGCAATCCAGCCACTCTTCTACCTTTCCTGAAGAAAATTTAGTGCCTTTATTTTTCATGTTTTCCAAAGCATTTGTAAGCTGAAATTCTCCTTTGTCTTTTATATTATTATCCAAAAGATATTGCAACTCGCTTCTTAAATATTCTCCATTATTAAAATAGTAAATCCCAATAATTGCCAAATCAGAGATAAAGGTTTCTGATTTTTCTACAAAGTCCGTAATTATATTTTCTTCATTCAATTTTACAACACCAAATGCGGATGGGTCGTCAATTTGGCTAACCCAAATAATTCCATCCCTACTGCCATCTAAAGTAAAATCAGCCTTGAATAGCGTATCTGCAAAAGCAACCACACAATTTCCTTCTAAAGAATCTTTAGCACATAAAATTGCATGAGCTGTTCCAAGCGGCTCATCTTGATAATAGATGCTTCCTTTTGCTCCGAGTCCTTCTGCCACTTTTACTAAACTTTCTTCTACTTCTTTTCCGAAATCCCCAATTACAAATGCAATTTCGTCTACTTTTTTTCCACATACTTTTACAATGTCCTCCACTAGCCATTGTACAATTGGCTTTCCTGCAACCAAAATAAGTGGTTTTGGAATAGTGAGAGTGTGTGGCCTTAAACGCGACCCTCTACCGGCCATTGGAACTATAATTTTCATTATTTTATTTGTTTTATTTTATGCCAGTGCTTCCAAATCCTCCTGATCCTCTTTCGGTTTCTACAAGTTCTATGACTTCCTCCCAATTTGCTTGTTCGTGTTTTGCAATCACCATTTGCGCTACTCTTTCCCCGTCTTCAATTACAAACTCTTTATCTGATAAATTCACCAAAATAACTCCTACTTCCCCTCTATAATCTGCATCAATAGTCCCGGGTGAATTTAAAACAGTTATCCCTTTTTTATATGCTAATCCACTTCTTGGACGAACCTGCGCTTCATAGCCCATAGGAAGTTCTATAAAAAGTCCCGTTTTTACTAATGTTCTCTCTAATGTTTTAAGAATGATTGGCTCATCTAAGTTTGCCCTTAAATCCATCCCAGCCGATTGATTTGTGGCGTAGTGTGGTAAATCATGTTTTGATTTATTTACAATTTTTACTTTCATTTTTTTAGTCGAATAATTCAGGTTCGGAAATTACTTCTTTTTTTGATTTCTCTAAAATAATAACTGCTACTATAAACACAAATAAATAAACGATATTTATTAGCATAGAAGTATCGAAATAAGCACTTATTTTATAAAGCCCAAAAGAAAGAATTATATAAGTAAACACTCTTTTAAAATCATAAGGAATTGGATAGTGTTTTCTTCCTATTAAAAAAGATGCCAACATCATGCTAAAATAGCAAGCCAAAGTAGCCCATGCCGAACCAACAAAACCAATTTTTGGGATCAATAATATATTTAACCCTAAAGTGATGAAGGCTCCAAAAATAGCAAGTATTGCGCCATACCCTGTCTTTTCTGTTAGTTTAAACCATGCCGAAAGGTTGTAATAAATCCCTAAAAATAAATTTGCCATAAGCAAAATCGGCACTATTTCTATTCCCTTTTCGTGATGAAAAGAACTGCCAATAAAATGTTTTACCACATCCAAATAAAGCATTACAGCCAAAAAGATTAAAGACGCCAAAATGGTAAAGTATTTAAGTACGTCCGCATATATTTTTCTAGAATTATGTTGTTTTTCTTGTGAAAAAAAGAAAGGCTCAGCTGCAAAACGAAAAGTTTGAATAAATAAAATCATAATTATTGAAATCTTATAAAAAGCACCATACACGCCAATTACTGCCATTTTATCGACTGTATCTGGCAACAAATGTTTTAATAAAATTCTATCAATGGTTTCATTAGTCATTCCGGCCAAACCAGCTATCAATAGCGGCAGTGCATACCACATCATTTTTTTCCAAAGCATAATGTTAAATTTCCAGCTGCATTTTATCATCTCAGGGAATAACATAAGTATTGTAACCCCGCTAGCAATCAAATTGGCAATAAAAATATATCCAATACCCACAGTTGGATCATACACTGCATTCACAAAACCAGTAGTCGGCAGACCATTTTCAACTGCATAAGGGCAATAAATAATAAAAAAAAGATTTAGCCCAATATTAATAAAAATATTCACCAACCGAACCAGGGCAAAACGGGCTGCCTGTCTTTGCTCTCTGAGTTTTGCAAATGAAATTGAGGAGATTGCATCCAGCCCAATAATAAGTGCAAACCACATTACATACTCAGGATGGGTTGGATATTCTAACCAATTAGAAATGGGTAGTTGATAAAAAATCATTAGTCCTACAAAGACTATTGAGCTAATAATTAAAGAAATTAAGCTTGTGCTGTATACTAATTTCTTGTCATATTGTTTTTGGGAAAACCTAAAAAAAGCTGTTTCTAATCCGTAAGTGAGTATAATTACCAAAAAAGCAACATAGGCATAAAGCTCTGTGACAACCCCATATTCAGCTGGGATAAAATAGCGTGTATAAAGTGGAACTAATAAATAATTAAGTAGCCGCCCTACTATACTGCTTAACCCATAAATAGCGGTTTGTCCTGCTAATTGTTTTAAAGGATTCAATTTGTAAATTAAAAGTTAGGCTTTTTTTTCTCTAGAAATGCCGTTGTACCTTCTTGAAATTCAGTTGTTCCAAAGCAATTGCCAAATTCTTTCTTCTCTACTTCAAACCCATCAACGCCTGTTTCAAATCCTGCATTTACAGATTTGATTGCGCTTTCAATTGCCATAGGAGAATTCCTCATTATTTTACTCGCTATTTTTTCAGCTGTTGGAATTAATTCTTCTTGCTGGCAAATATGATTAACCAACCCCCACTTATTAGCCTCATCAGAGGAAATCATACCGGCTGTTGTTATCATTTCCATTGCCTTGCCTTTCCCAACAAGATTAGCCAACCTTTGTGTTCCTCCATAACCAGGAATTACCCCTAAGGAAACTTCTGGTAATCCCATTTTTGCATTATCACAGGCAATACGAATATGACAAGCCATAGCAAGTTCTAATCCTCCTCCCAAAGCAAATCCGTTAATTGCAGCTATGCTTGGTGTTCCACAATTTTCAAGCATATCAAATAATAATTCTTGCCCTTTTCTTGCCAATTCCTCTCCTTCTTTTTTAGAATGATTAGCAAACTCTTTAATGTCGGCACCTGCTATAAAGGCTTTATTTTTGGCTCCTGTTATTATCATGCACCTTACAGATTTGTCTTTTTCTGCTATTGTAATTGCATTATTTAACTCAACTATCGTTTCCGTATTTAAGGCGTTAAGTTGTTTGGGGCGATTGACTGTAATATATGCAATTGCATTTTTACTTTCGAGCAATATGTTTTTGTAATCCATCTTAATGAAATTTTATACAAATATAAAAGTTTCCTACTTTTTAGAAATAAAACACCCTCTTACTAATGTAGTGGGTTTTTAACAATTATATTTTTTGTTTTTAATCATTAAGCGCTTCCGCTCCTCCAACAATTTCAAGAATTTCTCCAGTAATTGCAGCTTGCCTTGCTTTATTGTAAAATAAGGTTAGGTCATCTTTCAAATCATTTGCATTGTCAGTGGCTTTATGCATTGCTGTCATTCTTGCGCCATGTTCTGCAGCATAAGAATCTAATATTGCTTTAAATAGTTGTGTTTTTAAAGACTTTGGAATTAACTCCTGAACTATGTCTTCTTGTGAGGGTTCAAAAATATAATCTCCAATAGTAGCCGTTTCATCTTCTAGTATTTCAACTGGTAAATAATTTTCATTCATAATTATTTGAGTTGCTGCATTTTTAAACTGGTTATAAACTAATATTATCTTATCATATTTGCCTTGCTTGAAATCATTCATTATGCTTTCTGCAATTTCAGCAACTCCCTCAAATGTAATCTCATTATACAAATCATCATGTGTGCTGATTACATTAAAGTTATTTTTAGAAAAGTATTCTGATGATTTCTTCCCAACAGAAATAATACTACAATCACAGTTTTTATACTCTTGTTTTATTAATGCTGTTGTCCGTTTAATAATATTAGTATTGAAGCCTCCACAAAGCCCTCTATTAGAAGTTATGCTTACAAAAAGAATATTTTTTACTTCTCTTTCCACAGAAAAAGAATTACCATCCCCGCTATCTAAACTTGCGCTTAAATTGACAAGCATCTCGGTTAGTTTGTTGGCATATGGCCTTAGTTGAACAATCGCGTCCTGAGCTCTTTTTAACTTGGCAGCAGATACCATCTTCATAGCAGAAGTAATCTGCATAGTAGATTCAACAGAAGAAATTCTTATTCGTATTTCTTTAAGGTTTGCCATTGATTAATTCGTGTACTTTTTTGATAAATCAGCCGCTACTTTTTCTAGTGTTGAAGTAATTTCATCTGTAAGTTTTCCTGCTGCCAAATCATCTAAAATATTTTGGTATTTTTGATGCATAAAGGAAATAAATTCTGTTTCAAACTCCCTGATTTTATTAACTAGAACATTCATCAATAATCCATTGGTTCCACAATAAATAATAGCTGCCTGTTCTTCTACTCTCAGCGGTGAATATTGTCCTTGTTTTAGAATTTCTACATTTCTTTTTCCTTTCTCAATAATGGCTGTAGTTGCAGCATCCAAATCGGAGCCAAATTTTGCAAATGCTTCTAATTCTCTATATTGCGCTTGGTCTAATTTTAATGTTCCCGCAATTTTTTTCATGGATTTAATTTGTGCATTTCCTCCCACACGAGAAACTGAAATCCCCACATTAATTGCTGGACGAACACCTGATAAAAATAAATTGGATTCTAAGAAAATTTGTCCATCAGTAATGGAAATTACATTGGTTGGAATGTATGCAGAGACATCTCCTGCTTGGGTTTCAATAATTGGAAGCGCAGTTAATGAGCCACCACCCTTTACTTTACCTTTTAATGATTCTGGCAAGTCATTCATTTGAGCAGCAATTTCATCATCATTTACCACTTTTGCAGCTCTTTCTAATAATCTTGAGTGTAAGTAAAAAACATCCCCAGGATAAGCCTCACGACCTGGAGGCCTTCTAAGTAATAAAGACACCTCGCGATAGGCAACCGCTTGTTTTGATAAATCATCAAATACAATAAGTGCTGAGCGGCCAGTATCTCTAAAAAATTCTCCAATTGCAGCCCCGGCAAGTGGTGCATAAAACTGCATTGGCGCAGGATCAGATGCATTTGCAGAAACAATAACTGTATAAGCAAGCGCTCCAGCATCTTCTAATTTTTTAGCTAATGCCGCAACTGTTGAGGCTTTTTGCCCAATTGCAACATAGATACAAAATACTGGCTCTCCTTTATTGTAAAATTCTTTTTGATTGATAATGGTGTCAACAACAACTGCTGTTTTCCCTGTTTGCCTATCTCCAATTACCAACTCTCTTTGACCTCTTCCTACTGGAATCATAGCATCAATTGCTTTAATTCCTGTTTGGAGAGGTTCGTTTACTGGTTGACGGAAAATAACTCCTGGCGCTTTTCTTTCAATTGGCATTTCAAAAGTTTCTCCTTTAATAGGTCCCTTGCCATCAATTGGGGCTCCAATAGTGTTTATAACTCTTCCCAACATACCTTCACCTACATTTATTGAGGCAATTTTTTTGGTTCGCTTTACAATATCTCCCTCTTTAATCCCTTTTGAAGGACCTAAAAGTACTGCTCCGATATTGTCCTCTTCTAAGTTTAAAACGATTGCTTTTAGTCCATTTTCAAATTCAATTAACTCTCCTGATTGAGCATTTGTTAATCCATAAATTCTTGCGATACCATCACCTACTTGTAGTACCGTTCCGACCTCTTGTAATTCTACCTCAGATTTGTGTCCGGCTAATTGTTTTCTTAAAATTGCTGATACCTCAGCTGGTTTTACTTCTGCCATAGTTTTTGTTTTTAAAAGTCCTTTAAATAAAGATTCTTACTAAATGTTTGTTTTAATTCTGTTATTGCTTTTTTTACGCTAGCATCTATTTGTTTATCTCCCATCCTTATTATCGCTCCTCCAATTATTTTTTCATCTACTTCTTCTGTCAAATCCACCTCTTTTTCTCCATGAGTTTTGATAAAATCTGTTACTTTTTTCCTTAGAGTTTCATCAAGTGGAAAAGCAGTTGTAACTGTAGCTGATTCAATATTTTTATGTGCCTTATAAAGCGTGATGAAACTATTTGCAATACCTTCCAAAAGAGATTCTCTTTTTTTGTTTGTGATAATATTAACAAAGCTTACGCTTACTTCACTTATTTTGTAATAAAACACCTCTTTGAAAATAGAGAGTTTTTGATCTGTTTTAATAATTGGGCTTTTCAGTAGCAAGGTCAAATCTCTGCTATTGGCACAAGTATCTGCTATAAACTGCATATCTTGTCTGCACTGCTCAAGCGTGTTTTTCTCAAGGGCAAGTCCAAATAAAGATTTTGCATAGCGTAATGCCGCCCGTGTTTGTTTCATTATTTATTCTAATTTAAATCTGTATCAGAAATTGCTGATGTTACCAATTCTTTTTGCTTGTTTAAATCTTCTAATTCTGATTTAATAATTTTCTCTGCAATCTCAATAGATAATTCTGCAACTTGGTTTTTTAACTCGGTAATTGCAGCCATTTTTTCGTTTGTAATTTGCTCCTTTGCAGACACTAATATTTTCTCTGCCTCAGTTTTTGCTTTATCTTTTGCCTCAGCAATAACTTTGTCTTTAATCTCTCTTGCTTCCTTTAATAAAGCATCTCTTTCTAATTTTGCTTCATTTAATATTCGTTCATTATCTGCTGTAAGGTTTTCAATATCTTCTTTTGCTTTTTCAGCAGCTTTCAAGGCATTTTCTATGCTTTCGTTTCTGTTTTCTACTGCCGTTAAAATTGGTTTCCAAGCAAATTTTTTCAATAAAATAACAAGTAATATAAAAACTACTGCTGTCCAAAAAATTAATCCTATTGCGGGTGTAACTAATTCCATAATTTTGTTTTTTAAAATAATTACCTGTAAGCAACCCTTACAGGTAATTATTGTTTAATTAGTTTTACTTCAGTAGTGCAACCACTACACCAAATAAGGCAACACCCTCAACAAGAGCTGCTGCAATAAACATATTGGTTTGAATCATTCCTGAATGTTCGGGCTGACGGGCCATTGCCTCAAGAGCTTTACCTCCAATCATACCGATACCGATTCCAGCTCCAATAGCTGCTAGGCCTGCGCCAATAGCTGCAAATGCTCCGAAATCCATGGTTTGTGCTTGTAATAACATTTTAATTTAGTTTTAGTTAAACAATTGGTTAATAATTAATGGTCTTCTGCTACCGCTAAGCCTATAAATACGGCTGATAGTAACGTGAATATATATGCTTGTAAAAAAGCTACTAATAATTCTATACAATAAATAAATAATACAAATAATACTGAAACCGGAGCGACTCCCCAAGCGCCGGCATTACCCATTGCACTTTGTGCAATAAAAATCAAGGAAATCAAACTTAATATGATAATGTGCCCAGCGGTAATGTTTGCAAATAATCGAATCATTAAAGCAAATGGTTTTGTGAAAATTCCAATAATCTCAATTGGAACCATAATAGGCATTAGTGCTAATGGTACTCCTGGCGGCTTAAAAATATGCCCCCAATAATTTTTATTTCCTGAAATGGTTGTAATAATAAATGTAAAAACAGATAATACAAAGGTCACGGCAATATTTCCTGTAACATTGGCAGAGCCTGGGAGCATTCCCATTAAATTATTAATCAAGACAAAGAAAAATACTGTGAGCAGGAAAGGGGTATATTTTTCATATTTAGGTCCAATATTATCTTTAATAATATCGTCTTTTACAAACAGGATTAACGGCTCTAAAAATGCTTGGAATCCAGTTGGTGCTTTTTTATTTTTATTATAGGTTTTTGCTATTGAAATAAAAATCAATAATAGTAGTAACACAGATATTAGCATGAATGCTACATTTTTTGTTATTGAAATATCAATAACCGAAAGGCCGCTTCCTTCATGTATATGGCCATGTGAATCTATGGAATAAACCCTGTTTCCTTTCGTGACAGTAGAATGTCCGTGATGAAACTTGGAAGAGAGAAAAACATCTAAATGTCCTTCAGTAAATAAAATTACGGGAAGGGGAATGCTAAAAGAGTTTTCCTCTTCTCCCCATAAATGCCATTCGTGAGCATCAGCAATATGGTGCATAATGTTTGGAACAGGATCGTATGTTTCATTTTTTTGATTAGCCTGTTCGGTGTTTGGCACAAAAGAATATGACTTAATTGCAAAAAAACCAAGTACAAAAACACACGCTATTAATCGGATAACTGCTCTCATTTTACGCCCTTTTTAAAAATCGGTGCAAAAGTATATAAATAATTGAACTGTAAAATGTTTTTCCCTTCTTTTTAGTGATTATTTTCGGACTTAAGTTGCATGTAGTTTTCTCTGCCTTCTTTCATAAGTATTATAAAATAGGCAATGAAGAAATGCACGATATAATAAATTGTCATTTCTGTTTTGTTTGATAAAAATGGGAGTAAGTATAAAATGCTTGCGATTATTTTTAACCCATTAATCGTTAGAAAATAAAAGGGAGATTTATTTTTAAGCTTGTTTAACAAATGCGTAAGCCCTGTGGATAAAAGGGACAGTAAAAACAAAAAAAGATAGCTTTTAACTATGAATCTCTTAGTCTCTAATTCTAAAAGGAATTCGGTAAATAAAATGTGAATAGTACAAACTGTTAAAAAAAACAGAAATAATTTAACTAATCTCATTTATTACTCATTCCTTTTAAGCTTATGTATAAGGCGACAAAAATAGCAAGAAGTGAAAAAATAATTGTGTAGGCTGGAGTTTGATTGTTTACTTGTGAATCTAAATATTTTCCCGAATAAGCTCCGGCAGCTATAATAAGCCCCATTTGTATGGTGAGGGAAGAAAAGCGAGCGTAATTTCTAAGCCGTTTTTTCTTTGGTTTCTGTTTTTTCGACATGCTTAATGTCTTTTATTACTGCCCCCATACTGCAATGGCCAGTAAAGGCAGCTCCTGGCTCAATAGCTAATTTGTTAGTTATCAAATCTCCTGTTAACTTTGCGGTTGCTTTTAACGACAAGAGTTGTGCAACTGTGATTTTTGCATTTAATGAGCCCGCAATATCCGCATTATTACATTCAATGTCTCCTTCAATTGTTCCGGCTTGCCCAACCACAACTTTGCCAGCTGTTTTTACAGCACCTTTTAGAGTTCCGTCAACCCTAATGTCTCCCTTAGATAAAATATCGCCTGTAATATTCGTGCCAATACCAATAATATTTACCGCTCCTGATGTTTTGTTTTGCTCTGTCATTTTTTTTTTGTTTGTAAACATGATAATTTTGTTTTGTAGGTACAAATGTAATAATTTCTTTATCAATTATTAAGTTCGTTTAAATAATTGTTAGTAAAAAATTCGTAATACATTTTTATATCCTTATGTTTGAAAAAATACTTAAAATTTTGTGCTGAAATTATAAGTTTTTTGCTCTCTGTTTTTGATAATTCGTTATTCACTTTACTTGCACTGCTAAATGAATTGAAGTACTCTGTTGCGTTTTTGCTGTTTTCAAACGTTTTGATCATAATAAGATGGCTTTCCTGCCCAAAAAGCATAGCCTTAATTTCAAAAGTTTCAATACTGTATTTTTCGCTGTGATAATCAGAAAGTAGCGTTTTAATAAAGTTAACATCTGTTTGTTCTTTTGGCATTATAAGTAAAAAATAATGTGTCTCTCCCTGATCAAAAACATAAGGGGTTCCGCTTACTGTTTCCCTGTTTATTTTTAACATTTTTTCTGGGTTATCCAAAAGCGCAATGATTTGTTCTGCTCTATTTTTAACTTCTGTTTCTGGATGGTTTTTTACAATTTCATTTAGCTGTTTTCTAAAGTTTAAACTGTCATTGCTTTTGCCTATTGCCAATGCTTTAAGTAAATCGTATTTTGGTTTTAATTCTTTATTTTCTGGTTCTATTAGCCCCGAATCGCATAAGGCAATAACAGTAGAATAGTTTTTGTTGTTATATAAAAATAGCGTGTTTTCATAATGGGTTTTTTTGCTGTTTTTCTTTTGTTCAATTTTTGCTAAATAGTCTGGCTCGTTTAGCAATTTACTGTATTTACTTTCTGGAAATTTTATTAGTAATCTTTCTCTACAATTTTTGGCTTTATTGTTTTTGTTTTGCTCTGTGTAAATAAGATACAAATTGTAATAGGCAATGGGGGTATAATTTTCGTTTTCAGGAAATCTTTCACAAAGGGAAACTAATATTTTTACAGCTTTTTCGTTTTCACTCAAATAACTTTTAAATATCATCCCCGCCTGATAATGCGCCTCCATAATCATTAAATTGGATGCTTCTATTTTCTCTTTTGTAAGTGGTATTTTATCTTTATAGTATTGTGGGTCTTTTTTGTTGGTTGATTCTCTTCCGCCTTCTTGATTCTGGTTTTGTGCAGTAGAATCGTTTTCTAATTCTGTAGATATCTTTTTATCGCTTCTTCTCCAATCGTCTTCATTTTTTCGTTTTCCCCATTTTTTTACAAATTGTGAATAGCCAAAACTTAGTGTAGATGGGTTATAAAAATACCATCTTCCCCCACTTGTTCTTTGTCCAAAATTATTTTCTCTCTCGCCAAATCTATTATTTTCAAATCTTTGGTTGGCATTTTGCCTTTCTAATTGTTGCTTTTCTAATTCTCTCTTTTGTTCTTCTGCAATAAACTGGTTTATTACTTGAGATCGTTCCGCCTCACTCATCTTTGCTAAAATTTGCAAACTATCTTGCAAGTTTATTGTGTTGATATGTCCCGTAAGCTCTGCAAGTAATACTTGCCTTTCTTTAGTTTGGTTGTATTCTTTGTGTTCGAGATCCATAAACACGATAGTGCTATCATAAAATGCAGAAGCGCTCATGTATTTTGATTTGGAATAATATATTTTTCCCAATTCCAGATACGATCTGGCTTTTTGCACATCATTAAACTCGCTTTTCTCCGTTGATAATATGAAATTTTTAATTGCCGAAAGGGTGTCCTCTTGAATTAAGTCCATTTTTGCAATGGCATAATAAATTTGATCTAAATATTCTTTGTTTTTATCGTCCTTTGTCATTTTAAGTAGCTCCTCCCGCATTTTCTCAGAATGTTTGCTATTACCTTGAACACATTGCGCTTTATTAATCTTACAATTGAATACCATTTCATATTCCGGATTGGCTTTTATTACCTTTTCATAGTAGGAAATGGCTTTATTGTAGTTTTGGTGTTGCTGATTTAATTGTGCTAAAATGAAATAAAGCCTTGTTTTCTTTTTCCTTTTTTTAATACGTTTTATTGCAGTATTTAATTCGTCTAATGCTAAGATATAATTGTCCAGTTTTAAGTAAAAATCAGCAAGGATTATTGCTAAATCATCCTCTAATTTTTCAGGGAACTTTCTATCTGTTTGCAGTTGGTCTAATTCCATTTCTGCAGCCACATAATCTTCTTTTTCCGCAAAACATCTTGACAGCCAAAGTGATGCGTCATATTTTATGGGGTTGCGTTTATAATTCTCTTTTATATAGTTAAATGTTTTGATGGCCTCATCAAGTTCTCCTTTATAAAAATAAGCCCTTCCAATCATAAAATAATTATCGTCAATCCATTTGTTATACTCTTTTCCTCTAATATTCATAGAGTGGCGCTGAATCACAATCGACCCTTTTTCAATGGCTTTATTCATATATGGATGAATTGTTTGGTTTTTTGCTAACTCCCCTGTTTTAAAAACAGGGATTATTTCTGAAAAGTCGTCTTTGTGGTTTTCTTCTAGCTTTTTAATCCCGGCTTTTAAACTCTCTTTTCCGTTAAAATAGCCATTATACTTTGCAGTAGTATTGTGATACTTCCTGTTCATAAAATTATTCTTTTTAGTTGAGCAGGAGTATATTACTAGAGTAATAAAAAATAATATTAGTAAGTTTGTGACTTTATTTTTTTCTATCAAATTCATTTACAGCAATTAAACTAATTTTGCGCAAAAATATTTTATTTTTTGGTATGTATTCTACTGTGGAGGAAATTTATTTTTTTGATATTTGCCTTAATTTATGAAAGGGAAAGCCGGTAATTCTTTTTTTAGCAAGCTTAAACAAAAGTCTCGCTTAATTGTTATGAGTGACAGCACTCTTGAAGATCGATTTTCGTTTCGTTTTTCAAGTTTAGATGTAATTTCTGTTTTGACGATTGGGTGTATTTTGTTATTTGTTTGTTTTCTTTTGCTTGTTGGCTACACTCCTTTAAATGAATATGTGCCAGGAAAAGCAAGTAGCCATTTGTATAAAGAATTAATTGCTATAACGCTTAAAACTGATTCTTTAGAGAAAAAACTATTGGTGAATGAACTCTACCTCAAAAATATTTCTGCTATTGTAAACGGGGAAGACCCTATTAACCTTTCAACTGAAAATATTCTTACTCTTTCTTCCTTTGAAGCCGAGCTCTCTTTTAAAAAGTCGAAAGAAGATTCCCTTCTTAGAATTGCAGTGGAAGGGGAAGATAAAATTTCTCTTTCTTCTTCTGACAAAAAAGGAAGTCTTGATATGGAAAATATCTTGTTTTTTAGCCCTATAAAAGGAGTTGTTACCAATGGGTTTAATCGTAAAAAAGAGCATTTTGGCACAGATATTGTGGCAAAAAAAGATGAGCCGATAAAGTGTGTATTTGACGGAGTAATTGTTATAAGCCATTGGACATCAGAAACTGGATATGTGATTGGCGTTCAGCATGCGAATGGGGTTTTTTCTCTTTATAAACACAATTCTATATTGTTTAAAAAAACGGGAGAATATGTAAAGTCTGGAGAGGTAATAGCGATTATCGGAAATTCAGGAGAGCTTTCTTCAGGCCCTCATTTACATTTTGAACTCTGGCATAAAGGAGCGCCTGTAAACCCTGAAAACTATATTTCTTTTTAGTTATGACTGTAAAAGCAGCTTTGAGCTTACCTTTCGCAAAATATATTATTTCTAAAAATAATACGTGGAAAAATAATGCAGTAAAAGTTCAGCAAGACCTTTTACTATCATTGGTAAAACAAGCTAAAAATACCCAATTTGGGAAAGACCATTCCTTTTCAGAAATCGCAAACTATGCCGATTGGAAAAATAATGTTCCAGTACGAGATTATGAAGATTTGAAGGACTCTGTACAAGAAATAATTGACGGAAAAGAAAATACTCTTTGGCCAGGGAAGCCCCTTTACCTTTGTAAAACTTCAGGAACAACTTCAGGCGTAAAATATATTCCTATCAGTAAGGAGTCTATGCCACATCATATTACTGCTGCTCGTGATGCGATATTGAGTTATATTGCTGAAACCAAAAATACCTCCATTGTAAACGGAAAAATGATTTTTTTGCAAGGAAGTCCTGAACTTACAAAAACTGGAGATATTCTTACGGGAAGATTATCAGGGATTGTAGCCCATCATATTCCTGCTTACCTAACAAAAAACCGATTGCCTTCTTTTAAAGCCAATTGCATTGCTGACTGGGAAACAAAAGTTGATGCAATAGTTGATGAAACGCTTCCTGAGAACATGAGTTTAATTTCTGGAATCCCTCCTTGGGTCCAGATGTACTTTGAAAGGCTACAAGATAAAACAGGGAAACTTATAAAAAATATCTTCCCTAAATTTGACCTTTTTATTTATGGAGGGGTAAACTATGAGCCTTACCGAAAGTCCTTTGAAAAATTAATTGGCAAAAAGGTTGATATGGTGGAGCTTTATCCCGCTTCAGAGGGTTTTATAGCTTATCAAGATTCCCAAAAAGAAGAGGGCCTGTTGCTTTGTGTGAATCATGGAATATTTTATGAATTTATTCCAACGGAGGAATTTTTTGATCATAATCCAACAAGAATCTCGCTTGTTGATGTAGAGATTGGGGTGGATTATGTAATTATTTTAAATACCAACGCTGGGCTTTGGGCATATAATATTGGGGATACAATAAAATTTGTTTCTATTAATCCGTACAGAATAATTGTGAGTGGTAGGATTAAGCATTTTACCTCTGCTTTTGGAGAGCATGTAATTGCGGAGGAGGTAGAAAATTCGTTAAAAGAAGCTCTACAAAAATACTATGCTGAAGTAAATGAATTTCATGTTGCCCCAGAGGTTAATCCTAAAAACGGATTGCCGTATCACGAATGGTTAATTGAGTTTGAAAAAGAGCCTGAGAAGCTTAATGATTTTAAGCTCTTGGTTGATGAAGCCTTGCAAAAACAAAACTCTTATTACAAAGATTTAATTTTAGGAAATGTCCTGCGTCCTTTAGAAATTACACTTATTAGTAAGAATGGTTTTAGGGAGTATATGAAGTCAATTGGGAAATTTGGGGGGCAAAACAAGATTCCTAGATTGTCAAATGATCGAAAAATTGCTGATAAATTAACCGCATTTTAATGGAGAAAAAAAAGAAACAAATTGCTATATTAGGATCCACCGGATCTATAGGCTGTCAAGCATTAGAGGTGATTTCTGAACATCCTGATTTATTTGAAGTTGACGTTTTGACTGCAAACAATAATAGTGCGCTCCTAATTGAACAGGCAAAAAAATTTAATCCTAATACTGTTGTTATTACTAATGAAAAAAAATATAAAGAAATTGATGATGCTCTTTTTGATTTAGGAATAAAGGTTTTTTCGGGAGAGCAATCTTTAGAAGATGTTGTTGAAGGAGCAAATATTGATGTTGTTTTGACAGCTTTAGTGGGTTATTCAGGCCTTAAACCAACAATACGGGCTATCAAATCTAGTAAAACTATTGCATTAGCAAATAAAGAAACCTTAGTGGTTGCTGGTGATTTAATCACAAAATTATGTGAAGAGTATAGTGTCCAAATTTACCCTGTTGATTCTGAACATTCAGCTATATTTCAATGTTTAATTGGTGAGACTTACAACCCTATTGAAAAAATTTATTTAACCGCCTCTGGGGGGCCATTTAGGGGTTGTAGTAAAAATGAGCTTACAAACATCAAAAAAGAACAAGCGCTTAAACATCCTAATTGGGATATGGGTGCAAAAATTACTATTGATAGCGCCTCATTAATGAATAAAGGTTTGGAGATTATTGAAGCTAAATGGCTTTTTGATTTAAAAAGGGAACAAATTGAAGTGGTTGTGCATCCTCAATCCATTGTTCATTCTGCGGTGCAGTTTCGAGACGGTTCAATCAAAGCCCAACTAGGGTTGCCGGATATGAAGCTACCAATACAATATGCGCTTGGATTTCCTGATAGGTTAAAAAATAATTTTAAGCGTTTTTCATTTATGGATTATCCTGATTTCACTTTTGAAAAACCTGATTTAGAAACTTTTAGAAACTTACAATTAGCTTATAATGCAATGGAAAAAGGAGGGAATATGCCTTGTATTTTGAATGCGGCAAATGAGATTGCTGTATCTGGATTTCTGCAAGATAAGATTGGGTTTTTAAACATGTCTGATTTAATTGCAGATTGTATGGAAAAAATTACTTTTGTGCCAAATCCTAATTTGGAAGATTATGTCGCTACAAATGAGGCTACAAGAATATTGGCAAACAAATTATTATAGATGGAAGTTTTAATCAAAGCATCACAGCTCATTATGAGTTTATCAATCCTAGTAATTTTACATGAACTAGGCCATTTTATACCGGCAAAATTATTCAAGACAAGGGTGGAAAAATTCTATCTCTTTTTTGATCCTTGGTTTTCGCTTGTAAAAAAGAAAATTGGCAACACTGAATATGGAATCGGCTGGTTACCTCTCGGTGGATATGTTAAGATCTCTGGGATGATTGATGAAAGTATGGATAAGGAGCAAATGGAAAAGCCTGCCGAGCCTTGGGAATTTAGGGCAAAACCTGCTTGGCAAAGACTAATCGTTATGCTGGGAGGGGTAACTGTAAATTTATTGTTAGGTATTTTTATTTACTCCATGACTCTTTATGTGTATGGCGACAAGTACTTGCCAAATGAAAATTTGACTGATGGCGTATGGTGTGTTAGTGAAATGGCTACTGAGCTTGGGTTCGAAAATGGAGATAAATTTATTGCTGCTGATGGTGAAAAAATCGATCGATTTTCTGATGTTTTAGAAAAAGTAATTATCTCAAAAACAATTACTGTTGAAAGGAATGGTATTAATACTGATATTAATATGCCTGTTGATGTAATTGATAAATTCTTAAGTAATGGGAATCAAACCTTATTTTACCCAAGAATACCGACTATTATAAGCAGTGTTGAGGATGGTTCAAATGCTGAAAAAGCGGGCCTTAAAAAGAAAGACCTGCTTAAGGGTGTTAATGGGAGTTCTGTATTGTTTTTTGATGTTTTTAAAACTGAATTAGCGAACCATAAAGAAGAAGATGTTACTCTTTTAGTTGAAAGAGGAGGGAAGGAAATATTAGTTTCTGCAAAGGTTGGTGCAGATGGAAAATTAGGTTTTATTCCGGCAAACTTATCTCTAAAACAATTAGAGGAAATGAATTTTTATACTCTAGCTTCATATAAATATGGGTTTTTTAGCTCTTTTCCTGCTGGCTACAATAAAGCAATTAAAAAATTAAGCAGTTATATTGATCAGTTTATATTAATCTTAAGCCCAAGCACTGGTGCTTATAAGGGTTTGGGTGGTTTTGGTGCTATTGGTTCGCTATTTCCAGCAACATGGAATTGGGAAGTGTTTTGGAATTTAACTGCTTTTTTATCTTTAATGTTAGCCTTTATGAATGTGTTGCCAATTCCTGCTTTAGATGGTGGACATGTTATGTTTTTACTTTATGAAATGGTTGTTGGTAAAGCGGCTCCTGAAAAAGTAATGGAATACGCCCAGGTTACAGGGATGATTCTATTGCTTGGATTACTTATCTTTGCTAATGGCAACGATATCTTAAGATTATTTTAATTTGTTTGAAGCGTTAACAGCATATCACTTAATTATTATCTTCTCGATAACAATTATTATATCCTATTTTTTCAATTTATATGCAAAAAAATCTGGAGTTCCTGCTGTATTATTATTAATTGGTCTGGGAATAATAATCAACTATACTTTACTTTTATTCGGGTTTCCAAAACCTAATTTATTGCCAATCTTAGAGGTGTTAGGTGTGGTTGGTTTAATCCTAATTGTACTAGAAGCTGCTCTTGATTTACATCTTTTAAAAGAAAAACTAGGGTTGATAGTAAAATCCTTTTTAGTGGCTCTTATAGGGTTGGGTGGCACGACTTATTTAACAGCTTTTATCCTTAATTATTTAATGGGCGTTGAGGTCTTAACCGCTATGCTTTACGCTATTCCGTTATCCATATTAAGCTCGGCTATTATCTTGCCAAGTATAGATGATTTAGATGAATATAAACGTGAATTTATGATTTATGAAAGCACTTTTTCTGATATTGTTGGAATAATTGGTTTTTATAGTGTGCTTACAATGGTTGGTTCACAAACTACTGAAAGTGTTTATGGTGAGGTTTTAGGAAACCTAGCGATAACTGTTGTTTTCTCCATTATCATTTCCTACATTCTTATTTATGTGTTCCAAAATATAAAAGGACATGTAAAGTTGTTTTTACTTATTGCAATTTTGTTATTGCTTTATGCTGCGGGTAAAATGTTCCATTTATCTTCCTTAATTATCATCTTAAT
>DASCPP010000116.1:0-6433 GCA_036012565.1 Flavobacteriales bacterium | reverse complement strand
AAATAAATTTATTGCAGTTGGCGAAATTGGTTTGGACCTTTATTGGGACAAAACTACTTTGAATATTCAAAAAGAAGCTTTTGAAACTCAAATAAAATTGGCAAAAAAACACCAATTACCAATTGTAATTCATGTTCGGGAATCTTTTAATGAGGCCATTGAAATAGTGGAAAAATTAAATGATGATAGTTTGAGTGGCGTATTCCATTGCTTTACAGGAGATGTGGGAGATGCCAAAAAAATTACTGATTTGGAGAATTTTTATTTTGGAATTGGTGGCGTATTAACATTTAAAAATTCAGGATTGGAAAATACAATAAAGGAAATTGACATAGAATATCTTATTTTGGAAACTGATTCGCCTTATTTGACACCAGCACCATTTAGGGGTAAAAGAAATGAGAGCAAATACATCATAAATATTGCTGAAAAATTAGCTGAAGTAAAAGGCGTTTCTTTGGATAAAATTGCAGAAATAACAAACAAAAACGCAAGCAATTTGTTTAAGCTTCTTTAAAAAGCACAGCAATAAAATTTTGATAGTTTTGCAAGAATTTTGGTGAGGTGGCCGAGTGGCTGAAGGCGCACGCTTGGAAAGCGTGTAAACGGGAAACTGTTTCGGGGGTTCGAATCCCTTCCTCACCGCAAAATATTAATCGTTTTCAATATTGAAAAAGTTTATTGTTTAACCCAATTACATAAGAGTTTGAATTTACTCTTTACAAAATGAATACTAAAAATAAAATCCACTTCCAACAGAAAATGCTAAACCCCATTTTCTTTAAATTATTTTTAATCTTAAAACTACCATTAGCATTTTTAGCTGGAGTTAGACTAAAATCTTTAAACGATACCCATGCTACAATACAACTAAAGTATAGTTTTTTAAATAAAAACCCTTTTAAATCTATTTATTTTGCAGCCCTATCTATGGCGGGAGAGTTGGCTTCTGGCATATTAGCGGCAAGCTTTATTTACAAAAACAATCCAAAGATCTCAATGTTAATTGTAGGGGTTAATATTGAATTTTCAAAAAAAGCAGTTGGACTTATTAGTTTCACCTGTAGTCAGGGAAAAGAGATAGAAAATTGTATAAATAAAAGTATCATTACAAAAGAAGGGCAAACCATAGATATAATAACTACCGCAACTGATAATGAAGGTGATGTTATAGCTATTTTTAACATAAGATGGTCTTTTAAGTCAAAATAATTGCTTCAATTTTAGATAAGATTATATTAATTCACCCCACAAAATGTGCTGGCACTACTATCTCCGAGAAACTGTTTAAATTAAAAGGATTCTCTGATAAAAAAAGTCAATTACGAATTGGAAAGAATTATACATTGCTTATCCAAAAACTGCACAGATAATATATAAAATATATAAAAAGGACTTTGAGATGTTTGGGTATGAACTTATAGCCCCTGATATTGTTATGTGAGAAGCTATTTTAAGATTTGGTTTGTATGTTCTTTTGTTTTTACTTTTGTAATAATATCCTCTATAACTCCCTTTTCATCAATCACAAAAGTTGTCCTATGTATTCCATCATACTCTCTTCCCATAAACTTCTTAGGGCCCCATACTCCATAAGCATTTAACACCTCCTTGCTCTTATCAGAAATTAACGGGAAAGGTAACTCATGTTTTGCTATAAATTTCAGATGTCTTTCTGGGCTATCAGCAGAACAACCCAAAACTACATATCCATTATCCAATAAAAGCTGGTAGTTATCCCTTAAATTACAAGATTGCATAGTGCAGCCAGGAGTCATGTCTTTTGGATAAAAATACAATATAACTTTCTTTCCTTTAAACTGACTTAAAGTAATTACTTCTCCATTTTCATCAATGGAATTTATTGCAGGTGCTATATCTCCTATATTTAGCATAATTGTTTGTTTTTGATTGTCATCATTTTGAGCACAAGCAGTAAATGTAAATAAAGCTATACATGCTATTATAAATCGGTTCAACATTTATAAAGTACCTCTTCTTTCTTGTTCTGCCTCAATAGATTCAAAAAGAGCTTTAAAGTTCCCTTTTCCAAAAGATTGAGCCCCCTTTCTTTGAATAATTTCAAAAAAGAGTGTTGGTCTATCAGTTAATGGCTTGGTAAATATTTGTAATAAATACCCCTCATCATCTCTATCAACCATAATACCATGTTGTTTCAAAATACTCATATCTTCCTCTATTTCTCCCACTCTTCCTCCAACAGTATCATAATATGTTCCTGGAACATATAAAAACTCTACTCCTCTTTTCTTCATTTCAGAAACAGTAAAAACAATATCATCAGTTGCTACTGCAATATGCTGGCAACCTGGTCCGCCATAGAAATCTAAATATTCTTCAATTTGTGATTTCTTTTTCCCTTCAGCTGGCTCATTTATTGGGAATTTAATTCTCCCGTTTCCGTTAGTCATTACCTTACTCATAAGTGCAGTGTATTGAGTAGAAATATCTTTATCATCAAAAGTAATTAGGTTTGCAAAGCCCATAGTTTCATTATAAAATTTTGCCCAAATATTCATCTCTCCCCAGCCTACATTACCTACCATATGATCAATATATTTTAATCCACAAGTAGTTGGATTATAAGAAGATTCCCACCTTTCAAATCCTGGAATAAATACTCCATTGTAGTTTTTACGTTCTACAAAAATATGAACCGTATCACCATAAGTATGGATTCCAGATCTTACAACTTCTCCATTATCATCTTTTTCTGTTCTTGGCTGAAAATAAGATTTAGCTCCTCTTTTAGTAGTTTCCTCCCACGCTTTTTTTGCATCCTCAACCCAAAGAGCAATAACTTTAACTCCATCGCCATGTTTTGTAATATGATCATCAATAAAAGTGCTCTCAGGTCCTGGCAGAGGAGTTGTAAAAACTAATTTAATTTTATCTTGTACTACCACATAGGATGTTCTGTCCTTCATTCCTGTCTCTAATCCAGCATATGCAAGAGATTGAAATCCAAGAGCTGTTTTATAAAAATGGGCCGCTTGTTTTGCATTCCCTACATAGTATTCAACATAATCCGTTCCCATAATTGGCAAGAAATCTTCTGCTTCAGAGAATATCTTTTCTAATCCGTAATTAAAATTCTTTACTTGTGTTAAATCTTTCATTTATTTATTTTTATTTCCAACTTTTATAATAATCATCTACTTCTAGTTTCAGTGCTTCTTCTGTAATCATAACCGGATTAAAAGGATCAATCATTACAGCAAGTTCATCTGTAGAATTTTTTCCAACACTTCTTTCAATTGCTCCTGGATGAGGCCCGTGAGGAATTCCTCCAGGATGTAAGGTTATCTGACCTTTTTGTATATTATTTCTACTCATAAAATCCCCATCCACATAATATAATAGCTCTTCCGAATCAATATTAGAATGATGATAAGGAGCGGGGATTGCCTCCGGATGATAGTCATATAATCTTGGCACAAAAGAACATACTACAAAACCTGAAGCTTCCCATTGCTGATGGATTGGGGGTGGTAAATGAACCCTTCCTGTAATTGGTTCAAAATCAAAAATTGAGAATGCATATGGGTAATGGAACCCATCCCAACCTACTGCATCAAAAGGATGATTCGCATGTGTATATCCCCAAAGTACCCCTTGTTTTTTTGATAAAACTTTAAACTCCCCCTCTTCATCATGTGTTTCTAAATTCTCTGGTAATCTGAAATCTCTTTCACAAAATGGAGAATGCTCTAAAAGCTGACCAAAATTATTTCTATATCTATTAGGGGTTAATATTGGTGAAAAAGACTCTACAAAAAGTAATCTATTTTCTTCTGTTTGAAAATCAATCTGATAAGTTACTCCCCTTGGAATTATTAAATAATCTCCATATTTAAAGTCGATATTTCCATACATTGTTCTAAGTTTTCCATTTCCCTCGTGTACAAATAGCATTTCGTCTGCATCTGAATTTCTGAAAAAATAATCTTTAGAGAACGACTTAGGGCGAGCTAAACCAATATGTAAATCATTATTTACAAAAAGAACCTTCCTGCTGTCAATATATTCATTTTCTTCCGGTATTGAAAACCCTTGAAAGCTCATTGCTTTCATATTTTTTTCGATTGCAATTTGAGGTGTTGTGTCTTTTATTTTTTTTACCTCTGAAACCACAGTAGGTGGGTACAAATGATAAATTAAAGATGACATCCCAGAAAATCCTGCTGTTCCAAAAAGCTCCTCTTGATACAAGCCACCATCATCTTTTTTAAAAGTAGTATGTCTTTTATGTGGCATTTTACCCAACTTATGATATCTTGGCATTTTATATTGTTTTGTGCAAATATATGATATAAAACATAAACAAAAGATGATTTTTGTATATCCTAAAAATTAAAATTATATTTTTGCAGTAAATGAAACTAATCACCTATAAAAAAGAAGATTCTAATCAGCATCAAATAGGTGTTTTAAAAAATAATATAGTTTATAATCTGAATAAGTATTATGGAAATATTTCAATCATTGAATTAATCCAAAAGGATAATTATCAAAATCAAATAGCTGAATTTATTTTGAATGGAGATTGCCTTAAGAATGATCTTAATAACATTACTCTTCTATGTCCAATCCCAAATCCAAATTCACTTAGAGACGCTTATGCATTTAGACAACATGTCGAAACCTCAAGAGCAAATAGAGGGGCTGCAATGATTCCAGAATTTGATCAATTTCCAGTTTTTTATTTTTCAAATCATAATGCGATTTTTGGAACAAATGAAAATATTGAACTAATGCCTGACCATCTTGAGAAACTAGATTATGAACTAGAATTTGCAATCGTAATTGGAAAGGCTGGGAAAAATATATTAGCTAAGGATGCCGACAAACATATTGCCGGTTTTACAATTTTAAATGATCTGAGTGCAAGAACATTGCAAATGGAGGAAATGAAATTAAATTTAGGGCCTGCAAAAGGAAAGGATTTTGCCAATATCTTAGGCCCATGTTTAGTTACACCTGACGAACTAGAGCACAAGAGTATCGACACCCCCTCAGGGAAAAAATACAATTTGGAAATGAAGTGTTTTGTAAATGGGGAACTACTTTCTAAGGGAAATACGAAAGATATGAATTGGACATTTGCCGAAATAATTGAAAGGGCTTCTTATGGAGTAGAGCTTTATCCAGGAGATGTAATAGGGTCCGGGACGGTAGGGACAGGATGTTTGTTAGAGTTAAATGGAACTAAAAAAAGAGAAACTCCAAACTACTCAGAAAGATGGATAAAAGAAGGTGATGAAATTGAAATGCAAATTGAGGGGATTGGGGAAATAAAAAACAAAATCATGAAAGTTGCAACTAGCCACTCTATTTTAAAACTTAAAAAATGATTAAAACTTTAGACATAACAAAAGGAGAAACTGAAGGTTTGTACGGTTTTCTTTCATCTGCAGTAACGCCAAGGCCAATAGCATTGGTGAGTACAATTGACAAAGATGGAAATAGAAATCTAGCTCCTTTTTCCTTTTTTAATGTTTTTTCTGTAAATCCTCCTATCTTAATTTTCTCTCCTGTAAAAAGTGGGCAATTTGGCACCAACAAACATACTTTAGAAAATGTGTTAGAGATTAAAGAATGTGTTGTTGGATTAGTAACTGAACAAATTGCACAACAAGTTTCTTTATCTTCTTGTAGTTACGATAAAGGGGTTAATGAATTTGAAAAAGCAGGACTTACTGAAATAAAATCTGATTTAGTTTCTCCCTATAGAATCGGAGAATCTCCTATAAATTTTGAATGTAAAATAAATGATATTATTGTTTTAGGAGAAAGAGGTGGAGCGGGAAGTTTAGTGCTCTCTGAAATTTTAAAAGTGCATATTGATGAAAATGTTTTAGATGAAAATGAGGATATAGATCCTTTTAAACTAAAAATTGTAAGCCGACATGGATCAGATTGGTACGGAAAAACTACCAACGAATCTTTATATAAAATTACAAAGCCTATTTCAAAATTGGGGATGGGTATTGATAATTTACCTGAGGAAATTAGAAATTCAAAGATTTTAACTGGAAATGAGTTGGCTATTTTAGCTTCTTCAGAAGATGTTCCTAAAAAAGAGCTTTTCCCTCTAAGAGAAAATAAGTCCTTAAAAGAAAAACATATTTTAGCCAAAGAATTTTTAAGTCAAGAAAAAACAAAAGATGCTTGGCAAATCTTATTATAAACTATTAACTAAAACTAAATATTATGTCATTCGAATTACCAAAATTACCGTACGCATATGATGCGTTAGAGTCTCATATTGACGCAAGAACTATGGAAATACACCATAGCAAACATCATAATGGATATACCAATAATTTAAATAATGCAATTGCTGGAACCGATATGGAGGGAAAATCTATTGAAGAAATATGTGCAACTCCAGGATTAAATGGAGGAGTAC
>DASCPP010000115.1:0-3927 GCA_036012565.1 Flavobacteriales bacterium | reverse complement strand
TAGAAACTGTCTTCTTTTATGGAGCAGGATGCTCATCAGAAGATAAAAATAATATCATAAAAGAATCTCTCTCTGCATTCTTTAAGAGTACTGAAATAATTGTGAAACATGATATTGATGCTGCTTGCTATGCTATGTATAATGGCAATCCTAATATAACTTGTATCTTAGGTACAGGTTCAAACTCATGTCACTTTGATGGAGAACGTATTAATGAACATGCTCCTTCTTTAGGATTCTTAATTGGGGATGAAGGCTCTGGTAATTATTTTGGTAAAAAAATACTGAATCTTTATCTTAATAACGTTCTTCCAAATGATCTTAGACAGAAATTTAAATTAAATTATGAAGCTGATTGGACTGTTGTTAAAGAAAACATTTATGGTAATGATAGAGCAAATGTATACCTCTCAAAATATTTTCCGTTTGTTTCTGAAAATAAAGATCATCCAATAATGAAAGATATTATTCATATAGGACTGAATGAATTCTTTGATTTACATGTTTTATGTTATAAAGATTATAAAAGCATTGAGATTAATTTTATTGGTTCTGTTGCATATTATTTGTCAGATGAAATTCATGCCATAGCAAAAAAACATGGTTGCAAGATTGGAGGTATTATTCAGAATCCCATCAAGAGGTTAGTTAATTTTCATTTTGACAACATAACCTTCATTAAAAGTAGGTATGGATATGGTGATTAGTTAAATAAAAAAGTTCGAAATTAGGACCATAAGGTCCACCGCATTTCCATTTACTTTAATACTTTTGTCAATATATGAATTATTGCAATATCAATTATTTATTAAAAAGTTTAGAAATTAATGGAATAGTAATCATTACAAAACCTACAAAAAGAAGAAGTCCTGAGATTACAAACACTTCAAAATAAGAATGAAGTTTATACATTATTTGCTGAAAAAAGAGACCCTGAAAAGTGTAGTAACTCTTTAATATTCCAGAAACAATCAAAGAAGACCAGAATACAAGAAAAGATATATTTGTAAGCCAGAATCCTCTGTAAATTAGTTTTAATTGTGTTTCACTATAATCTTCTTTACTATTTCCAAATACTACATAAAAAATAGATGCAAGGAGAATCATGGAATTTATACCTATTGTACTACCCATAGCATGCGCAACAGTTATATGAGTACCATGCGTGAAAACATTTATTGCAGGAATAGAGATTATGATAGCTAATATCAAGTTTATGAGAATCCAAAAATCAGAAGCAAGCAAGAAACGATAAGGTATAGAGTCTATATGTTTCTTCCCTTGTTTCATCAACCCTTTCCAATCCCATATTATTTTAGCTAAAACAATTAACTCAGTCATACTAATTGCATATCCCAAAAGACGTATCCATTTTGCTGCTGGAAGTATATAAATATGATGTGACCAACCTAAAAGTAAGTTTATAAAAGCAAGAAAAAACAAACTATATGTTATTGGCTTATAAGAAATTCTTGTATAACTTGTTTTTTCCATTATATAAATTGCTAAACCATAGACAAGCATATTCCAAGATCCAACAAGTGCACCATATGACTTCCATTGTACAGTAAGTTCTCCAACAATATTCTCTCTAAAATAAGGAATCAACCAAAGATATGCCTCCAAGAAAGTAAGAAAAAAGAAGACAATACCTGTTGCCCACATCCAGATGTAAACTGGCCAGACCATTTTTGCTTTTCCTTTATTATCAGCACTTGATTCTAATTTAAAATCTTTTATTGATATAAAGAAGTTAATTATCAGGAATATCCAGGAGATTAAAATAGGAATTGCTAAAATTGGCGAGAAAGCCCAATACTCTCTACCACCAAAATACCCAAACAAATAACTAATAATAATTATGATTCCAGTAATTAAGAATATCCAATAATGCCAATTAGCCAATTTGTTACTAAAAAGAGGTTTGTTTAATATCTTGGGTAACTCATGATATATTGCTCCTACAGAAGCCAGAAAGATCCAAGCTACTACTAAGGATACATGCAGTGGTCTTATTTTATGAAAGGGGAAAAATTCTTTTAAAAAATCTGGTAATATATACTGAAAGGCTCCTATACAACCAAAAAACAAAGCTCCTAAAAGAGAGAATAAAGCTAATTTAACGAAAGACAAACCTATTTGTTTTTTCATTTCTTTTTCTCAATTGTACCATACCAATTTACATCAAAATCTAATATAGGGAATTCCCCTGAAGAATCAACCTCTTTCAAAAGCTCTATAAGTGCATTAATTTCATCATCACTTAAATCAAATTTTGGCATTCTACTGCTTCCATTTCTGATAAATGTTTCTGCATATTTTTCGCCCTTTTCTGATATTGTGTTAGTTAGGTCAGGTCCTAGATATCCGCCTAAACCATATATCTGATGGCAGGAAATGCAATTATTTTTCTGAAAAATATCCTTACCCTCAATAGCTAAAGTAGAAATTTTCTTTCTTGCCTCTTTTGTATGCATTACTTGAGTATATACAGCAAAACTGTAAATAAAATATGCTAAAACGAAAAAGAGTAATATTTTTATTGGTAATATTAACCTCATAATAATCAAATATGCAAAACTGCAAATATAAATAATCATATCTATAGAACAAGAACAGAGTGAAATTTTATAAAGATCAACAATTAAAACACCTCTTTATTTATATTCTATAACAGATATAATTTTCTTTCTGAATTAGTTACTTTAAGTATATTTGTATTAATCTTGAAATTAAATATTAATCTTAAAGAAAGAGAATGAAAAATATATCCGTTGTATTATTTATATCCATGACTCTACTATCTTGCGTAGAGAACGTAAAGAACCCAGAAGTAGTTATTAAAGGAAAAGAAATTAATCCAATGAGAGATAAAGGAGTTGGGCCAATAACGGAATTAGATATAAGTAGCCAAATCAATGAAGCAATGGCTGAAGAGGGGAAAATAATATTTAATAATCTATGTTCTGTTTGCCACAAATTAAACCAAAGACTTATAGGGCCAGAATTGACAGGGGTTACAAAAAGAAGAACTCCAGAATGGATAATGAATATGATTATGAATCCTGAACAAATGGTTAAAGAAAATACCGCAGCAAAAAAACTACTCATAGAATACGCATCTCCAATGACCAATCAAAATTTAACAGAGAATGAGACAAGATCTATTCTTGAATATCTTAGAAGTAATGACAAAAAAATATTAGATGCAAAGAAAAAACAATTTTAAGAACTCTATGATAAGGGAAGCTAAACGCTAACCTTTTTGTCAACTCAAAACATCAAAGAATAAATTTATCAATCCTCTGTTTTACAGCACGACGAATTACAACAACATCCCATTGCCGCAGCAATTAGAAAAAGAGCATACGCTGTAAGTGTTGGAATTAGATCCAACCCATCTTTTGTAAAAGTATGATACATCAAACAAATAAAACCAGCTACCCACGCAACACAAAATAATAAATGACACTTTTTTGTTTTCATAATTTATAGATTTAATTTTTACAAAGTTACAAAAAAATCCGGGATGAGAGGACAACAATTTACTAGGTTAGCCTACCCAAAAGGTATCCGAATAGGTCCCCCGCATTTCCTATTGCTTTAGAATTCTGGTAAATTTAAATATCCATTCTGGCCACTTTTTCCATCCATAGATCCTTTTAAAAAAATGGCTTTACTACTGTCATTATTATTGTTAAATATAGTCATGTTAATTGAACTATCTGATGTCCAGTGGTATTTTGCTTTGTTAAAATTAATTTCTTCAGAAAACCCCCCACTGAAACTTATTAACGAGTCATTTCCATAATAATGTATTGTAACAAGATATATTACTTGTCCAAGAAGGCCCGGAAAAGCAGTATCGTTTTTAATAAAGACTTGTTTATCAAAGATTGAATCTTTTTGATAAGAATTAGAAATAGA
>DASCPP010000114.1:0-4468 GCA_036012565.1 Flavobacteriales bacterium | reverse complement strand
TTTTGTAGAAGGACTTAAAACAGTTGAAGTTAAAATAGCAATATTTCCACCATTAGCAGAAATCTTCTCTAACTCAGTAGTGATTTCAGAATCAACAGTATCCCAATCAGTATCAGAACTTGATTTCATTGGATTTTTTAATCTTCCTGAATCATACAATGAAAGTACTGAAGCTTGAATTCTTGCGTTTATTGCAGTTTTGTTTGCTTCAATTTTAATAGGACGTCCCTCTCTTGTTTTAACTAAAACAGACGCAAAGTCATGACCATCATACATTGTAGATGCATAGTAATTTGAGACACCTGGAGTAATCTCGTCTGGCTTTACAACATAAGGAATTGCTTTGTTAACAGGAGTCTCACAGGCAGCTAAAGTTGCTGCAGCTGTTGTAAATCCTAAAAACTTTAAAAAATCTCTTCTAGATGTAGCTGTTGAAGAAATGTTTTCTTTATCCCCTAAAAACTCATCAACTGGAATTTCTTCAACAAATTCGTTTTGTCTTAATTTTTCTACAATCGGATCATTATTTAGCTCTGCTAAACCTTTCCAATATTTTTTTGCTTTTGTCATATTATAAAACTAAATACTTAATTAATAATGGCACTTACCACACTCCAAACCTCCAATCTTATCTACAGTGATTTTTTCACCAGCATATTTCTCTTTCATCTTTTCGTGCATGCTAGTATAGTAGTCGTTTCCTTCCATTTTTACTTCTGTTTCTCTATGGCAATCAATACACCACCCCATAGTTAAATCATTCTCTTGCCAAACAACATCCATCTCCTCTACAGCACCATGACATTCTTGACACTCTAATTTACCAACAGTAACATGTTGCGAGTGATTAAAGTAAGATAAATCAGGAAGATTATGAATTCTTACCCATTTGATAGGTTTTTGCTCATACCCTTCAATGTATGATCTTGTATTAACATCAAAACCAATAGCATCATAAATTTTAGCAATTTCAGTTTCACCAGTATTTGTACCGCTTGAAATATAAGTATGACAATTCATACAGACATTTGCTGATGGGATACCTGCAGTCTTACTGTTTCTGGCACCAGAATGACAATAGTTACAATCAATACCATTATCCCCAGCATGGATTTTGTGGGAGTAAGCAATAGGCTGTTCAGGTTGGTAATTTGTTGTAACACCAATTCCCATCATAGCATCAAAAACAATTTTTAGAACAATGATAAAGCCAATAAAAACTACAGCAACTACTGCAGGAAAGTTTGCTAAAAACGCTTTGCAAAAATTATTTACTGATTCTAATACTGATTCTGTTGGTTGATCTAATGTAGCTTTTAATGCGTTTTTTACGCTAGTAAGCGTAAAAATAATTACAATCAAAATAAGGGCGGCTAATAATAGTTTTTTTATTGCACTCATTCCTTCTTCTTGCTTTGAAACAACTTCTTCTGTAGTCTCTTTTACTTCTGGCACATATGAAGATATGTATGCTAATACTGCCTTAATTTCATCTGCATCAAGTGCTTGTGGTGGCATTAGTGTAACGCCAAAATCTGCAGGATTTTGGACATATTTAATTATCTCATCTTCTGACCTTCTATCTAGAACCCCTTGCAAATCAGGACCGACTAGTTTGCCTCCTCCAATGGTGTGACATGCGGTACATCCAGTCGATTTAAAAATTTGTTCTCCTTCCGATTGCGCAAATATATTTGCTGAAAGTGAAAATAAAGCCACAAGAAGCAGGAGGTGACTTTTTAGGTTTTTTATTCGAGTCATCTTTATTTTATGTATTCAATTTTCGGCTGCAAATTTATATTTTTCAGTCAATTGAAATATGAGGAAAGTCATTATTTAGTATAATTTATAATTGTTCTAAATAATAAATAAAGGTCTCTAATAAAACCGGAAGTAAAGATGTGCTTTAATTAGTTTATTACTTTTGCATATTATGATCAAATATCTATTTACAATTTTCTTGTTTTCTTCCTTTTACGCTATTGGGCAAACAAATTCAAAAACAGATAGTACAGAATCTGCTATTACAAATATTGAAATGGAAGAAAAGGTAGGCGAATTACTTGATCGGCATATAAAATTAAATAAAAAAAGAAAAGGGATGTTAGGATGGCGCTTACAAATTCATTCGGATACCGACAGAGAAAAAGCTAAAAAGATTCGAATCTCATTCATGTTAAAATTCCCAGAAATACCTGCGTATCTGGTCCATAAAGAACCTTATTTTAAAGTAACTGTTGGTGATTTTTATACTAGACTGGAAGCACTTAAAGTGCAAAATGAAATAAGAAGAAGGTATACTTCTTATATAGTTCCTTCAAACATTAATCTTGCTGACGATTAGGTGAGTTTTCTTTGTGTTTCTTTTTCTTCAAATCCCTCTACAATATCTCCAACTTTAATGTCGTTGAAGTTTTCGATTGACAGCCCACACTCAAAGCCTTTGGCGACTTCTTTTGCATCCTGTTTAAATCGTTTTAAGGAGGAAAGAACTCCTGTATAAGTAACTACTCCATCTCTGATAATTCTTACTTTGGAATTTCGGTTTATTTTCCCTTCCAACACCATACAGCCGGCAATGGTTCCTACTTTCGAGATTTTGAATATTTCTCTTATTTCAATACTACAAACTATCGCCTCTTCAATATCAGGAGAAAGCATACCTTCCATTGCTTGTGTTAATTCTTCAATTGCTTTGTATATTACGGAATATAGGCGAATATCTATTTGTTCAATTTCAGCTAATTTTCGTGCTTTTACGGATGGTCGAACTTGGAACCCTATAATTACAGCTTGTGATGCAGCTGCCAGCATTACATCCGACTCAGAAATCTGTCCAACTGATTTATGAATAATATTTACACTTATTTCCTCAGTAGTAAGTTTTTCTAAGGATTCTGAAAGTGCTTCAATCGATCCGTCTACATCTCCTTTTACAATGATGTTTATTTCCTTAAAATCTCCAAGTGCAATTCTTCTTCCAATCTCGTCAAGAGTGATGTGTTTTTGAGTTCTCGCGCCTTGCTCTCTTTTTAGTTGCATTCTTTTGATAGCAATTTTTTTCGCTTCCTGCTCATCTTGCATTACATTAAAAGTATCTCCTGCTTGTGGCGCTCCATTTAGCCCTAACAATACTGCAGGAGATGCGGGAGCTGCTTCATTGATGCTGTGTCCTCTTTCATTTAATAATGCTTTTACTTTTCCGCTAAATCCTCCGGACAATACGTAATCCCCTATTTTTAAAGTTCCATTTTGCACCAAAATAGTGGTAAGATACCCTTTCCCTTTATCTAATGATGCTTCAATTACTGTCCCTTTTGCATTTCTATTAGGATTTGCTTTTAATTCCAACATTTCAGCTTCCAATATTACTTTTTCTAAAAGTTCAGGGATTCCTATTCCTGTTTTAGCTGACACATCTTGGCTCTGATATTTACCACCCCAATCTTCCACTAATAAATTCATTTCGGCTAACTCTCCCTTTATTTTTTCAGCATCTGATGCATCTCTATCAATTTTGTTTACTGCAAAAAGTAAGGGAACGCCTGCCGCTTGCGCATGGTTAATCGCTTCTTTAGTTTGTGGCATAATTTTATCGTCAGCAGCGATTACTACTACTACAATGTCGGTAACTTTTGCTCCCCTTGCCCGCATAGCGGTAAAAGCCTCATGTCCTGGAGTGTCTAAAAAAGAAATCTGTTTGCCATTTTCTAATGTCACTTCATAAGCGCCAATATGTTGGGTAATTCCACCAGATTCTCCAGCAATTACATTGGTCTTTCTAATGTAATCGAGAAGGGATGTTTTCCCATGATCGACATGCCCCATAATGGTAACAATTGGTGGGCGTGATTTAAGATCTTCTTCTTTATCTTCCTCATCTTCAATTGCCTCTTGTACTTCTACGCCAACAAATTCTACCGTAAAGCCAAACTCTTCCACAATAATTTGAATGGTATCAGCCTCCAATCTCTGATTCATAGTTACCATGAAACCAAGTGCCATTAAAGCAGAAATAATTTCTGTAACTGGAATATCCATCATGGTTGCCAATTCTTGAGCAGTAGCAAATTCAGTAATCTTTATTACTTTGTCAGAAGCCTGTCTTTCAACACTTTCTTGCTTGGCTATTTCTCTGTGGGCAATTCTTTTTTCTCTTCTGTTTTTTACAGAGGTTTTCTTACCCCCTCCTTGTAGCTTTGCTAAGGTTTCTCTTACTCTTTTTTGAGCCTGTTCTGCATCTACTTCAATTACAACTGGTTTTTTCTTATTTGTTTGTCTTCTTTTAAATCTATCTTGATTTACTTTTTTTGGAAGTCGTTTTCTTTTTTTCTTTCCAGCAACCCCTCCTTCTGAAGATGTGGCAACAGGTTTTTTCTTCTTAGGAGTTAGTTTATCTAAATCCACTTTTTCACCAGTTACTTTTGGCTTTGATAATAGCTGAGCTTTTGCCTTTATTACTTTTTCT
>DASCPP010000113.1:0-27198 GCA_036012565.1 Flavobacteriales bacterium | reverse complement strand
AATTGTTGTTATCACCTTTATAATTGTTCTTTTTGGCGAAATTACTCCAAAAGTATATGCCAACAGAAATGCACTTTGGTTTAGCAAATGGATGAGTATCCCTTTAAATTTAAGTAGTAAACTATTCTCCCCACTTAGCCATCTACTTACTTCAAGCACTTCTTTTATTGACAAGAGATTAAAACGAAAAAAAGAAGTGGTGTCAATGGATGAAATAGCAGAAGCATTAGAATTAACTGCTGAAACTGATCCGAATGAAGAAGAGCAGAAAATATTAAAAAGCATTGTTGAATTTGGCAATATTGATGTAAAAGAAATAATGAAATCAAGAGTAGATGTTGTTGCGATTGAACAAAAGTTGCTTTTTGAAAAAGTGATTGATTTAGTTGTCGATTCTGGTTTTTCACGAATTCCTGTTTACAAAGAAAACTTTGATGATGTAATCGGGATTTTGTATGTAAAAGACTTAATCCCACATTTGGATCAAAAAAGTGATTTTAAATGGCAAAATTTAATTCGATCTGCCTATTTTGTTCCTGAAACAAAAATGATTAGCGATTTACTAAAAGAATTTCAGGATAAAAAGATCCACCTAGCCATAGTAGTTGATGAATACGGAGGCACCTCAGGAATCGTAACATTGGAAGATATTTTAGAAGAAATTGTTGGAGATATTACTGATGAATTTGATGATGATGGTAATGTCTTTTCCATATTAGATGAGCATAATTTTATTTTTGAAGGAAAAATATCATTGAATGATTTTCTAAAAACCGTAAAAGGGGAAACGGATTATTTTGATGATGTAAAAGGGGATTCTGACTCCTTGGCAGGACTTATTTCAGAATTAAAAGGGGCAATCCCAAAAAAAGGGGAAGTTATTAAGTTTGCACCTTATATTTTTACAATAGAATCATCTGATAGACGAAAAATAAAACGAATAAAAGTTCAAATCAAAAAAGATGAATAAAGCAATTAGCATTTTTATTTTAATCTTTTTTTTCGCTTGTCAGGAGAATTACACCCCAAAACCAAGAGGATTTTTTAAGCTCTCATTCCCCACAAAAAACTATCAGCAATACGCTCAGAATTGTCCTTTTACTTTTCAATTTCCGACCTATTCAAAAATTAACACCTTAGAAAAAAAGTGTTTTTTCAATTTGCAATTCCCTAACTTTAAAGCGACTTTACATCTAAGTTATTTTCATCTAAATAAAAATTTGTATGAGCATACAGAAGAATCAAGAACATTGGCATACAAGCATAGCATAAAGGCAAATGCCATTAGCGAACAGCCATTTATCGACAGAAAAAACAATGTTTTTGGATTGGTGTATGACTATAAGGGAACAACTGCTACTGCTTTGCAATTTTACCTTACCGATAGTTCAACTCATTTTTTTAGAGGGGCACTTTATTTTGATACAGAAGTAAATGATTCAATTGCTCCTGTTTCCAATTTTTTACAAGAAGATATAAAATACCTTATTGAGAGTTTTCGCTGGAAAGAAAAATTAGTCCAGTAGTAGCTAGTAAAACCAAAACTACTACAAGTTGATGCGCCACAGTAAAAAATATAGGTACTACAAAAAGTAAGGTGATTATTCCTAATACAATTTGCGAACTAATTATTGCAACAAGAACCAATGTAGCTTTTTGTAAAAAAGTCTCTTTTGCTTTCTTCCAGATATAAATCGCAAAAAAGAAAACAAACCACTATAGCCAAAGGGATATTATTTTCTTTTGGCTGGAATTCATCCGAACAGAAATAACTAAGCTATATTTGCTACCTATTATTTTTATGGAGAAATCGATAAAAAATTATTTAATCCTCATTTTTCTGGCAATTATTTGGGGAAGTTCCTTCATTTTGATGAAAAGAGGATTGGAAGTGTATTCTTACACGCAAGTGGCAGCTTTACGGCTGTTTATTGCTTTTCTTTCTCTTTTGCCATTTATTTTTCGTGCATTTAAAAAAGTGGCTAAAAAACATTGGGGTCCAATTATAATAACTGCTTTTTTAGGAAATGGTATTCCCGCTTTTTTATTTACAAAAGCCCAAACCCACTTAGACAGTTCATTTGTAGGGATACTCAACTCACTAACGCCTTTATTTACACTTTTACTCGGAATTTATTTTTTCAAATCACGACCAAATAAAACAAATATTTTAGGAGTAATTATTGGGCTTACAGGTGCTTTCATTCTTTCTTCATCCAATTTAGATGGCGTTTTTGCAATCAATTTCTACACCCTTCTGGTGGTTTTGGCTACCTTATTTTATGCCATAAGCGTAAATGTAATTAGGAAATATCTTGCTGATTTAGATGCAATTTCTATATCCACACTTGCCTTTTTATTTATCGGACCAGCATCAGGAACTTATGTTTTTAGCAGTAATTTTATGCTTTTTCTTAATACAGATAGAGGTATTAGTGCTCTTTTATACATAGCAATTCTAGCAGTCATTTGCACATCTCTTGCAGTAGTTATTTTTAATAAACTAATAAAAGATTCCTCTGCTATTTTCGCCTCTTCTGTCACATATCTTATTCCGGTTGTTGCTATTTCTTGGGGTGTGTTAGATGGGGAAAACATACTTTTCTCGCACATTTTTGGAGCTGCAATTATTCTTTGCGGCGTGTATTTGGTAAATAAGAAGATGGCTTAACTTACAACTGGGATAATTTCTAAAGCTTCTACTTCCAATGCAAGTAAAGCTAAATTACTTTTAGTTTTTTCTAAACTTGCAAGTGTTTCCTGCTTTGTTTTCTCGTATTTATCTTTTAACCCATCAAACATATTGGTATAATAAGCAAATCCTTCATTCATATTTTCTAAAAAACGATTAAAGTATTCTTCTTGCTTTTTGTTCCAATCTTTTTTAGCTTCTTCCAATTTGTTTTTAAAGAAGTCCATATACAAATTCAACTCTTTCACAAACATATTTGGCCTGTCGGTTCGGCTCATAAAATTCTCCAAACCATAGATATGTTTGGTCATATCTTCTAATGACAATAGTTTATCAAAATAGGCCATATTTGGTCCTGGACAAATGGAAACAGCTGTGCTTTCCCTAGCTTCAATACCATTAGTGATAACTGCTGCTGACAAACCCATACATAAGCAAACTTTCTCCGTTATCTCATCAGAAACTCCAAGTTCTTCAATTTTATTTTTTTGATACAAACGAGAAGCAGTGCAAACACCTTTTCCATCATATTCTGTGCTAAAAGCCAAATACCTTCTGGGGCATGGGCTACCTGGTTTCCCATCCTTCACTTTTTGTAATTTTTCTGCATCTTTGGATGAGTTACGCAAATTATTAAATGGCACTCCCAGTGGCGATACATTACTTAAATATAAATCTTTCTCTTTTGCTTTAACGAGTTGCATCCTTGTTTTGTCATCTACATTTGTCACTTCTGGGACTAATAAAAATGGGGTTCCCCAACCGACTGAATCCAACTCATAATGTTTGATTAAAAAATCGTGTTCTTCAGCAGTACCTACTCCGCCTTGAGCTGTTATTTTTAATGCTAAGGGTTTTTTAGGAATTACCCTGTTATTTGCCGCAAGTGCTGTTTTACAAATTTCATAAACCTCCTTAATTAACTCCTCTCGCTTTTCTCTGAATTCCGCTAAAATTGGTCCCATTAAATAACCATCAGTTGCAAAGGCATGCCCTCCACAATTTAGTCCAGATTCAACTCTGTATTCAGAAACCCATAATCCTTTTTTTGCCAGAAATTTCCCTTGAATAAGTGCTGAACGATAATCACTTACTTTCAGCACAATTTTCTTTTTAATATAGCTATCAGCATTTGGATAAAAATCTTCAAATTGTGAAATATAGCCATATAATCTTGGGTTCATCCCTGCTGAGAAAATAATGGATGATGCTAAATCACTATTGGCATAACCCCTTAATGCCGCATGTGCATCATTATATTCTGATGGCAAAGCCTCATTCTTGAAAAAGTTTGGCTTATCCACCTTTGTCATAATATTTACATCAATACTTCCCATGTTCAAATTCTCTTTCAGCCAAGGAGAAATCTCATCTATATTAAAGTAATTCTTAGTGAGTTTATTGAATTCCTTTTTCAACTGAGATGTGTCTGGAAAAGTCGCAAAAAAAGTTTTCAAAGCTTCTACTTTCTCTTTTGTAGCAGTAGTATATTCCTCATACTTCTGATTAGCTAATTTATTTACTAAATTCAAATAAGAAGTGATCCTGTCAGCACGATAATCCTTAGTATTATTTTTTATTTCCTCATACTGCAAATTATTTTTATCAGCATATACCTTCCTGAGTCTTTCCAATAATACATCATCAGCCAAAGCAATAACCGAATCAATACCGAATTGTGCAACTTTTAGTGGTGTATCTGCTGTAAATGCAGTTCCCATTACAGGAATATGGAAGGAATGTTGTTGTGTCATTATAAATCTCTTGTAAAATGGCTGTAAAGATACGAATAAGTAACTATTTACGATATTATTCCATATCTTTAACAACCAAGTGTATGGTATGTCTGCTTTTTTGTTCTAGTACTAATTCCTTATTTGTCAGTAGTTTCTCGTTGGAATCTTCATTATAATGACGAATTGTGTATAATGTAAGGTTTTCGTTAAAAAGGACTCCAAAATCTTCTTGCAAGCAATTTAATAATGGCGGAATTTTATGACTGTCGTAATCCACGCAAACAGAGAAACTTACTGCCGAATTTTGCATCATATTCACCCTTACTCCATACTTAGCAAAAATAGTAAAAATGGAACTTAAGTGTTCTTCCACAATAAAAGACAAGTTCTTATCAGAAACTGAAATAAGGATTTGATTTTCTTTTACAATATAGGATGGAATAAATGGCTCTACCAACTTATAATCGCCAATAATGGAACTCTCTTTTTTAGGATTAATAAAGGATTTCACTTCTAAAGGAATAGATTTTCTTTGCAATGGTTGAATGGTTTTTGGATGCATCACTTTTGCACCATAATAAGCCAATTCTATTGCTTCTTCAAAAGGTATTTTCATCAATTGCTCAGTATCCTTAAAAAATCTTGGATCGGCATTGAGCACCCCATCCACATCTTTCCAAATTATGACTTGCTTTACATCAAGAGCAAAAGCCAAAATGGCTGCTGTAAAATCCGAACCTTCCCGGCCCAATGTTGTAGTAAAATTCTCAGAAGTGCAGCCAATAAACCCTTGTGTAATTATTGGGAAATATGTGACTTTATCTTTACAAAAAGTGATGGTTTGCTTCCAATCTATTTCTGCATTTCTGTATTTGTTGTCGGTTCGAATAATATCCCTTGCATCCAACCAAGAATTTTCAAAACCATTTTCACTTAAATAAGCACTCATTATTTTGGTAGAAAGCATCTCGCCAATCGATACAATCTGATCATAATTAAAAGCAAAATCAGGGTTTGGCTCATCCTCCAACACCCACTCAATTTCAACAAACAGATTATTTACCTCATTATAAATAAAGTGACCCTCCTCAAATAATTCTCCCAACAAATGGGCATGAAAATCTTTTACTACTTTGAGTTTGGTTTCTGCTTTTCCATTTTTTTTCAAATAAGCCTCTGTTACGTCTTCCAACATATTAGTAACTTTCCCCATGGCGGAGAATACTATAATCAAACTCTCATCCGAATAATCATCTAATATTTCGGCTACGCGCTTTATGTTTTCTATGTCTTTTATGGAGGTTCCTCCAAACTTAAAGATTATTATCATTTCTGCATTTGAAATTTAAGGATACAAAGTAAAGAATTATTTTTTCAACTTATCTTTTAAAATTTCCGATATTTGCAGAAGATAAAAAGAAGATCGTCAATTATGAAAATTGCATTCTTAACTTCTGGCGGAATTGCACCATGCCTGTCCGCATCCATTGGTAGGTTAACTGAAAACTACTTGAATAATTATCCAAATGCCGAAATTATTGGCTATCTAAATGGTTATAAAGGTTTGCTTTTGGGCAACAGCATTTATTTTCCTAAAACACTAAAAGGGAAAACAGAACAATTTTATGCTTTTGGCGGCTCTCCTATTGGGAATAGTAGGGTAAAACTTAAAAATATAGAAGATTGTGTAAGTAAAGGATATGTAAAAGAAGGAGAAAATCCATTAGAAGTGGCGGCCAATCAGTTGGTAAAAGATGGAGTAACCATTTTACACACCATTGGAGGTGATGATACCAATACCACTGCTGCTGATTTATCCAACTATTTGAAAAAAAATAATTATGATTTAATGGTAGTCGGTTTACCTAAAACAGTGGACAATGATGTATCTCCTATTACCCAAACATTAGGGGCTTGGACGGCAGCCGAACAAGGCGCTATTTTCTTTGAAAATGTAGTAGGTGAAAACACAACATCTGACAGGCAACTCATCATTCATGAAGTAATGGGCAGGCATTGCGGATGGCTTACAGCAGCAACTGCTTTGGAATATCGCAAGCGATTGGGGGAAATGACATTCATTCCAGAGGTAGGAGTGGTAAAAGAAAAATGGGAGATTCATTCTGTTTTTCTTCCAGAAGAAGATATTGATTTTGATAAAGAGTGTGAGCGTCTTAATAAAATAATGGACCAATACGATTGCGTGAATGTGTTCTTATGTGAGGGTGCAGGATTAGAGACCATTGTAAAAGAAACAGAAAAAGCAGGAGAAGAAGTATTAAGAGATGCTTTCGGCCATGTAAGGTTGGACGATTTAAATCCAGGGCAGTGGTTTGCCAAGCAATTAGGAAAAAGATTAAAAGCCAATAAAGTTTTGGTGCAAAAAAGTGGTTATTTTGGGCGCTCGGCAAAAGCAAATCAACAAGATTTAGATTTAATTTTTGAAGTTGCTGATAAAGCAGTAGAAAGCGCAACAACTGGAATAAGCGGAGTAGTTGGCTGGGATGAAGAGGACAACAACAATCTTACATGCATTGCATTTGGCAGAATAAAAGGAGGAAAACCATTTGATACTTCACATGATTGGTATCGAAATATGATGCAAGAAATTCACGCCATAAAATAGTTCTTCTTGAAAGCACCACTACTCTCCTATTTTGGCCAGCCAAAAATTGCTGCAAAACTACAAAGTTGTATTGCTGACGAAAATTCCAAAATTTGGATAAAAGGTTTGATTGGTTCATCCTTTGCCTTGGCATCATCTGCAACTATTAAAGAAAGTAAAAGCCCACATCTTTTTATTTTTACTGATAAAGAAGAAGCCCAATATTTTGTAAATGAAGTAGAAGCCCTTTTGAACAATGAAGTATTTTTCTATCCAGCATCTTATCGCAGGGCTTATCAGTTTGAGCAAACGGACAATGCTAATATTTTATTAAGAGCTGAAGTACTCAACAAACTCAACAACAAAAGAAATCCTATTATTATTACCTATTCTGAGGCGCTTTCAGAAAAAGTGGTGAGCAGAAGAGACTTAAAACGGCAAACAATCACTATTAAAATTAGGGATTTGCATGAAATTGAGGAGTTAGAAAAACAATTATTAAGTCATCATTTTGAAAAGGTTGATTTTGTAATTGAGCCCGGACAATTTTCCATTAGAGGTGGGATTGTAGATGTATTTTCTTATGCAGATGAGCACCCCTACAGAATTGAGTTTTTTGATATTCAGGTAGAAAATATTCGCTCATTTGACATCAATACTCAACTATCGATTGATACAAAAAATAAAATCGATATTGTGCCCAATACGGAGGCCAAGAAAACAGATAGCAAGCATGTGAGTTTTCTGAATTACCTACCTAAAAATGCGGTGATTTGGGCAAAAGACATTGCATACAGCAAAGGTATTTTGGATGATTATTTTGCTAAGGCAGGACAGCATTATAAAGAGTTAGAATCAAGTGAAACTAAGCATCAAAAACCAGAGGAACTTTTTACTTCTGGAAGCAATTTTTGTGAGCAGTTAAGCTATTATACCATTATCGAACAAGGACATACTAACTTCTTTACTCCTAATCATAAATTAGAATGCAATACCCAAATTCTACCTGTTTTCAATAAGCAATTCGATTTATTAAAAGTCGACTTAATTGAGAATAATACAAAAGGAATAAAGAATTTAATCCTTTGTTCATCTGAGGAACAAGAAAAAAGATTTGATGCAATTTTTGAAAATTCAGAAGAAGAAATTCAGTATCAGTGCATCCATTTTTCTTTGCATCAAGGCTTTATTGATGACGATAATAAAATGGCCGTTTATACTGATCATCAACTCTTTGAGAGGCATCACCGATTTATTTCAAAAACCAAATTTAGCGACAAACAAGCCATCACCCTCAAGCAACTTACCAATTTACAAATTGATGATTTTGTATCGCATATTGACCATGGGATAGGACAATTTGCTGGGCTACACAAAATTGACAATAGCGGTAAAAAACAAGAAGTCATAAAACTAATATACAAAGACGGAGACATCCTTTATCTCAGTATTCACGCCTTGCATAAAATTGCAAAATTTTCAGCAAAGGAAGGACATCAACCCAAAATCCATCAGTTGGGAAGCCCTCAATGGTTAAAAACTAAAAACAAAACTAAGGCAAGAGTTAAACAAATTGCGTTCGATTTAATACAATTATACGCCAAACGAAAAACACAAAAAGGATTTGCTTTTTCTCCCGATACATATTTGCAATATGAATTGGAAGCTTCCTTTATGTATGAAGATACGCCCGACCAAAGCAAAGCCACTGAGGAGCTAAAAGAAGATATGGAAAAAGATACACCAATGGACAGGTTAGTCTGTGGTGATGTAGGTTTTGGGAAAACAGAAGTAGCAATAAGGGCTGCTTTCAAGGCTGTTGCTGACAGTAAACAAGTAGCGATACTAGTTCCCACCACCATTCTTGCTTTGCAACATTTTAAAACTTTCAGTAAAAGAATGAAAGATTTCCCCTGCAATATTGACTACATCAATAGATTCAAAACCACAAAAGAGCAAACCGAAACACTCAAAAAATTAGCAAATGGGGAAATTGACATCTTAATAGGAACACACAGAATTGTTGGCAAAGATGTGGTATTTAGAGATTTGGGATTGATGATAGTAGATGAAGAACAAAAATTTGGTGTCAATATAAAGGACAAACTCAAAACTCTGAGAACAACTGTTGATGCCCTTACTTTAAGCGCCACCCCGATTCCAAGAACACTTCAATTTTCTTTGCTTGGCGCAAGAGACATGTCTACTATCAACACTCCTCCACCTAACAGGCAAAGTATTGAAACCAGAATTATTGGGCTCAATCAAGATATTATTAGAGATGCCATTAGTTATGAAATGAGCAGAAACGGACAAGTATTCTTTGTGCATAATCGCATAGAAAATATTAAAGAAGTAACAGGATTTGTACAAAGATTGTGCCCAGATGCAAAAATAAGAACTGGACACGGACAAATGGAAGGTAATCAAATTGAACAGTTGATGGTTGACTTTATGGAAGGAGAATTTGATGTGCTTATTTCCACCACCATCATTGAAAATGGCGTTGATATTCCAAATGCAAATACCATGATAATAAATAATGCCCAGAACTTTGGACTGAGTGATTTGCATCAGATGAGAGGAAGAGTTGGGCGCTCCAACAAAAAAGCATTTTGCTATTTAATCAGTCCTCCAACACATCAAATTTCAGCAGAAGCAAAAATGCGACTTACCGCTTTGGAACAATTCTCCTATTTAGGAAGTGGTTTTAATATTGCAATGCGCGATTTGGATATAAGAGGTGCGGGCGATTTGCTTGGGGCTGACCAAAGTGGTTTTATTAATAACATTGGTTTTGAGATGTATAAAAAGATTTTGGATGAAGCCATTGAAGAGTTAAAACAGGAGAAATTTCAAGATTTATTTGAGGATGAAAAGGAGAAATTCTACATCAAAGATTGTGCTTTAGATACAGATTTGGAAGTTTTAATTCCGGATGATTATGTAAGTAATATTGAAGAGAGATTGAACCTTTATAAACAATTGAATAGTTTTAATAAGGAAGAAGAAATCACCTCTTTTAAAAATGAACTGAAAGATCGGTTTGGTAAAATCCCCAATACAGTTTATCAACTATTTGACGCCTTGCGTTTAAGATGGTTAGGTAAAAAAATTGGTTTTACAAGAATCATTCTCAAATCAGGAAAAATGAAAGCTTGTTTTACAGAAGATAAAACTTCTCCTTACTTTGAAAGTCATCAATTTTCAAAAGTATTGGATTATTTAAAAAACAACTTTCATACTACCCATATGAAAGAAAAAAATGAAAAATTATCTTTTGTAGTAAAGGGTATTTCACAGCTTGATAAAGCCATTAGTTTATGTAATAAAATTAATTGGAACGAATCGCTTCAACAGGATCTAACCGTGATGCCGAAAAGGCAGGAATAATACCACTTATCACACCAATAATTGCGGAAACGGAAAGCCCAAGAATAATATTTTGAGTTGTTAGAATCAAATTAAAATCGAGTATTTTTCCTGCAATAGAAGCCAAAGCCCAAACAATGGCTAAGCCAAAAACCCCACCTAATATGCATAAAAAGATTGATTCAAAAAGAAATTGAAGAAGAATAAAAATATTTTTTGCCCCCAATGCTTTTTGAATACCAATAATTTTAGTTCTTTCTTTTACAGAAACAAACATAATATTTGCAATACCGAAACCACCAACCAAAATGGAAAAGCCACCAATAATCCAACCGGCCATTCCAATTACACTAAACAACTCGTCCAATCCTTGTTTGATTAAACTTACCTCATTCATGGAAAAATTATCATCTTCCATAGGGCGAACCCTTCTTATAGTTCGCATAATTCCTCTAATTTCATTTTTTAATTCTTCATTACTCACCCCTTCAAGCGCACTTACCATGATTATAGGATTACTTCTTCTTTCGTTTATAAATCTTTTCGCAAACCAGTAGGAACACAAAATTGCATTGTCTTGCGAATCTCCTGTTATACTTTCTCCTTGCTTTTCAATAAGTCCAATTACTTTTGCATTTATCCCTGAAATCTTGATTGTTTCTCCAACAGGATTAAAATCGAAAAGAGCTTCTGCCACATTATGCCCAATTAAAACAAAGTTTTTTACAGAGTTCATTTCGCTTTGTGTGAAAAATCTTCCCTTTTCCATATTGAAAGATAAAATTTGAGGGAACTCATAAGTAATTCCGCTAATTTCTACATCTTCCAAAACATTATTTCCGTTTTTTACTGTTCTAAGACCTTCAAAAAGAAAAGCAACGGAATTTGATTTTAAACATCTTTCTTTTATTTGTTTAAACTCCTTAAAAGTAACTTTTGGTCTTTTAAAATATTTCCACCATTGGTATTCACCCGACCCACCCCATGGCCATTTTTGGATATACACCACATTCTCTCCTAAGGATTCAACGCTATCTCGCACACTTTTTTCCAACGCATCAACAATTGTAAAAACAGAGATTATAGCAACAATCCCTATGGTTACTCCCAATAAAGAAAGGAAGGTTCTTAAACGATTATTTACAATCGCTTGCCAAGCAAAATGCAGAGCTTCAATAAAAAGTCTGAAATACATAGCTAGTTTTAAAAAGTTCAAATTTACGCAAATTTTAAGAGGAGTTAACAATTGTGTAAAAGTTATTAACACTTCCGATATTTTGCATATTTATACTTGAATATTGAATAGTATTTGGGTAAAATTGCACCTAGAGATGACAGAAAATAAAATCATAAAAAATGCCCTTATTTCAGTTTTTCATAAAGATGGATTGGACAAAATTGCACAAAAATTAAGCCAGCTTGGGGTTCGTATTTTTTCAACAGGGGGGACACAAAAATTTATAGAAGATAAGGGACTTAGCGTAAAAAAAGTGGAAGATTTAACTTCTTACCCTTCCATATTAAGCGGTAGAGTAAAAACGCTTCACCCAAAAGTTTTTGGTGGCATTTTGGCAAGAAGAGAAGAGAAAAATGACCAGTTGCAATTGGCAGAATATGACATTCCAGAATTTGATTTAGTAATAGTGGACCTCTACCCTTTTGAAAAAACTATTGTATCTACTACTGATAAACAAGACATTATAGAAAAAATTGATATTGGTGGAATTTCACTAATTCGAGCAGCTGCCAAAAATTATAAGGATGTAGTTATTGTTTCAGAAATGAGTCAGTATGATGAATTATTAGAAATTTTGGAGCAAGGGAAAAGCACAACATTAGCGCAAAGAAAAAAGTTTGCTGCTGCTGCTTTTAATATTTCATCACATTATGATACTGCTATTTTTAATTATTTCAATGAAAATAATGATGATGTATTTAAACAAAGTATTCGGCAAAAAAAAGAATTGTGTTATGGAGAGAACCCACATCAGAAAGGAATATTTTTTGGAAAAATTGATGACTTTTTTGAGCAAAAAAACGGAAAAGAATTATCCTACAATAATCTTTTGGATGTAGATGCAGCCGTAAATTTGATAGGCGAATTTAATGAGTGCACCTTTGCAGTGCTAAAACACAACAATGCCTGTGGAGTTGCAACAAAAGAGAAGCTGATAGATGCTTGGAAAGAGGCATTGGCAGCTGATTCTGTTTCTGCTTTTGGTGGAGTACTGATTACAAACCGGGAAGTGGATGAAGAAACAGCAAATGAAATTAGTAAGTTATTTTTTGAGGTAATTATTGCCCCAGCATATAATAAAGATGCCATGCAAATTCTTTGCCAGAAGAAAAATAGAATTGTATTAGTTCAAAAAGAGATTACTTTGCCTAATATTCAGTTTCGTACTGCATTAAATGGGGCTCTGTATCAGGAGAAAGATGTAAAAACCGATAGCGTATCTGAGATGAAAACAGTAACAAATATTGCTCCGACAAATGAGCAAATATCTGATCTGGAATTTGCTTCCAAAGTATGCAAACACTCCAAATCGAACACCATTGTATTTGCGAAAAACAAACAATTATTGGCAAGTGGTCTTGGGCAAACATCAAGAGTAGATGCACTAAAACAAGCGGTGGAAAAAGCCAAAAACTTTGGCTTTGATCTAAATGGGGCTGTAATGGCATCTGATGCTTTCTTCCCCTTCTCTGATTGTGTGAAGCTGGCTAATAATGCTGGGATAAAAGCTATTATTCAACCAGGTGGATCTATAAAAGATCAGCTTTCCATTGATTATTGTAATGTAAATAACATGAGTATGGTGATGACAGGAGCAAGACATTTTAAACACTAAAAAATAAAACTATGGGCTTTTTTGATTTTTTGACAGAAGAAATAGCAATTGACCTTGGGACTGCTAATACGCTAATTATCCACCATGATAAGGTAGTGGTTGATGAGCCGTCAATTGTTGCAAGAGATATTCAAACCAATGAGATTGTCGCTATTGGAACAAGAGCGCAACAAATGCAAGGAAAAACACACAAAAAAATTGAAACTATTCGCCCATTAAAGGATGGGGTAATTGCAGATTTTCAGTCTTCAGAACAAATGATAAGAGGGTTTATAAAAATGATCCCAAGAAAAAGAACATTGTTTTCTCCTACACTTAAAATGGTGATTTGTATTCCCTCTGGCGTAACGGAAGTAGAAAAAAGAGCAGTTATAGATTCGGCCGAACATGCGGGGGCAAAAGAAGTTTTCTTAATTCATGAACCAATGGCAGCTGCAATTGGAATAGGAATTGATGTATTGGAGCCAAACGGAAATATGGTGATTGATATTGGGGGTGGCACAACTGAAATTGCGGTTATCTCCTTAGGAGGGATTGTTACCGAAAAATCAATCAGAATTGCCGGAGATGAATTTACTGATAATATTAAAAATTACATGAAAACAAGGCACAATATCGCTATTGGCGATACTACTTCTGAAAGGATAAAGATAAATGTGGGATCAGCACTTACCGAATTGGATGAGCCACCAGCTAATTATCCTGTTCATGGCAGAGATTTAATGACAGGAATACCAAAAGAAGTTGTAGTTACTTATAAAGAAATTGCTAGTGCAATGAACAACTCCATTAAGCAAATTGAAGAGGCAATAATGAGCGCACTTTTTCAAACACCACCTGAACTTTCGGCTGATATTTACAATACAGGATTGTATTTAACTGGCGGAGGATCAATGCTTAGAGGTCTTGATAAAAGAATATCTCAGAAAACTAAATTACCTGTTTATGTTGCGGAAGACCCACTAAGAGCTGTTGCTAGAGGAACAGGGATTGCCTTAAAGAATATTGAGAAGTTTCCATTTTTAATAAAATAATATTGGTTGATGTATGCACAACCTAATTCAGTTTGTAAAAAAATATCATTTCATACTTTTATTCCTTATTATTGAAGGGTTTTCTGTTTTTCTGTTAGCTACTAACAATCACTATCAGGGAAATAAGATAAATGCTTTTAGTCAAAAATATATTGGAAATTTACATGCTGGTATTTCTAATATTTCTGATTTTTTCAAGCTAAAACAAACTAACAAATTCTTGGCTGATGAAAATGCAAAATTACATTCGCTTTTAAAAAATCAGAACACATTTGTTAATGATTCTCTTTTCTTTGAGAAAACATTTTTCAAGTACCAATCCGCAAGAGTAATCAATAATTCTGTTCACAAAAGCAATAATTATTTGACTCTAAACAAAGGAAGTCGTCATGGAATAAAAGAAGGTATGGGTGTAATCACAGAAAATGGAGTTATAGGAATTATTCATTCTGTATCCGAAAGATTTTCATTAGTAATTTCCGTTCTTCATCAAAAATCGAGTATTAGTGTGAGATTAAAAAATCAAATGTTTTTAGGTAGGATGTTATGGAATGGTTTTAATTATAGAGAAACTACTGTTGACGATATTCCAAATCATGCAAATTTAAGTATTGGAGATACCATTATTAGTAGTGGTAATTCGGCAATTTTCCCAGACGGAATAGTAATTGGAGAAGTGATTTCATTTCAAAAAATTCCGGGAGATAACTTTTATAAAATTAAAATTCAATTTTTTGAAGATTTAAATCGACTTCATTATGTAAATGTTGCGGAATCTTTAATAAGACAAGAAAAAGAATTATTGGAACTAAACGCAAAAGATGATTAAACAACTTTATAAATATATTTGGCTGATAGCCGTTTTTATTTTCATTCAGGTTTATATACTAAATCAAGTTTTGTTTAATGGATACATCAATCCATATTTTTATATCATGCTGATTATTTGTTTGCCACAAATAACACCCAGATGGTTCTTGCTTACTTTTGCATTTTTCGTAGGGTTTATTCTTGATGTTTTTGAAGGGTCTATCGGCTTTCATTCCACTGCTTGTGTAATGATTGCTTTTTTAAAACCTGTAATTGAACGAATCGTTATTCCTAAAAATACTATAAGCACGGAGCAGGACCTTTTTTTGCAAAAATTAGGCTTTAAAATGTTTTCTGTTTATGCATTTATACTAATTTTTATTCATCATGCGATTCTGTTTTTATTAGCCCATTTCAAACTAGCAACATTTATAGATATTTTTGGTAAAATAACCCTAAGCAGTTTTATAACATTTATAATTATCATTGTTTGCCAATTCTTTTTCTTTAATTCTGAAAGGCGAAAATGAAAGTCCACAATAACAGAAAATTTATTGTAAAAGGAATTTTTATTTTTATTACATTGGTTTTCCTGAGCAAACTTTTCTACATACAAGTTGTAAATGATAAATATAAATTTTCTGCTAAAAATAATGTTTTACGATATGATGTAAAGTACCCCGGTAGAGGATTATTATACGACAGAAATAATCAGCTTTTAGCTTATAATGAAGCCTCATACGATTTAATGATTACCCCAAGAGAAGTAAAAAAAGATATCGATTCTATTTTGCTAAGCAATTTAATAAACATTTCATTAGAAGAATATTCTGAAAAAATAAGAATAGCAAAAAAATACTCAAAATATAAAGAAAGTGTATTTGTAAAAAAAATTGATGCAGAAACCTTTGCTACATTACAAGAGATGCTTTATAAGTTTAAAGGGTTTTTTGTAAGAACAAGAAGCACCCGAAAGTATCCTATAAATACTGCCTCAAATATTATGGGCTATTTAGGAGAGGTGAATAATCATAATATAAAAGAAGATAAGTATTATACAAGTGGTGATTTAATTGGAATAAGTGGAGTAGAAGTTGCATACGAACAATTATTAAGAGGGGATAAAGGAATGGAATTAGTTTTGGTGGATGTTCATAATAGTAAAAAAGGGAAATTTAATGAAGGAAGATACGATACAAATGCCATTTCAGGAGCAAATATAACAACCACCATTGATGCTGATTTACAAAAATATGGAGAGCGGCTAATGCAAAATAAAATTGGTAGTATTGTTGCAATTGAGCCATCAACTGGTGAGATATTAACATTGGTATCCTCTCCTACTTTTAATCCTAATACTTTAACTGGACGAACTCGGTCAGATAATTTCAAACAATTATTAGAGGATGAGGATAAGCCCTTATTTAACAGAGCTCTTTTGGGACAATATGCACCTGGATCCACTTTCAAATTGATTAATGGACTTATTGCTTTGCAAGAAAAAACATTAAGTATATATTCTAATTATAGCTGTATTGGAGGGTTCGAATACGAAAATGATAAAATGGTTGGGTGTCATAAGCATGCCTCTCCACTTAGTTTGAAAAAAGCAATAGCAATATCCTGTAATGCATACTTCTGCAATGTTTTTCAAAGCTTTTTTGATAAAAATCAAAAAACAGAAATTGCTTATAATACATGGTATAATCATATAGTAAGTTTTGGTATAGGAGAATGGATGAATAATGACTTTACATCAGGGAAAAAAGGGTTTTTGCCAAAAACTGAATTTTACGATAATATTTATGGAAAAACTCATTGGAACGCAAGTACCGTTTTATCGCTTTCCATTGGACAGGGTGAACTTCTACTCACGCCAATTCAGATGGCAAACATTACAGCAATTATTGCAAATAGAGGATATTATTTTACCCCTCATATTGTAAAGAAAATTGGTACAGAATTTATAGGTGATGAGCAATTTACTAAAAAGAAATACACTACAATTGACCCAATTCATTTTGAGAGTATTGTTGACGGAATGCAGATGGTATTGGAAGATGAGGATGGTACGGCTAAAAATTGTAGTGTTGAAGATTTGATTATTTGCGGAAAAACTGGAACCGCACAAAACACCTCTAGAAATGGAGAGGATCATTCTATTTTTATTGCTTTTTCTCCAAAGGATAATCCTCAAATTGTAATTGCAGCATATGTTGAAAATGGGGGATGGGGCTCAACCTGGGCTGCTCCAATAGCAACACTTATGATTGAAAAATATTTAAGAAATGAAATAAGTAATGTGCATTTGGAAGAATTTATACTAAAAGGGAACTTAATCTCAACTCCATGAGAAGAGCAAAAAAAATATTTGGAAATGTAGATTGGATAACAGTATGCTTATATTTATTACTGCTATTTTTCGGATGGATAAATATTTATGCCTCACAATATAATGATGACCAAACTTTACTTTTCGATTTCTCACAAAGACATGGGAAGCAATTAATTTTTATTGCAGCATCTTTATTTGTCTCCTTTATTATTCTAATAATTGATTGGAAATTCTTTGAAGCATTTTCCTATATTTTATATGGAGGGACAATCATTTTGTTAATTATTCTGTTAATTACAGGGGAACAAACAGCCGGTGCCACATCATGGTTTAATATTGGAAACTATAAATTTCAACCCTCAGAATTTGCAAAATTTATTACCATTTTAGCGCTTGCAAAATACTTAAATACACATAACCTAAAATTAGAAGCTCTCGCCACAAAGTTTAAAAGCTTCATCATTATACTATTACCATTACTGCTAATTATTTTGCAAAACGATTTAGGAACTGCACTGGTTTTTCTTTCATTAATACTTGTACTTTATAGAGAAGGGCTATCTGGAAATATATTATTTATAGGGCTTATTGCTGCTATACTATTTATAGTCACTTTACTTTTAAATAAATTTATTTTTATTGGCATTTTGGTGGCAATTTCACTTCTGCTGTTTCTATTTTCAAGGCGAAAGAAGAAGGAGTTTATTGTGATTCTTGCAGGGCTATCTATGGCTATCTCCTTTGTTTTTGGTGTAAGCTATATTTTTAGCAATATCCTAGCACCTCATCAAGTGGAAAGAATAAACATACTTTTAGGAAGAGAGATTGACCCACATGGAGCTGGTTATAATCTGATACAATCTAAAATAGCCATTGGATCAGGAGGACTTTTTGGAAAAGGATTTTTGGAAGGAACGCAAACAAGATTTGATTTTGTTCCTGAGCAAAGCACTGATTTTATCTTTTGTACTATTGGAGAAGAATGGGGCTTTTTTGGCTCATTGATATTCATTGTAGTTTTTGTAGCGCTTCTTATTAGGGTAATCAATTTGGCAGAAAGACAGAGATCAACATTTTGTAGAATTTATGGCTATGGAGTTGCCTCAGTTTTATTTGTTCATTTTGCAATTAATATAGGGATGACTATTGGACTGGCGCCAGTAATTGGCATTCCATTACCTTTTATTAGTTATGGGGGATCTTCCCTAATTGGCTTTACAATTTTGCTGTTTATTTTTCTGAATTTGGACTCTTACAGATTACAAATTTTGAGATAAAAAAAGCCCACAAGTGGGCTTTTGATTTTTTTGTTCTTTTTTACCTAATAAAAATCATTTCTGTTATCTACAATTGCAGCATTCTCCTTAATAGCATTATAGGCAGAAGTAGATGCGTTTTGTTTTAACTCATTAGTAATTTGTATTTTCTGCTGTGAAAAATCTCCACTAGTTCTCGGTTCATTTCTGCTTATAACTTTAGAAACAAAAACTGCATTATCTCCAATAAGTGGCTTTATAATAACATCATTTTTAGAAGCACAAATAAGTCCAACTAATTTTGGTTCGAGGCTGAAAAAACCTTCTATTTGGCTACTTAAGAAATTTGCTTTTGTAGCTAATTTAACTTCACTACTCATTGCAGTTGCTAATTCTGATAGTTTTTTGTATGTAATTGAATTGATTTCATCAACAATCATCTTCCCTTTTTGTTTTTTTCTAACTTTTGATTCTATTTCAACTTTTACATCTTCTAAAGGAATGTCACCTTCCAAATTTATTTTAGTAAGAGTTGCAACTACATAATTATTCCCAAACTCAAATACTTCTGAAACTTCACCAACATTTGCATTCCTCATCCATTTTATCAGTCCTCTTGAATTTTCTAATCCTGATATATTTTGCTTGCTTGGTGATACTTTTTCTTCATTTCTTTTTACTAAATTTTCTGTTGCAACCAAATCATCAAATGTTGTGGTGTCAGTATTAAGTAGTACTCCTGCAAATCGTGCAGCTTGTGTATAATATTCGTGATAGGTTTCAGAGCTTGGTTCTACAACCCTATCGATATAAACAATTTTAACTTTTTTTACATTCCGGCTTTTCTTAGTCACCTGAACAAGATGAACACCAAATTGGGTTTGCACAATAGTCAAATCACCTTTAGTCGCTGTAAAGCAAACCTCATTAAATTCGGCAACCATTTCTCCTTCTTTGAACCATCCTAAATCCCCGCCTTTTATAGCAGAACTTTTATCCACAGAATGTATTTGGGCTAAATCAGCAAAATCTTTTCCTAACTCAATTTCTTTTTTTACGAACTCAATTAATGCATTTGTAGAGTCCAAATCTTTATTTTCATCAGGAGCAATTAATATGTGTCTTGCTTCTACGGAATCAGGCCTATATTGTACATCTGCTAGTTTTGCAATACGATAATTTCCTTCTGCAAATAAATAAGGGCCAAAAACTGTTCCTTTTTCATCATTAAATAATGATGTGACATTTGTGTCTAGAATACCATCTTCTTTTACAAAATTAAAAATGGCATTTGTATTATCAGAATTTCTTTTTACAAATACTTCAAAATCAGTATAAGCTTCAAATGATTCTTTTATTGCATCCAAATTATTCTTAGTATCTTCATCATCTTTTTCAGAAGGAATGATTGTAAAAACAACATAATCTACATTTCTAGATTCCTCTTGTTGGTATTCATTAATATGGTCATCATAATAATTCTCAATCTCAGATTCAGATACATTTACCAAGCTATCAGCAATATGTTTAAAATAAATAGGGACATATTCAAAATTAATATTTTCATTTCCTTGATTAAAAGATAATTGAGCTTCAGCAGAACTTACATACATCCCTTTTTCTACAAGCGTACTATATTTATTATTTTTTCTGAGATTACTAATATATTCTTCAAATCCTAACCACTGCTCTCTTGCTTCTACATTTTGATCATTTTCCAAACTTTTCATATACTCAATCATTCTTGCCCTATCGAACTGTTTAGTTTTAGGATCTTGAAAAATTTCTATCTTACTTATTTCTGAATGTACATTATTACCTTGGAAAAGCTCAAATAATTCTTCAGAATCCACATCAATTCCCAACTCTTTAAATTCTGCATCCATTAAAAGTTCCTTAATATATTCATCCCAAATAGAATTTCTGATTTGGCCTAATGTTGTTTGATTTATTATGGAATTAGGATTAGAATTCTTGTAATTCTCAGTGCCCTTTTGTACCCTTTCTTCAAATATTTGTATGGAGAGTTCCTCTCCTGCAACTTCCCCAACAAAAAATCCACCTCCACCACCGCTTCTTGTAGATTGCATAAAATCACCTAAAATAAATGCTAACATTGCTACTCCTATTACCAATAATAATAGTGTTGATCGTTTTCTAATACTTCCTAATGTTGACATACTTTAATTTGTTTTTTGAGCTGGCGAATATACGATTTATTAGAAATAAAAAAGAGTTTGAAACATCTGAATTTATTTGCTAAATAGTATGAATTTGGATTAATTGTATGCTTCTATCATTTACTTCTTTTACTACAAATTTAAATGATTCAACTTCTACCTGAGTTTCTACTTCTGGAATATCTTCATGGAAATGAAGCAATAGGCCTGCTAGAGTTTCGTATTCTTCTGATGTGGGCAGATTCAAATTATACTTTTTATTGATGGTATCTACTTCTGTACGGGCTGAAAAGAGAAAAGTTTTTTCATCTATTTTTTTATCAATAAGTGACTCCTGATCATGCTCATCTTCTATCTCGCCAACAATTTCTTCTGTTACATCTTCCACTGTTACTATTCCTGATGTGCCACCATATTCATCAACCACTACTGCAACTGCCCTATGCTCATTAATAAAAAGTTCGAGTAAATCGCTCGCTATCATTGTTTCGGTTACAATAGGTATTGGCATCAAAATAGACTTTATTCGTTTTGGTTTTTTGAACAAATCTAAGGAATGCACATACCCAATTATATTATCAATATCATTCTTATAAACAAGTATTTTTGAAAGTTTTGACGATATAAATTTATCTTTCAACTGCGAAATAGAAGTGCCTAATTCAACAGCAACAATTTCAGTTCTGGGGACCATGCATTCCCTAGCTTTTATGCTTGGGAGTTCAAGAGCATTTTGCAACATTTCAACTTCCATATTTTCTTCTTCTTGGGCTTTGAGCATACTTAGAAAAGCATCTAAATCTACTCTGTCAAATAACCTTTGGTTTTCGTCTATTTCTACTTTGAATAGGACCCTTAAAATCCATTTCGACAAAGTAATCATCAGCAGAATAAAAGGATAAAGTAATAGGTAAGAAATTATTAAAGGGAGAGAAAAAAACTTTAATACTCTATTTGAATTTATTCTAAAAATAGCTTTTGGGATAAACTCTGCTACCACTAAAATAATGAGGGTGGAAATAATGGTTTGTGCTATAATTAAAAGGAATGCAGAGCTAATAAATTCACTTAAATTATATTCTAAAATTTTTGCCATCATCACTCCATAAACTACTAAGGCAATGTTGTTGCCAATAAGCATGCTAACAATAAAATGAGACTCTTGTTTTGTAAAAATAGAAATAATTTTTGAACTAAAGTTTTTTGATTTTATATCAAGTTCTAATTTTAATTTGTTGGCAGAAATAAAAGCAATTTCCATACCTGAAAAAAAAGCCGATAGCAAAAGGGTAATAATAATTAGAAAAACTTCCATTAATTTGGTAAAGTTAGGTAAAAATACATCTAATTTAAAGTGTCGTTTCCATCTTTGATATTAATACTTCCACTCACATTTGTGATTTTATAGGATGAAAAATCAGTGGTAGACTCAAATCCTTCCCCGAAAATCACTTCATCTTTTGTGGTAATTATTACTAATTTTTCAGTAAAAATAAGGTTTGTTCTTTCGTTCCAGATTAGTTGTTCCGTATTTAATTTTTCCTGTTTTTGGTTTATTAACTCCACATTTACTTGCGCCATCATTTGCTCCTTTTTTTCATCTATGATAGCCTCTTGGGCTGTAAGGGTTGAAGTAATAATGGCTGAATCATTAAAAAAATGAACGACAATGCCATCAGAAAAGTTAATTGTAGAAGTTGCGGCATACCTTTCTATTTTTTGTGCAATTATCTTTACCTTTACCTTTCCTTTTTCTGTATATATTAACTCTGCTTCCTTTATGGTTTCGTTAGGTAAGTTCTTATTGGACGCGAAAGTTTCAACAATTTTTGGATCGTTACTACAAGCAGAAAACAGAAAACTACAAAAACATAATATCACGCTTTGTATATGAATTATTTTAAGGAAAACTATCAATCTCTTGTTCTTACTTTTGTCTTTTCATTTATCCAGCATTCCACTATAAAAGTTTGTCCGGATTCTATTCCTTCAAAAAAGCATTGTTCTGTATTTGGAAAAAATTTGGAGTAAGTTGCAATTGCTTTGTTTGCTTTGTCGGCAACTGAGGAATCTACTGATTTTGCCTTTATAAATTTATCGACAACAAGCCAATAAATGGTTGCGGTTTCAAAATCTGATGAAGAACATCTTTTAACGGATGAAGCGTAAATATTGGCAATACTGATAAATGGCTCTCCCCATTCTGTGCGTAATTCAGATGATTTGTAAGCCATCATTCTAGCTGTACTATAGGACCCTGAAATACGATAGGCATCTGCCAATTCCAGATAATATCTTGCCCTTGTTTTATCCTCTTCTTCTAATTCCACTGCTTGCTTAAAATAATCAATTGCTTGAGAATATTGCTTTTTTACCACATTCAGTTTTCCCATCTTGCTTGCTGACAAAGCAGATGGAGATAAAGAATGTAGCTTGGTTGCAGCATCAAAATAAAGGGGATTATCATTACATTCTTTGCTATCTAAAAGCCGTATAATCCTTTTTAGTAAATCAATATCTTCTGTTTCGCTATTAAACTTTGTAGAAAATATTCCAATCAAATCATCACAATTAGCATAGGGTGCAAAAAAAGATTCAATTATCTCAAAAGATTGAGTATAGTACTTTGCCGTTTTTACATTATTCAATATATTATAATCGATTATTTCTGCAACTCTGGCATAGCATTCTAATACTGCTTGTTTATCCAATTTTTTATTTTTTTCCATCAGAGTAGCAGCTTTAAAATAAGCTAACAAAGCGCCTGCTTCCGAACTATTTCCCTGTATTTCTAAGGATTTTCCTAAAATAGAATAAGCATCCTCATAATTAGAGGGGTTGTATTTTATTAAATCAGCTCCTTTTTTTCCAAGTACATATCCCTGTTTTCCAAAATACTCAATCCTTTTATCGTAAATCATCATAATGGTGTCGATATAAGCTTGCTTATTTTCAGGATCTTTTTTCATCAAATATTTAATGAGTGTTGGTCCATTTTTGAAAATATTTGCGCTTGATGAAGGACAATTATTATATACCCAACGCCATGGATTTATGGCGTCATCATAATTTTTTTGCTTGTAGTATTCTCGGTACAATGAAAGATTTATCACGCAATTTACACTGTCCTCTCCGTATTTGTTTTGTGATTTTACTTCACCAGCCAAAAACAAAACACAAAATAATATCCCAATTTTTTTAGTCATTTTTCTTCTTCTTTTAATCGTATTTTCTTTTTACAAACCAAATATCACTAAGACTTAGCCCAATTTGAAAACGCAAAAACTGTTCTTTTATTAAGTTATTATTTATTGTTCCTCTTTCTCCTATCTCAACCGACAAATTGATTTCTGATTTTGTTTTTCGTAAAGGAAGCCCTAAACCGAAACTTACACTTTCTTCGTTTAGTTGGGTATTGTATAATTGTAAATAGGAATTCCGAAACTTACCTCCAAATCGGAATTTGATGAGTTTCCAATATTTATTTACGGACATATTATCGGCTGTGTACTGCAACCCTCCAGAAAATTTCATGCTATTTGATAAAGAATCCGTTTCACCAAACATTCTGTATTCTGACCAATCTTGAATAGAAAAATCAGCCATAAGTAACCATTTATTGCCCATATTAAACGAAACGCCAACAGCTAGGTTTTGCGGTAAGATCATATTACAATCCTCACAACCGCTAATAGAGTAATCTTCAATTGTATCCTTCGCTACTTCATAAATGGAGGAAAGAATTTCATAAGTTTCAGTAAGCACAGATCTTTTGGCAGAAATCTCAGCATTATTGTTAGCGGTAAAACCTAAAGTTAAATGCATTTTTTCATTTAACTCTTTATTATACATCAGGCCAAATTGATAGAAGAAGCCCTTTGCAAAAATACTTGAGGTTTTTCTCGTATTATAAGTTTCGCCATCTGTAAAAATTACTTTCTTATTTCTGTTGAGTCCACCAAATAGATAATTGGCGTTTGCCCCAATCGATAGGTTTTCAGTCAAGTTGTATGCCACTCCAATATACAAAACATTAAGCCCTCCATTACCATTATACTCATAATTAACCAGTCCAATATCATCATAAAGTGAGTCGTCTTCTAAAATATAACCAATATTACTAAAAGGCAACAAACCTGCACTTGCCCCTATCTTTTTAGATAAAGGAAATCCTAATAAAAGATGAGAAAAAGAGGAACTGTTGGTTATTTGCTCCAAATTTGTAGTTTGCATTTTAGTAGTTTGGTGCATCCCTCCAGTTGAGAAGATAAAAGAGTTTGCTTTAAAAGCAGAATAAGAAGATGGGTTGTAGGGATTTATTATATTGGGATTATAACTTCCAATAGAAGTGCCTCCCATTGCCGCATATTCTGATAAGATATTGGATTGTAAATCACCGACACCAAAACGGGAATATGGTGAATTTGTTTGGTTTTGGGCATTTACACTTCCCCAATTAAAAAATAAAAAAATAAGGAAAAGATAGAAGTTGTTATTTTGCATTGAATTCAAGAATTATATTAAGTCCTTTTAGAACGATAAAAGGATCTGCAAATATGCTATTTTTTAAGTGTTTATCAAAGAATTTATGGTCTCCACCGCATAGTATAACGACAGAATCCTTATTTTCTTTTCTAAAAGTATCAACTACTGTGTTCATTTCATCTATTGCCCCTTGCTGAACGCCAGAAGTAATAGAAGAATTCGTGTCATTCCCTATCGTAAAATACGCATTAGAAATGCCAAGTTGTGGTAGTTGATTAGTAAAAGTATGTAATGCATCATAACGCATTTTAAGTCCAGGACTTATTCTACCACCACAATATTTTCCGTCTATAAAAAAATCAAAAGTAATGCAACTTCCAGCATCAATCACTAAAATATTGCTTTTTGGATACTGATGATGCGTTCCTACAATAGCGGCAATACGATCTTTCCCCAAAGTTTCTGGTGTTTTGTAATTAGTGAATATAGGAATGGCTATTTTATGCGTTAAAAAAAGAGCGTTAAAATGCCTAATCAACTCATTCGTGATGCTATCCTTCTCTTTTACAGATGAGATAATAGATGCTGAAATGGCATGCTTTTTAGCAAAAAGAATCACATCAGCCAAAGTCAGTTTACTTAAAATTTGATGTTTTATTATTTCTTCTCCATCAAAAATAGCAACTTTGCTACTAGTGTTTCCTATATCTATTATAAGCTTCATTCAACTAATTTGACGGCAAAATTAATCATTTCAAAATCGGAGAGTACGAAAACAAAAAAATATTTCGGTAAAAGAAAAAAACAATTAAATTTGCAGCCCCAATTATGTTGGTGCCTTAGCTCAGTTGGTAGAGCAATGGACTGAAAATCCATGTGTCCCTGGTTCGATTCCTGGAGGCACCACACAGAAAAAGGGTTCGATAAATCGAGCCCTTTTTTATTTATAATTATTTTACAGTCTTATTGTAGAATCAATTTCTTATTCATTACTCCTTTTTCTGTTTCAATCTCAAGGAAATAAACTGCTTTCGGATAATTTTTCAAATCAATTTGTCTTTTGTACTCGCCAACAAATTGAGATAAACTTTCACTAAAAATTTTATCTCCTAAAACATTTATTACCTTAATATTAACGCTTTGCTTATCAATACAGGAAAATAAAATATTTACAATGTCAGAAGTAGGGTTAGGATAAATCGCAATACTTTTTGCAATAGGATTGTTATTTATAAATGACGGAATTGAAACATCCCCTAGATTCATTCTTATCATTAAAGTTTTAGCTGCTGAATACCAATATCCAAAACCGCCTGAACCAATATTACAACCATTATCTTGAATAAAACTAACCACTCCATCAGAGCCAGAAGAACTAATCAAGGTTGTATCCATAGGATGAGCATAACCTTTAACAGCTGCTAAATATGCCGTATTCCCTGTTCCAGGAAATACCGGAACTGGACTATTTAACTTTAAAGTTATCCAAGATCCTATATCGGAACTTGAAAGAGCATAATCATCTGATTGTTCAAGCCAAATAGGGGGCGTACTATTTAAGCTACCAGTCGGATCATACTCATATAATTCAACCTTCAAGAACGAATTAACAACTGATTTATCATCAACAAAGAACGAAATAGAAGTTACTGTATCTGGCGCATAAATCTCAAAAGCATTAGCTAAAATCTGACCACATGCGTGTCTTCCTAAATAATAACCACTTCCAGCATTAGTTCCGTCTGTATTCCAATCGTAATCCCGCCCATAAATAGTGTCAGTAACTACGGAAGTTCTAGTAGCTGTATCAGAAAAAGCGCTATCAGATGAAGCCCAAATAT
>DASCPP010000112.1:0-5400 GCA_036012565.1 Flavobacteriales bacterium | reverse complement strand
GAAATGGTAAATGGCCAAGAGAGGTTAAAGAAGAAATCCGGAATAATTACACATTGCTTTCCCAACAATATGGACAAGAGATCACGGATGTAGCTGTTCGTTCCTCTGCAACTGCTGAAGATTTACCTGACGCATCTTTTGCTGGTCAACAAGAAACTTATTTAAATGTAAGAGGTCCTGAACAAATCTTGTCTTCTGTTAGAAATTGTTTCTCTTCTCTTTTTACTGATCGTGCAATCTCATACAGAGACAATTTTGGTTTCAATCATTTTGATGTAGGAATCTCTGTTTGTGTACAGAAAATGGTTCGTTCTGATTTAGCCTCTTCTGGTGTTGCATTTTCTTTGGATACTGAAAGCGGATTTAAGGATGTTGTTTTAATAAATGGCTCTTATGGATTAGGAGAAAGTGTTGTTCAAGGAACTGTATCTCCAGATGAATTCTTAATTTTTAAACCAACTTTAAAAGATGGATTCTCTTCTATTATTGAAAAGAAAATGGGTCAAAAAGAGAATAAAATGATTTACTCAACTGATCCAGGGCAATTGGTAAAAACTGTCCATGTTGGGAACACTCAACAAGATGAGTTCTGTATTACAGATAGGCAAGCATTAAAATTAGCTAAATGGGTTTGTATTATTGAAGATTATTACACTAAATTAAAAGGACATTGGTGTCCTATGGATACTGAATGGGCAATTGATGGACTTTCAGGAAAATTATTTATAGTACAAGCTAGACCTGAAACCATACATTCCAGAAAAAAAGACAACTCATTAATTGAATATATTATTGACAATACAGATGATACAAATCTAAGGTTGACAGGAATTGCTGTTGGAGATAAAATCGGGCAAGGAAAAATTCAAAAGATGTATTCTTTAGACGGGAGAGATGGCAGTTTTGATGGTTCTGACTTTCAGGAAGGTGATGTTTTGGTAACAGAGATGACTGACCCAGATTGGGAACCAATTATGAAAAAAGCTTCAGCTATTATTACTAATAAAGGAGGGAGAACTTGTCATGCTGCAATTGTTGCTCGTGAAATGGGAGTTCCTGCAATTGTAGGTACTGAAAACGGAACAGAAGTATTATTTAATGGAGAAGAGATAACCGTTTCATGTTCTGAGGGGGATATAGGAAAAGTATATGATGGATTAATTCCTTTTAAGTTAAAGAAAACTAAATTGGATAATCTGCCAAAAACAAAAACTCCAATTATGCTGAATGTAGCTTCACCAGATTTGGCTTTTAAATTTGCACAAATTCCAAATGCAGGTGTAGGGCTTGCAAGAGAAGAATTTATTATTAATAATTATATCCAAGCTCATCCGCTTGCTCTTTTAAAACACAAAAGATTAAAAGATGAGGAATTAACAGAAAAGATAAGAGTACTAACTAGAGGATTTAAAAATGAAGAAACTTTTTTTGTAAAACGATTATCTTATGGAATAGCGAAAATTGCATCTGCCTTTTACCCAAAAAATGTTATTGTTCGTATGTCCGATTTTAAATCAAATGAATATTATAACCTGTTAGGGGGAAAGTATTTTGAGCCGAAAGAAGAAAATCCTATGATTGGATGGAGAGGTGCTAGCAGATACTATTCTGATGAATACGAATATGCTTTCGGAATGGAATGTAAAGCAATAAAAAGAGTAAGGGAGAAAATGGGACTTAATAATGTAACTATTATGATTCCATTTTGCAGAACTGTTAAAGAATTAAAAAGTGTCTATAAAGTCATGAAAAAATATGGATTACAAAGAGGAAAAGATGGTTTGCAAGTTTACTTAATGGCGGAATTACCATCTAATATTTTAATGGCGGAAGAGTTTGCACAACATATAGATGGATTCTCTATTGGATCAAATGATTTAACGCAACTCACACTTGGTCTGGATAGAGATTCCTCACTTGTAGCACATATTTATGATGAAAGAAATCCGGCAGTAAAACGATCTATCTCAAACTTAATAAAGGTAGCAAAAAATACAAAAACGAAAGTAGGAATTTGTGGGCAGGGCCCATCAGATTATCCGGATTTCGCTCAGTTTTTAGTGGAAGAAGGAATTGACACCATTTCGGTAACACCAGACTCTATGCTAAAAACAATAAAGGCAATACATAAAATTGAGAACAAAAAATAAAGTCATGATAAAAGGAGGAGAATTTTTAATTAAAGACCAAGAAGCAAAAGATATTTTTATTCCAGAGGAATTTACAGAAGAACAAAAAATGATGGCTTCTGCTACTACTGAGTTTGTTGAGAAAGAACTAGACCCTCATAGAGAGAGGTTTGAGAAGAAGGATTATAAACTCACGGAAGATTGCATGAAAAAAGCTGGCAACCTAGGACTTTTAGGAATTGCTGTTCCGTCAGAATATGGAGGAATGGGTATGCCTTTTAATACTTCTGTACTGATTTGCGATAAAATTTCAGGATCAAACGGATCTTTTTCTACCGCATTTGGTGCTCATACCGGAATTGGCACACTACCAATTTTACTATATGGAGATGATGCTCAAAGAGAAAAGTATTTACCCAAACTAGCAACTGGAGAATGGATGGGCTGTTATTGTTTAACAGAACCTGGTGCAGGATCGGATGCTAACTCAGGAAAAACAAAAGCAGTTCTTACGGAAGATGGAAAACACTATCTTATTACAGGGCAAAAAATGTGGATTTCAAATGCAGGATTTTCGGATATCTTCATAGTATTCGCCAGAATTGAAGATGATAAAAATATTACTGGATTCATCTTGGAAAAAGAAATGGAAGGGATGACTCTTGGAGAAGAAGAATATAAATTAGGCCTGAACTCCTCCTCTACTCGCCAAGTATTCTTTAATGACGTGAAAGTACCTGTAGAAAGTATGTTAGGAGGTAGAGGAAACGGCTTTAAAATTGCCATGAATGCACTTAATGTCGGCAGAATAAAACTTTCTGCAGGAGTATTAGATGCTTGTAGAAGAGTAACAACACTTTCTACAGCTTATGCAAATGAAAGAATTCAATTTGGGATTCCCATTGCAAAATTTGGAGCTATAAAACACAAATTGGCTGATATGGCAACTAGAACTTTTGCTATAGAATCGGCAACTTATCGTGCCGGAGCAGAAATTGAAAAAAATATTAGAAGGTTGGAAAGTGAAGGAATGGATCATCAAAAAGCCCATTTAAAAGGAGTTGAAGAATATGCGGTTGAGTGTTCTATTGTAAAAGTATTGGGTTCAGAAACAATTCAGTTCTGTTCAGATGAAGGAATTCAAATTTTTGGAGGAATGGGATATTCGGCTGACACCCCAATGGAAGCTGCTTATAGAGATGCCAGAATTGCTAGGATTTATGAAGGGACTAATGAAATAAATAGAATGTTGCTTGTAGGGATGATTTTGAAGAAAGCCATGAAAGGAGAGTTAGATATTATGACACCTGCCATGAAAGTTGCTTCCGAGTTGATGAGTATTCCATCATTTGACATTCCAGATGAGAATAAACTTTTTGAAGTAGAGAAAGAGCATCTTAAAAAACTTAAGAAAGCAATTCTGATGACTGCAGGAAAAGCTACTCAGCATTTTGCAATGGAGATAGAAAAAGAACAAGAAATTCTGATGAATTTGGCAGATATGGTTATTGATGTTTATGCTGCAGAATCAGCAATTTTAAGAGCTGAGAAATTAGCTCTTGAAAATAAAGAGAATGCAGAAAATCAAATTATGATGAGTAAATTATTCTTATATTCCTCAATAAAGAATTGTCAAAGATGTGGAGAAGAAGTTATTCTTTCTTTTGCAGAAGGAGATGAACAAAGAGTCTTGCTAATGGGCTTAAAAAGATTTACAAAAGGATACACTATCAACCCTAAAAACTTAAGAAGAAACATTGCCGATAAACTAATAGAGGAAAATAGGTATTGTTTTTAGTATCTTTACAAAATGAGATTTACGGAATTTAAGTTCGGAAACGAACTTCAGGAAGGCTTGGATATGATGGGATTTGAAGAGGCCACCCCAATACAACAACAAGCAATACCAATCATTCAAAACAATAAAGACTTAATTGCCTGTGCACAAACAGGAACAGGAAAAACAGCAGCTTTTGTTTTACCTATCTTAGATAAACTCACTAAAGCAGAGCAAAATAATAAGGTTAATACTATAATTATTGCTCCTACCAGAGAATTGGCAAAACAAATTGATATGCAAATTGAAGGATTCTCTTATTTTACCAATTCATCTTCCTATCCAATTTATGGCGGAGGCACAGGAGTAGAATTTGACAACCAAAAACAAGCACTAAAAAAAGGTGCAGATATTATTATTTGTACCCCAGGAAGATTACTTGCTCATTTGGATTTTAATTATTTTGATCCATCTGGAGTAAAGCATTTTATTTTGGATGAAGCAGACCGAATGCTTGATATGGGCTTTTATGATGACATCATGAAAATTGCAAATCCTCTTCCAAAAGAAAGACAGAACCTCTTATTTTCGGCAACTATGCCTCCAAAAATTAGAGAACTTGCAAACAAATTACTGAAAAATCCAGCAAGTATTAGTTTGGCAATTTCAAAACCTGCTGAAGGAATTACACAATCTGCTTATATGGTATATGATAGGCAAAAGGTGAATTTGGCAAGAGAAATATTAAGAGCAAAAGGAAGAGGTTTAAGTCATGTTCTAATTTTTGCTTCAAGCATAAAGAGTGTAAGAGAAATAAAAAGGACACTCAATAAAGCAGGCATGAGAGCTTCTGAAATGCATTCTGGATTGGACCAAAGTGAAAGGGAGGAAACTATAAGAGATTTTAAAAATAAGAAAATTAAAATTTTAGTTGCCACTGATATTTTATCCAGAGGGATTGACATCCAAGAAATTGAATTGGTTATCAATTATGAAGTTCCTCATGATGCAGAGGATTATGTGCACAGAATTGGTAGAACTGCCCGTGCTGATAGAACTGGAGAGGCAATAACTTTCATTAATCCAAAACAAGTGAGAAACTTTATGGATATTGAAAAACTAATTGAAAAGAAAGTTCCAAAATTAGAATTGCCAAAAAGATTTGATAAAGCTCCTGAATATAAAATTCAATCCAAAAATAAGAAAAAGAAGAGGTGGAGGAATTTTAAGAAAAAAAAACCTACCTCTCCAAAATAGGGGCATGATGAGGTTTTATTCTAGCATCAATTATAGGAATAGAACAAGAGAAATGTTTGTTATTAGTTTTAGCATTTAATCCATATATATCGTTTGCGGGGTTGGAACGAGTAAAAGTAACCCACAGCCAATTAGAAAAATCCTCACTTACAAAAGTTGCATCATCTACTAAAGTAATAAGTCCTATCCCATCTAAATCCTGATTTTCTAAAGATGAAACAAGCTCGTTAATCTCAC